>DBEWRE010000001.1:0-3793 GCA_048207125.1 Collinsella sp.
AGCCAGGCAGCCAGGCAACCAGGCAGCCAGGCAGTTGCGCGAACGTGCGGCTGCGCGAACGTGCAACCAAATCACCTGACCTGTTGGCGCGCCTTTGGGGCCAGCGAGCCGTGACGCGGGTCCGGGTTTGCGCTAGATCAAGCCAAACTTGATCGCGCTCGAGAGCAGGGCGGCCATCATGCCGCGCGAGCAGTTGACGTTGGGCTGGATCTGACGCTCGCCGTCAACTTCAACGCCGTTGACAAGCTCTTTATTGATGCACCATGCAACGGATTTGCGAGCCCAGGGGCTGGTCTTGTCCGCATCGGGCATGGCTTCGAATTTGGTCATGTCGACGTTTTCCACCTCGTCCTCAGAAGCAAGGATGTTGGCGAAGATGCAGCACAGCTGCTCGCGGGTGAGGGGCTGGCCCACGCCGTAGAACTCGTCGGAAAAGCCGTTGATGTAGCCGTGGTCATATGCCCAGTTGACGCAGTCGGTGTACCAGTCGTCCAAGACGTCTTTGTGCGGAGCGCGGGGTGAAGACGTGTCGCCCTTTGCCAGGTAGTTGTAGAACACCGCGGCAGCCTGCTCGCGCAGGAGGTCGTTGTTGGGGCCAAACCTGCCGGTCCCGTCGTCATAGCCGCGCATGATACCGCGACGGGTGATGTCGAGAACGGCGTCATAGAACCAGTCGCCAGGCTTGACGTCGGGGTACTGGGCGGCGTCGATGATGTTCTGCAGCTCGACCAGGGCGGCTGCCGCGTTAAGGGCGCCGTGGCTGCCGCTAAGCTCGCTGCGGTCGTTCTCGGCATCCACCACGGGCTCGGCGGTGTTGTAGAGGGCCTGGCACACCTGGTCAACGGTGGCTTCGGGGTTCTGGGCGAACATCAGCGCGACGGCGGCGGAGACCATGGGCGACGCCATGGAGGTGCCGGTCTGACGGTTGTACTTACCGTACTTGACGTTGCCGATGGTGGTATCGCGCAGGTAGGTGGACCAGATGGAGGCGCCGGGAGCGGAGATGTCCTTGGCTTCGTTGTAGTCAGAGAACACCACGTTGGAGCCGGTGGGGGTGAGGGCGGTAACGGCGATGCACTCCTCAAAGTCCGCAGGGTAGATGTTCTCGGTGTAGGCGGTGTCGACCTTGTTGCCGTTGCCGGCGGCGCATACGGTGGCGATGCGGTAGTCGTCGCGGGCGGTGCGGATGGTGCCTTCCAGCAGGCGATCGTTGACGTCGCTGCCGTAGTAGCCAAGGCTCATGTTGACAACGTGCAGGTTGTCAACGGCGCCGGAGCTCACCAGGGTCATGATGTACTGGTATGCGGAGATGATCGCGGTGGTGTTGGACTTGGGCGCCGCGTCATCGCTGAAAACCTTGATGGGCAGAACGTCCGCGTTGTACGAGCCGCCGGCGATGCCTATGGCGTTGTTGGCGGTCGCGGCGATGATGCCTGCAACGTGGGTGCCGTGGCCAACGTTGTCGCCTACGCCGGTAAGGGCCTTGTTGTAATAGGAATCCCATGCAAGGGAGGTCAGGATGTTGGCCTTGAGGTCGTCGTGGTTCAGCATCACGCCGGAATCCAGCACGGCGACGGTGACGGAATCATCCGCCTTGGCCATGTTCCACGCCTCGACAAAGTGGGACGAGTACAGGTAGTACTGGTTGGGGTCCTCTTCCGGGTTGGAAGCCTTGGCCCAGGGGTCGTTGGGCATTTGGTCGACGGCCAGGGTGGAGACTTCGCCGGAGGACGCGGTGGTTGCTGCGCGGGCGGCGTCGCTGCGTGCGGCGGATGCCAGGGGCTCGTCGATCACGGGTTCGATCAGCTCGTACACGTAGTTGAGCTGGGCGGACTCGACGCTGTCCAGCTCGAGGGCGTCCTCAAGGGCCTCCTGGTCAGAGACGCCTTGATCCGGCTGCACTTCAAGGGCGATGTCGCCGTTAGCGGTGGCGATCTGCTGGGTTACGTCCAGGCCGGCGCGGTCGAGTTCCTGGAATGCGGACGAGGAGTCCAGCATGGCGATGTCGCCGTTCGCGCGGTCGGCGCCCAGCAGCTGCAGCTCGCGTTCCGCCTTGTCTGTCAGCGTGACGATGATGCCGTCGGTTTTGGGGGACGAGGAATCCTTGCCCGCAGACGTCGCAGTGGTTGTCGTTTCGGTGCTGGCGGCGCCGTTGTCTGCTCGGGCGGTGGAGAGCGGCACCAGGCCGATGCTCAGGGCGAGCGCTGCGGTCGCAAGGAGGCGGATGTGTGTGTATTGCTTCATACGGTACTCCTAGATGTGGGCAAACACGGTGTAAGCAAAATAAGCAAGCGATATACATATTGTAGCAATGTGCCCTTTGTTAGCGCTTGGGCATAGGGATAAGTAACGCAAACGTGCGCGTCCCCGCGGCATCGCGCCCGCATGGCTCGCGCGGTTCTCGCGCTATGGTCGGCAGGAGCGTTCGGGCTCGTTTCGATGCGTTTGGGCGTCGCGGCGCGGCGCGAATCGGCTACCATAGTGAGCGTTGAAACGTTGGCCAAGTGCTTGCCGGCGGGTGGTTGCGCTGCGCGCGGACCGCGGGCAAGACGCTAGATATGAGGGGAGAGAGCGTTGCGAATAAAGGCGGATAAACTTGTCCCGATACTGCTGATCGCGGGAGCCTTGCTCACCGCCATCGATGTTGCGTGGACCTTTACCCTGGCGCCGTTGGTGCAGGGCGCGGTGCTGTCCGAGCCTACCGTTATCGCGGGTCAGGTTGTGACCACCAAGTTGCTGCTAAGCCAGAAGATCTTCTATCTGCACGTGCCGGTTGCTGCGTCGTCCTTTTTGATCATGTTCTTTGTGGCGTACTACGGCGTGAGGTTCTTGATGACCAAGGACCGCAAGTACGACCTACGCTCGCAGACGGCTGCGCAGGTCACGCTGGTGTTCATTATCGCCACCATGGTTTCCGGCGATTTGTGGACCCGCTTTGAGTGGGGCGTATGGTGGGTGTGGGAGCCTCGTCTTACCACGTACTTTATCCTTATGTTGCTGGTTATCGGATACTTTATCCTGCGCAACGCCATCGAGGATCCGGAGCGCCGCGCTCGGTTCTGCGCGGTCTTTGGCATCGTGGCATTTATCGATGCGCCCATCTCGTTCCTGATCACGCGCATGGTGCCCTCGTCCATCCACCCCGTGGTGTTCCGCACGGACAGCGGGTTACCGCCCATGATGCTCATCCCGTTTTTGCTGGGCCTGTTCGGCATGCTCATGATTGGTTTCGCCCTGTACCGCTATGCGCTGCGCGTCCATACCGATGCGCTTGAGGTGGACGAGCTTAAAGAGCGGTTGGAGGAAATGGATGCGCGCTCTACTCGTGCTGCGGCGGACGACGCCCTTGCCCGCCTGCGTGCTTCCGGTGCCGGCTCCGCCAACTCTGGTCGCGGCGCCGCATCGGCCTCGCTTGTAGAATCCGATGCCCCCAGCTCGCCCGTTGCCGCCCATGTCGATTCCACGTCTTTGGAGGACTAGCCATGGATCCCATTTTGTCCGAGGTCTATTCGACCGTACTGCCCGCTGCCCCCTACGTGCTGGCTGCCTACATAGGCATCTGGGTGGTGCTATTCATCTTTGTTCTGGCGCTTTGGCGCAAATCGAAGCGCACCGGCGAGGATATAGAAGCCCTTAAGCGGGCGCTCGAGGAGCGCGAGAAGAGCCAGCGTTAAGGAGTGCTCTCTTCGCGAATTCGATGCTTCTTCGAACGTTGCGAGCAGGTGTTGTAAATGAAAAGGCGTGGGCCGCGCCAAACCGTGTTGGGAGCGCGGCCGACGCCGTTATGTTGGGA
>DBEWRE010000002.1:0-59030 GCA_048207125.1 Collinsella sp.
GAAACCCAAAAGCAGCTTGAGCAGACGAAAGTTGAACTCGAGCAGGCAAAGGCTCAGGCAGACACGGAGGCAAAGGCCGCATCCGACGCGCTCGCAGAAGCCCAGAAGCTCCGCGAGGCCGCTCAGAAGAAAGCGGACGAGGAGGCTGCCTCCGAACTCGCCGCGCTCCAGCAGGCCTCTACCGAGCTTGCAGGTGGCACCGAGAGCGCAGACGTAGCGCTGCCCGACACCTCTGGCGTCAACTGGAATACCGATGAGGCTAGCTTTGTCGCCGAGTGGTCCGCGCGCATCGACGCCTATCTCGCCGGCTCCCCTCTTGAGGGTTACGGCGCAACCTTTGCTGCCGCCGCCTGGAAATACGGCGTCGACCCCCGTTGGTCCCCCGCGATCTCCAACACCGAGAGCTCCAAGGGCACCTATTGCTTCCGCGAGCACAATGCCTGGGGTTGGGGTGCAATCGACTTCTCAAGCTGGGAAGAGGCCATCAACACCCACGTACGCGGCCTCGCGCGCGGCTATGGTTACACCATTAGCGTTCAGGCCGCTAAGAAGTACTGCCCGCCCAATTGGTACCATTGGTACAACAACACGCTTTCCGAGATGCAGAAGATCTAGCTTACGGATAAGCTTCAAAACATTGCCAGATAAAACGGCGACGTCCACTTTGAGGCGTCGTCGTTTTTGGTGCGCGCCTGCCATCTAAAACAAAAGCCGCGCACCAAGGGGCACGCGGCTTGCACGCTTATAGGCGAAAAGAGTACTAGCGAGTAACCTTGAGAGCGGGATCACCGGCGGAAACAGCGGAATCCTCGTCCGCGCACAGCTCGACAGAAGCGAACTCGGCGCTGTTAGAGACAGCCAGAACAACAACGTCCTTATAGCCGGCAGAAGCGATTTTGTCGCGGTCGATGCCCAGAATAGCCTGACCGGCAACAACGTGGTCGCCCTGGGCGACATAGCCGGTAAAACCCTCCCCCTGCATGTTGACGGTGTCGACGCCCACGTGCACCAGGACCTCAACGCCGTCGTCGCCTTGGATGCCCACGGCGTGACCCATGGTAACGGTCACCGTACCGGTAACGGGCGCGTAGACAACATCGGCCTCGGGCCAGACGCCGCAACCCTTGCCGAGAACCTCGGAGCTAAAAACGGGATCGGGAATATCGGCCATCTTGCAGACGCGGCCCTTAATGGGTGCGCACAGCGTGTCGGCAGACGCCTGAGCCGTCACGGACGCGGGTACAGCGGGCTCCTCGGGCTCCGCAGCCTTCTTAAACCTGTCAAAAAATCCCATAGGATCCCCCATTCATACATCGCACCATCTCATTAGGCGCGAAGCTTTACACATCACACTGTGAGTGAATGTTACCCACCATACCAGCGGATAACATCACAATAATAGCACGCAACTATAGCGCAAACAGCGTATGTCGTGCAGCTGTTCGCAGTCGAGCAACCATGTAAGCGGACGATGACCTATGCCAGGTCCTCTCCATTAGACTCGATGACCTTCTTGTACCAGAAGAAGCTATCCTTACGGCTGCGGTCAAAGGTGCCGTTACCCTCATCGTCCGCATCGACGTAGACGAAGCCGTAGCGCTTGCCCATCTCGCCGGTTGAGGCGGAAACCAGATCGATGCAGCCCCACGGCGTATAGCCCATAAGGTCGATGCCGTCGATCTCGACGGCCTTCTTCATGGCCTCGATATGCATGCGCAGGTAATCGATACGGTAGCCGTCGTGGATGGAACCGTCGTCCTCAACCGTATCGAACGCGCCAAGGCCGTTCTCCACAACCATCAGCGGAATGCGATAACGGCCGTACAGCTCGTTGAGCGTCCAACGCAGACCATCGGGATCGATCTGCCAGCCCCAATCGCTGGCCTCGAGATACGGGTTCTTGGCGCCGCCCATAAGGTTGCCGCCGGTTGCCGCAAGAGCGGGGTCGGTAGAAACCGCGTTGCTCATGTAATAGCTGAAGCTGTAGAAATCAACGGTGCCCGTCGCAAGGTCCTCCAGGTCGCCCTGGGCGATATCGAGCGCAACACCGTATGTATCCCAGATTCTCTGGGCAAAGTGGGGATACGCGCCGCGAACCTGCACATCGCCGCAGTAATAGTTGCCCTCGTCCATCTTCTGCTGGCACGCGACCACATCTGCAGGGTTGCAGCTATACGGATAGTTGGCCATATAGGCGATCATGCAGCCAATCTTGAAATCGGGATTGATGCTATGCCCAAGCTTGACCGCGCGAGCACTCGCGACAAATTGATGGTGCAGACCCTGGAAACGAAGCTGCGGATCATCTACCTGGTTGAGGAAGTCGCGGGTGCCCTCGTTGAGGATTCCCAGACCCAGGTAACCGCCCAAAGGCATGGTGCCGCAGTTGATCTCATTAAAGGTGAGCCAATACTTCACCTTATCGCGATAGCGATTGAAGATGGTCTCGCAGTAGCGCACGTAGAAGTCGATGAGATCACGAGAGGCCCAGCCGTTGTACTTCTCGGTTAGATGCCAGGGTAGCTCGTAGTGACTGATGGTAACCAAAGGCTCGATACCCTGCTCATGAAGCTCATCGAAGACCTGGTCGTAGAACGCCAGGCCTTCTTCGTTGGGTTCGAGGTCATCACCGTTGGGGAAGATGCGGCTCCAGTTGATGGACATGCGGAATACTTTGAAGCCCATCTCGCCCATAAGCGCGGCGTCCTCAGCATGGCGATGATAAAAGTCGCTTGCGAAGTGGTTGGGGTAGCACAGGCCCTCTTCCCACGTGCGGGTGATCTGGCGCGGCGTGGTATGGGTACCATTGGTCATCATATCTGCGTCGCTAGGACCCTTGCCGCCAAGGTTCCAGCCGCCCTCGAATTGGTTGGCTGCGGTGGCGCCGCCCCATAGGAAGTTCTTAGGGAAAGACATAATGGAGATCCTTTCTCAATGAAGAACAAAACGAAGGAAACAAAAGGGCGCGGGGCCGAAGCGAGATGCTCCGGGCCGCGCGCCCCATATCTTGCGCAGCCCTTTAAGAGCCGACGCGGATATTACTTAGCAAGCTTCTGCTCGGGCTTGTAGGTAGCGTACTCGAGGACGAAGCCCACGACGGCGCCCACAAGGGAGGCGATGACGGCGGGGACGATGAAGCTAGCGCCCTCGACGCCCGCAGGGGGAAGGAAGGACAGCCAGTTGAAGACGCCCAGGCCACCGGAGATGTAGACGACGGCGCCGGTGATGCCGATGATGAGGCCGCCGACGGCGGAACCGATGGAGGCGATCACGAACGCCTTCTTATCGGGCAGGGCAACACCGTAGATAGCGGGCTCGGTAACACCGAAGAAGAAGGAGGAGATGATGGCGGGCAGGCAGATGCCGCGGAAATCCTCGTCCTTGTTCTTGAGGTACATGGCGAACAGGACGGCGCCCAGGGAGAAGGAGTGGGCGATGATAGCCGCAGTAATGTAATCGTAGCCGATATTCGTCAGGTTTACGAGAGCAATGGGGACGAGTGACCAATGGAAACCGAAGATGACCAGGCACATCCAGAACGCACCGACGATGGTGCAGCCAAGGATGGAACCCACTACGGGAAGGCCGAACAGGGTCTGGAAGAACAGGCCGAGCAGGTTGGTGATCAGCGTAGCGACGGGCCCGATGACCAGGTAGCCGAGAACGACGGTGACAGTGACGACGACCAGCGGGGTGAAGAACATCTTGACGGAAGCCGGCATAGCCTTCTTAACCTTGTGCTCAAGCCAGGCGGCAAAGGCAACCATCAACACAATCGGGATAACGGAGCTGGTGTAGCCGGAGGCGGGCATGATGATGGGGATACCGAAGAACGTGGCGTACCAGGAGAACGTGCCGGCAAAACCAAGGTCAACAAAACCAAGGACCTCACCGGAGGTCAACCCCACCATGGTGGGATACACGAGGGCAAACGCGCGGGCCATGGCGTTGAACTCGCTCATGCGGAACTTCTTGGCGGCGTTGTAGGCAAGAACAACAGGCAGGAAGTAGAACATGCCGTCGGCGACCGTGTAGAGCAGCGTGTAGGCGCCGTCAGTGGCGAACTCGGGGAAGAACTGGGTCGCGGCAGCCAGCAGGCCCTTCATGATACCTGCGGCGGCGAAGGTGCCAAGCATGGGCGAGAAGATGCCGGAAATCAAATCGATGAGGACGGAAGCAGGGGTCTTCTTCTCGTTGGAATCATCGTCATCAGCCGCGACCTCGCCGCCGCCATGCAGACCGGAAACCTTCAAGAAGCTGTCGTAGACCTCCTCTACTTTGTTGCCCACGACGACATGGTACTGACCGTTGGCATCGAGAACCTTGATGACGCCGGGGAGCGCCTCGATAGCCTCGGTGTTGGCCTTGGAGACGTCCTTGAGCTTAAAGCGCAGGCGGGTGATGCAGTGTGCGAGGGACTTGATATTGTCCTTGCCACCAATATTGTCGAGAATGCTCTGGGACAGCTCGTCATAGTTTTTCTGAGCCATGATCATTCCTTCCCCATAGTTACGTTGAAACCTATTATTCGGATAGCTCGTCCGGCGCCTGGACAAGCAATTCCATCAGCGGCTCGCGAGGAACCGATTGATGTACATCATGAGATAGAGGCGTTCTTCCTCCGAGCACGCGCGGCCAAAGCGATCCTCCAGATAGGATGCGATCGCGTCGGCGCAAGCACTGACATCGGGGAAATCGTGGGAGATTCGGGCGAAGAGGTCGGCATTGGAATTGGAAGATGCCTTGTCCGCCTTGAGCCTCTTGATGAGATAGCGAAGATGCGTGGTGAAGCGGGCGTAGTTATAAGATGCGCGGTCAACGGTAATGCCAAACTCGCGCTCTACGATATTAGTGACCTCATCGATTGAGGATAGCGTGCGCATGACCTCGTCCATATCATCGACGCGGCCGTCGGTGCGCTCTGAATTCACAAGGTGCATGGCGATGGAACATGCCTCGGTCCGGGGCATGGAGACCCCGGTCTCCTTCTCAAGGATCGCGAGGGCGCGAAGGCCCAGGCCGTGCTCGACCGGGTAGACAACCTCGACCGTATCCGAAAGCGGGTTCTCGATGACGCAGCCGTCCTTAAGGCGCTCGACCGCGAACTGCAGATGATCGGCCAAGGTAAGGACCACGTTGGGATTCAGCTCGCAGTCGAGCTCGGCTTTAGCCATCTCGATAATCTGCAGGGCGGCATCGATAACCTCGGAGGGCACGGTGCGAACCATGGAGAGGATACCGTTGTTGATATTTGAAAAGACTGCTTGGAGCGTCGACTCGTCTTCGAGGTAATACGGGGTCTCGTGAAAACCGACTCCCTTACCGAAAACGACCAACTCGTTGCCGCGATCGTCACGCGCCATGGCAACGTTGTTGTTGATCTTCTTAACTATGATCATGAAAAAACTCCCCTAAGCATCTCATTGATCGAATCGGACGGTTCCCTATACGGGAAACATCCGTATCGACAAGTGATGCCTCCCGAGGAGTAACAACCTTGTTATGGCTGACAGCATAGCCTAACAATGGCAACTTTGTAAGAAATTGTTTTCGAATACCGTTCACGGCCGAATTAGTACCGTTCGCGGGCTGGACAACATGCTATTCAAGGTTAAAAAGGACGAAAGTTAATCGAAGCGCGGCAATGCGATCCAAGGATCCGCTCCATCATCGATGAAGTACAGGTCTGCTTGAGGCGCGAACATCATCGCATCCATGCGCGACGAGGAGCGATACGCCTCGAGGTTGAAGCCGCTCTTAGGATGAGACGGCGCCGAGGTGGCGTCGATGATCACCCGGGAGTCGCGAAGGGCGTCGATGCGATCGGTCACAACGTGCGCCATGCCGGCAAAGCCGTGATCAGCCCAGACGCACTCGCACAGATACGCAACGGCATAAGCGAGCTCCACGCTTTCTTCTGGACAATACACAAAGAGTTCGACCACGGGCCTGGAAGCAGGAAGCCTACCCTTGTCTTCATGCGCTCCAAGATGCTGTGCCCACCGCATGGCCCACAGGGCGAACGCGTTGGCCGCATCGAGATCTCCGCCAATAAACGTAGCGCGAAGCGGAATTTGACCTGTAAAACAGGCTGATGCAAGCCCACCGACGCTGTTCAAGAAGAAGCCCTCCCCTGCTCATACTTAATCAAATACGCACCGCGGCATGCGCAAAGCCATCTACTAAACGGACCACAGCAGCAGCGCGGCAACCAAGGCGGCAGCTTCCAGAGCAGTAAAACGAGCAATGAGCCTCGGCAAGCCGATCGATACAGCACGATCCACGAAAGCGAATCTCTTTCTTAGCCACGATTTATTGTAAAGCAGCCAACAGCCGAATAGAAATAACGGCAGCACCATAAAGTAAGCAATGACGACCATCGCGGGAACCGAAGCGTCCCTCATGGATTCCGTGGGATGAGCGACCAGCTCTAATGTCGCTTGCACGGAAGCTGCCGCAACGAAAAGGACCATTATGTTCCAAGGTATGCGTAAGATCGGCTTATCGATAAAGCGCGCGCGAACGGCCTGCGGGGCCCGGGGTGCCAAGGGCTCGGGCGGCGTCATGAAAAGGGATTCTTTGACACCTTCACCATTCGATGCGCCTCCATCCCGCCCATGGGAAGCAAAGCCGCCGGCGCCAGCGGCATCAATAAACGCATCCATCAGTGATTGCACCGAATCGTAGCGATCAGACGGGTCGAAAGCGCAAGCGCGTTCGACCACGCGAATCAACGCAGCGCTTACATGCGCATCGATCAGAGATGAAGAAAGCTGTTCGCGCGGCGCCGTCGAGCCCACAAGGCAGTATGCAAGCAGCATGCCCAGCGCAAACACGTCGCTTCTAACCGTGGTCTGGGCAAAGCCGTACTGCTCTGGCGGAGCAAACTCCCTGGTACCAAAATGAACCGTGTCCGACGACTCGCCCTCGCGCCATTGCCTGGCGATACCAAAATCTATGAGCACGGCGGTGGGCTGGGACGAAAATCTGCTTTGAGCCATGATGATATTCGAGGGCTTAAGGTCGCGATGAATGATAGGCGGCGTGAAGGACGAATGCAACTCGATACAGGCTCGGCACACATCCTCATATGCTTGAAGAGCAACGTCGCGATCAAACCGGTCTGCGGTGAGATACTCCTCCAGCGTAGGTCCCTCAACGCGCTCCATAAGCACTTCGACCTCATCGCCCTGGTCCTTAACATACAGGATCTCGGGAAGGTGCACGAACCTCCGCCCCGAAAGCCAGGCCTTCTGAAGCGTGCGATACACGGATCCCAGGCCGCGGTCCGCCGCGATGACCTTGTGGACAAACGGGCCGTATTCTCCCCCGCCGGCGCCAAGCAGATACACCACCTGCGTGCGTTCGCGCGTTCCATCCTTTAAAACGCGCTCGACACGATAATCCAAGCCCGCCTCGCGACTGGCTAGCATCGATTCAATCTGGTCTGTTAATTCATCCGTATCCATAGCTCCCAACTATAGCAAACCGCCCGGACACAACAACGGCATCCGGGCGGAACGCGGGAGCAAGGATTCTAAGGCCTAGCAGATGGTGCGCTCCCCAAAGCGGTAAAGCTCTTCGTTAACCTTTTGCAGAGAACATCCCTTATCGAGGCAATAGATAATGATGGCATCGCGCCTGCTCCTACAATCGAGCCTACCGGCATCGGCGTAGCCCAACACCCTATTGGCCTCTCTCAGAGAAAGGGCCATCGCAAAGCAGATCTGCAGCACCTTATCCCTACTGGGATGACGAGCGCCCGTGAAGATCTGATATCCAAAAGTCTCGTTGAGGTCAGCCATGCGCACAACCTGGACGCGCTTCAAATGCTTCTCGTCCAGAAGTTGCTGAAGATAGGAAGCGAGGGTGATATTGGGTTCCGTGCGACCACGAAGAAAGCCGTCCACGTCTGGAGACTCCAGCAACTCGTCCAGCAACTCCTCTGTCAGCTTCTCAGACATTCGACGCACCCATCTATTTACGCCTAAGCAAGAGACCAGGACGCTGAAGCATCATCGCTTAGGACGGAAGAGAAATACAGAGCCTTTACGGTTCCCTCTTTGAAATAGAGGAATCCGGTCTTTGTACCGCCAGGCGCCAGCGAGCCAGAGCTGAGCTCCTTGCCATTATCGGAGAAGAACGTCGAATTCTCCTGAGCACCCTGAGCATCCTCACCCTTCCAATCATACATGTTGTAGTCAGCGGTTTTATCAGAGTTGTTCACGTAGGTGACCTGAACGCCCACCAGTGCGGAACCGTCGTAGTTCACGATGGAGGTATCGACCGCATCGACGGTTACCGAAAGGCCGCTTTCAAGATCAATGGAAGTGCCGACGGCGAGATTCTGCGTATTGGATGCATCTGCCGCTTTGTCGCCGTTCTTAGACGGGTCATCGCTGCCCTGCTGAACGCCAACTCCCGAGACATCCGGACCGTTGACCGCATCGTCAATGGCCGCCGAATACATGCTCTGGGTCGCCAGAACAACGACGATAGAGATAATGCTGACAACCAACCCGGCGATGGCAACGCCCTTGCCGGACTTTTTTCCGCGCACACATGAAATTACAGCGATCAGCGAAAGGACCGCCGAGATGAGGGCAAGGAAGAACGAGGCGTTGTTGATGATTGGCATGAACGAAGTAGCGGCTGCGATTACCGCAAGTACCAAACCGACTATCCCCATTACCGAGCGGGGTGCGCGCGATTGCGAAGCGTCCATATCTCATTTCCCTTCAATAGCGATTGGACCAACTTGCACCCAAGTATGGTTTGCGCCGCGCCGCATTTCATTAGCTGCGAGCTAATGACGGACAAAGAAATCGCGTGCACGGGGTAAGCCGATCGATGTTGAGGCAAATCCTTTGTCTCATTTGTAACGACATGAGATATGGGGAGCTATATAAATAATGATGGTATACACTTCTGTAACTTATACATTTGCACGCGCATGAGTTACTTTTGGAGGACCACATGATCGCAATCCTGCGCAAGGACGCCTCGCCTGAGGCCGTAAAGCATCTACTTAGCTGGATCGAAAAGAAGGGCCTTCAGACTAACTATAGCAAGGGCGAGAACGAGACCGTGATCGGCCTGGTGGGAGACACCACCAAAATCGACCCCTTCCTGCTTGAGTCGATGGACATCGTCGAGCGCGTGCAGCGCGTCTCCGAGCCCTTCAAGAAGGCAAATCGCAAGTTCCATCCCGAGGACACCGTTGTCGATTGCGGCCACGGCGTCAAGATCGGCGGCGGCCACTTCCAGGTAATCGCCGGCCCCTGCTCGGTCGAAGGCAAGAACCTCATCAAGATCGCTAGGCGCGTAAAGGCCGCCGGAGCCACCATGCTGCGCGGCGGCGCATACAAGCCCCGCACCTCCCCGTACGCATACCAGGGCATGGGCCCCGAGGGCCTCGACCTGCTGCGCGAAGCGGCAGACGAGCTCGATATGCCCATCGTTACCGAGATCATGGACCAGCGCGACGTCCAGACGTTCCTCGACAAGAACATCGAGGTCTGGCAAATCGGCGCGCGTAACGCCCAGAACTTCCCCTTGCTGAAAGAAGTCGGCAAGACCAAAGCTCCCATCCTGCTCAAGCGCGGCATGGCGGGTACTATCGACGAGCTGCTGATGGCTGCCGAGTACATCATGAGCGAGGGCAACGAGAACGTCATTCTATGCGAGCGCGGTATCCGCACGTTCGAGACGCGCACCCGCAACACGTTCGACCTCAACGCCGTGCCCGTCCTGCACTACCTAAGCCACCTTCCCGTGGTCGCCGACCCCAGCCATGCCACCGGCTACACGCGCTACGTCGAGCCCATGGCGCTTGCCGCTACAGCAGCGGGTGCCGACGGTCTTGAGATCGAGGTTCACGACGACCCCAGCCACGCCTGGTCCGACGGCGCGCAGGCCCTGACCCCCGACATGTTCGACCAGACCATGGAGCGCATCCGCCAGATTCGCTCCGTCATCTGCGACACCGAGAGCTGCGAGGCATAAGGAACCATGGACAACACCTCTACACCTGCAGAAGCAGCTTCAAGCAATCCCACCGTAGGCATCTTGGGCCTCGGCCTTATCGGCGGCAGTTTCGCCCGCGCGTACCACGCTGCCGGCTGGCGCGTCGCCGCATTCGATACCGACGCGGATACGCTTGCCATCGCTATGATCGACACGGTTGATGCGGTCTTGGACGATGCCTCGCTCGCAGACTGCGACCTGGTGATTCTCTCCGCATATCCCGAAGCGTGCATAGCATGGCTTCAGTCCCACGCTCAAACGCTGGGCGAGCTTGGTGCAGCAGGTCCTTTGGTCATCGATAGCGCCGGCGTCAAGGGCGCGCTCTGCAACCGCGCCTTCGACCTGGCGAACACCTATGGATTTACCTTCTGCGGCGCACACCCCATGGCGGGCACCGAGCACTCTGGGTACGCCTACGGCACCGCAGACCTGTTCGAAGGCGCCCCCATGGTCCTCGTCCCGCCCCAGCTGGACGATGTCGCCCGCCTCGAGCTTCTCGATAGGGCCCATACCCTGCTCTCCCCCTGCCGCTTTGGTCGCTTTAGCGTCACCACCCCGACAGACCACGACCGCGTCATCGCCTTTACCAGCCAGCTGGCCCACGTGGTCTCCAACGCATATGTGAAGAGCCCCACGGCCCAAGCCCATCATGGCTTCTCTGCCGGCAGCTACAAGGACCTCACAAGGGTGGCGCACCTCAATCCCGATATGTGGAGCGAGCTGATGATCCAAGACGCCGATTACCTGGCCGATGAGATCGAGATCATCATCAACGCCCTCGATAAATACCGTGTCGCCCTGATCAACCGCGATCGCGCAGAGCTTCGCGAGCTCCTTGCAGAGGGCGACCAGATCAAGCGCGCGCTCGACGACATGCCGCGCTAGGATCAGCGAAAGGCAGGACCATGTATTCTCTTGATATCCAGGCATCCAAGCCCTACCAGGTGCTGATCGACACGTTTTTGCTCGAGCGCGCCGGCGAGATCGCGCGCTCGCTCAACACGGGCCAGCGCGCCCTCATCATCAGCGATACCAACGTCGCCCCGCTCTATGCGGAACCCGTGAAGTCCGGTTTGGAGGCCGCCGGCTACGCCTGCGAGCTCGCCGTCTTCACCGCCGGAGAGGAGCACAAGCGCGCGGAGACGTTCATCACCCTTCTGGAAAGGGCCGCGTCTTTTGAGATGACGCGCTCCGACCTTATCATCGCCCTTGGTGGCGGCGTGGTAGGCGATGTCGCGGGCTTTGTCGCGGCGACCTACATGCGCGGCATCGACTTCATCCAAATCCCCACCACGCTCCTCGCCATGGTCGACTCCTCCGTCGGCGGCAAAACCGCTATCGACCTCGAGGCTGGTAAGAACCTCGCTGGCGCATTCTGGCAGCCGCGCGCGGTCCTCGCCGACGTGGGGTGCCTGGGCACGCTTACGGACGAGCAGTTCGCCGATGGCTGCGGCGAGGTCATCAAGCACGCAGCCATAGCGGATAGCGAGCTGTTCGAAGAGCTTGAGAAGACCCCGCTCACTCCCGAGCTCCTTAAACAGGACCTTTCACGAGTCGCCTACCTTATCGCCCGCAACATCGATATCAAGCGAGCCGTCGTCGAGGCGGACGAGCGCGAGACCAATATGCGCAAGCTCCTCAACTTTGGCCACAGTATCGGTCACGGCGTTGAGGCGGCCGAGTCCTACCGCCTAGGCCACGGAACGTGCGTCGGTATCGGTATGGTCGCCATCGCAAGCGCCTCGGTGACAGCAGAGGTCTGCGAGCCCGACGTTCCCGACCGCCTCGCCGCGCTCATACGCAACCATGGCCTTGCGCTTCACTTTGAAGCTGATGCACAAAACGTCTTCAACGAGGCCCTGCACGACAAAAAGCGCGCGGGCGACACCATCGACCTCGTGGTTCCTCGCGCCATCGGCGCCGTGTCCATCGCACCCACGCCGCTCGGAGAGTTTAAAAAAATCCTTGAGGTGGGCCTTGCCTGCGTGCACGCCTACGCCGGGGATATAGAAGACGAGTAACTAGCGCATACATTTCGCAGCATCAAGGGAGCATGTATGATTGCCCATATTCATCCGACCCTGCTTTCTGGCACCATTCCCGCTATCGCGTCTAAGTCGGTAGCCCATCGCCTCATCATCGTCGCCGCACTCGCTAATGGGGATACCCACATCAAGTGCAACACCACGTGCGCAGACATCGACGCCACCATCCGCTGCCTCACGGCACTTGGCGCCAAGATCGATACGGTCGATGACGGCTTCATGGTAAAGCCCATGCCTAAAAGCGTCGCCTTCGGCCTTCTCAGGGCCCTCCATAACGCTACGCTCGACTGCGGCGAATCCGGCTCGACGCTCCGCTTCATGCTGCCCGTCGCATGCGCCCTCGGTGCAGACGCGACATTCGTGGGCAGCAAGCGGCTGGGCGAACGCCCCCTCTCCCCTCTTTCCGAAGAGCTAATCGCCGCCGGATGCGAGCTGGAAGGTCTCGGTGGATTCCCGCTCAAGACATCTGGACGAATTCGCCCGGGACGATTCGAACTTCCCGGCGACGTGAGCTCTCAATACATCACGGGTCTTCTGCTTGCGGCCCCGCTGCTCGACCATCCCAGCGAAATCGTGGTAAATGGACGAATCGAAAGTCGTCCTTATATCAACCTCACCATCCAGGCAATGCAAACCTTCGGCGTCGACGTCTACGTCGACCGTAGGACGCCGGGCGACGGCACGGAGGTTACCACCTTCACCACCGAAAACGATACTTACCGCACCCCGCATGAGGCCGGTGTCGAGGGAGACTGGTCCAACGCCGCCTTCTGGCTTTGCGCCGGCGCGCTTGGAAGGCTTCCCATCAAGGTCGACGGGCTTTCGCTTTCCTCCGCTCAAGGCGATCGCAACGTTCTCGCCGCCCTTTCCCGCTTTGGCGCCCGCATTGGCCGCTCGACCAACGCCGCAATCTCTCGCCCAGACAAACTCGCTGGATTCGAGATGAGCGCGAAAGATATACCGGACCTGGTTCCCATCATCGCCGCCGTCGCTTCCGTCGCGGAAGGCCGGACGGTCATCACCGACTGCGCCCGCTTACGCATCAAAGAGTCCGATAGACTCGCGACGGTCGCCAGGGAACTTAGCAATCTGGGTGCACAGATTCAGATCAAGCGCGATGCACTCATCATAGATGGCGTCCCGCAGCTAATCGGCGGCACGGTAGACTCCCACAACGACCATCGCATCGCGATGATGGCCGCCATTGCCGCCACCCGTTGCGAAAACGACGTCTACATCAAGGGTGCAGAGGCTGTGAACAAGTCCTACCCGCTGTTCTTCGAGCACTATCGAGAACTCGGCGGCATGGTTGAGCTCTCACAAGAATAGGGGTACAGCATGTCTTCGTTCACCGGCAACGTCCTCAAGCTCAGTATTTTCGGACAATCTCACTCTCCCGCTATCGGCTGCTCCCTCGACGGCGTGCCCGCAGGCGTGCCCGTCGACCTCGATCGCCTTCAGCTCTTTCTCGATAGGCGTGCACCGGGCCGGGATGAGACCGCTACCGCGCGCAAGGAGGCCGATATAGCCCATATCATCTCCGGCGTGGTCGACGGCCATACCTGCGGAGCCCCTATAGCCGGAATCATCAAGAATGCCGATACGCGCTCGCAGGACTACTCCAACCTGCATCGCATCCCCCGCCCCGGCCATGCCGACTTTGCCGCCTATATCAAATACAAAAACAACCATGACGTCGCCGGCGGAGGCCACTTCTCCGGACGCCTCACCGCCCCGCTGTGCATCGCAGGCGGCATCGCGCTGCAAGCACTCGAGACCCAGGGCATCCGAATCGTCGCGCATATCGCCGCGCTGGGACCAAACGATATTCACGACACGCCGCTCGACCCTTTGAAGCCCAACCAAGTTCAACTCGATGCAATCGCCGCGAACCCGCTTCCCTGCGTCAGCGCGCACGCAGCTTCCTCTATGCGCGACTGCATCGTCGATGCCAAATCTCATATGGATTCCGTGGGAGGCGTGATCGAGTGCGTCGCATACGGTGTCCCCGCCGGGCTCGGCGATCCCATGTTCGACGGTATCGAGAACCGTATCGCCAGGCTTGCCTTTGGCATCCCCGCAATCAAAGGCGTCGACTTTGGCGCCGGATTCTCCGCCGCCCGTCTCACAGGTAGCGAGAACAACGACCCCTACTGCATACAGGGCGACCGCGTCCAGTCTCAAACCAACAACGCGGGCGGTATTGTAGGAGGTATCACCACCGGCATGCCGGTTATCTGGCGCATGGCGGTTAAGCCCACGCCGTCTATCGGTCAGCAGCAAGACAGCGTCGACCTTGAAGCCCATGAGAACGCTGAGCTTAAAATCCGCGGACGTCACGACCCGTGCATCGTTCCGCGAGCTGTCCCCGTAGCAGAAGCCGTCTGCGCGATCGCGCTCCTCGACGCCGTGCTTGAAGACAGCGCCTTCGTGCTTCCCGACCAAGCCGACGCCCGTTATCGCTAAACCCAACCCCGCGCAGGAGCCCCGCACATGAATCTAGAAGAAGTTCGCGAGCAGATCGACCGCATCGATGCGCAGCTCATCGAGCTGTTTAACGAGCGGCTCGACCTCGCTCCGCACGTCGTCAAAGCAAAGCTCGAGATGGGCAAGCCCGTTTTCGACCCCGGCCGCGAGCGCGACAAGCTCGCCGGCATCGCGCAGGCCGCCCCGCAAGACAGACAGGCGCAACTCATCTCGCTCTTCTCGCTCCTTATGAATATGAACAAGATCGAGCAGAACCGCTACCTCGCCTCGCTTGAAAACAAGCCCCGGTCCAAACGCGCCATCAACACGCTGCTTCCCGCAGGTGCCCAGTTCCCCGCTACCGCAACCGTTGCGTGTCAAGGGGTCGAGGGCGCCTACAGCCAGCTTGCCGCCTCCAAGCTCTTCAAGGCACCCTCGATCACGTTCTTCGACACATTCGAAGGCGTGTTCAGAGCGGTGCGCGACGGCCTGTGCGACTACGGCGTGCTTCCTATCGAAAACTCCACCGCGGGATCTGTCAACGCCGTATACGACCTGCTGGCGCAATACAAGTTTTCCATCGTCCGCTCGCTGCGCCTGAAAATCGACCACAACCTGGTCGCCAAGCCCGGTACGCGGCGCGAGGATATTCGAGAAGTTGTCTCGCACGAACAGGCGCTTGCCCAGTGCGCGGACTTCCTCGAAGCAATGGGTGTTAAAGCGACGGCAGCCAGCAACACCGCGCAGGCGGCGGAGTTCGTTGCGTCATCAGACCGCAACGATATCGCAGCGCTTTGCTCTCGCAGCTGCAAAGCGCTCTATAACCTTGAGATCCTCCAAGAGGATGTCCAAGATTCCGATAACAACTACACCCGCTTCGTCGTCATAACCAAAGACTCCGTCATCTATCCGGGCGCCGACCGCACCTCGCTCATGCTCACGCTCCCGCATCAACCCGGTTCGCTCTACCGCGTCCTCGAGCGTTTCTACGCCTTGGACATCAACCTGGTCAAACTGGAAAGCCGTCCCATCCCCGGCCATGACTTTGATTTCATGTTCTACTTCGACCTCATTTGCCCGGTGGGCTCGCAAGCGTTTATGGCCCTGCTTGATTCACTGGACGATGTCTGTGAGCAGCATACCTACTTTGGCACATATCAGGAGGTACTCTAAATGGAGACCATGCGCCCCTATGGAGTTCTTGGACGAGTCCTAGGCCACAGCTATACCCCCGTCATCTACCGCGCCCTTGCGGGCCTTGACTACCGTAAATTCGAACGCGAGCCCCAGGACCTCCAGAGTTTCCTAGAAGGTGACGAATGGGAAGGCGTCAACGTTACCATTCCTTATAAGCGCGACGTCGTGCCCTACCTAGATGAACTTTCGGACGTCGCCCAGCGCCTAGGCAACGTCAACACGATCACAAGACTGGGCGATGGCAGGCTCCGAGGAGATAATACCGATTACTACGGCTTCAAGGTTCTAGTTGAAAGCGTCGGCGTCCCGCTTGCCGGCAAAGTCGCCTTAGTCTTCGGTGGCGATGGGGGCGCAGGGTCCACATGCATGAAAGTACTTGAGGATCTTGGCATGGACGCCCATGTGGTAAGCCGCAACGGCGAGATAACGTACAACGACCTCGCTCAATGGGACCACGCCACCCTTGTGGTCAACTGCACTCCCGTGGGAATGTATCCCAACTGCCCTGCAAGCGTCTGCGGCATCGATCAGCTCACGCACTTGGAAGCCGTCGTAGACATTGTCTACAACCCCGCGCGCACGGGACTGATGCTACAGGCGGAGGAGCGCGGCATACCGAACGTAGGCGGTCTTCTCATGTTGGTTGCACAGGCTGCGCCAGCTGTCGAGCGCTACACGGGTGAGGTCGTATCGTTAGACCGCATTATGGAAGTCACTCGAAACCTATCGCTATCCGAGCAAAATATCGCCCTTATAGGTATGCCGGGATCTGGAAAGACCCGCGTGGGCGAGAAGCTGGCGCAGATTTCCGGTCGCGAGCACATCGACCTCGACCGCGCTTTCGAACAGTCAGTGGGTGCACCTTGCGCCGAATTCATCCTTGAACACGGAGAGGATGCGTTTCGCGAGCAAGAGACCAAGGTCCTTGCAGACACTGCCGCCCGTAGCGGGCTCGTTATCTCCTGCGGCGGCGGGGTGGTAACCCGCAAGGAGAACTACAACTTGCTCCACCAAAACAGTCGCATCGTAATGCTTAATCGAGAAATCGACGAACTTGCACGCAAGGGCAGGCCTATAACCGCACGAGACGGCGTTGAAAAGCTCGCGCAGCAACGCATGCCGCTGTACCGCGCTTGGGCGGATGAAGTAGTAGATTCACTTGACTGCGCCGAGGCGACCGCGAGAGAGGTCGCCCAGCGTCTCGGCGAACCCCGGATCCTCTAAATACGCCATTCGATTGGAATACCTCCCATGAACGTACTCGTCATAAACGGTCCCAACCTCAATATGCTCGGCATCCGAGAGCCCGGTATCTACGGCACGCAGAGCTACGAGGCACTGGTCGCCATCTGCAAGGAGGCAGCCGAGGCATGCGGCTTCTCCCATGTAGAATGCTTTCAATCAAACCATGAGGGAGACATCGTCGATAAGATTCAGCAGGCGTACGGCACGTTTGACGGCATCATCATCAACCCGGCCGCCTATACGCATACCAGCGTCGCCATCTTGGACGCTCTCAAGGCGGTCGCCATCCCCGCGGTTGAGGTCCACATCTCCGCACTGGAGGACCGCGAAGATTTCAGGCAGGTCTCATACGCGGGCATGGCATGCTTCGACCGGGTTACGGGCGAGGGTCTTAAAGGATACGCCCATGCCATCCGCATCCTTGCTGATTACCTCTCAAACGGGAACAAGCATCAACTCAACGACCCGAGACATCCCCATTAACGCATAAACGCCCCATTCGACTTACAAAAACGTCAAACGGGGCGTTATCTAGCAAGCTTCTAGCATCGCGCGCGCATGGGCCAACGACTCGGGAGAATCATCGCCCGAAAGCATGCGGGCGATCTCGGCTACACGGTTTTCGCCCTCAACGGGAACAAGCGAGGTCTCGGGGATACCGGCGCCAGCGCCGGTCTTTTTTACAACGTAGTGCGCGTCAGCCATAACCGCCACCTGAGCCAGATGCGTGACCACGATAACCTGATGCGTCTTGGCCAGGTCGGCGAGAACCGCTGCGAGCGAGCGAGCCGTCGCCCCTCCCACACCCGCATCGACCTCGTCAAACACAAGCGTTGCCGCTTTATCGGCAGCGCCCATAACCACTTTTGCAGCCAGTAGAACGCGAGACAACTCGCCACCAGATGCAATACGCTTTAGTGGACGAGGAGTCAGGCCCGATCCACTTCTATAAAGAAGCTCGCATGACGATGGCCCGCCATCGGTCCAGCGCTCACGAGGTAATTCACGCTCGTCCCAAATCAGCTCTGCCCCACCCATCTCAAGACGCGTCATCTGCCGAACGACCTCACGGCAAAACCGCGGCCCGGCGACCGAACGCGCCTTCATCAGCTTGCGGGCAGCCAAGGCAAGATCCTTCTCAGTCGCATCAACCTCTAGCCGAGCGCGTTTAACACGTTCCTCGGCATCGTCAACCAAGCTCAACAGCTCCCGAGATGATTCAAGGCGAGAAAACACGTCCTGCATGGTGGGGCCGTACTGTCTCAGCAGCCCTTTAAGCTCAGCAAAACGATTCTGCTGATGCGCGAGTTCGTCAGGGTCAAAGTCAACGTTATCACGATATCTTCTAAGGTCAGCCGCGGCATCCTCAATAAGAATCGACGCCTCGGAAAGACTGTCGGCAAAGTCAGAAAGCTTCTTATCGACGCTCGCCATGCGCTGCAGTTCAGCGATGGCACCATTAAGGGAGTCGAGCGCTGCGTTCTCGTCAGAAAGCAGGGCCTGCGCATCATTGGCGGCGACAGCGAGCGCTTCAGCATGTTCTGCACGCGGAAGCGCCTCCTCAAGCTCCTCATACTCACCGGGACGAGGATCGAGCTCTGAGATTCGCTCAACGGTGAAGCGGGCCTCATCAAGCAGAGCGCCCTTTGCACGTGAAGCCTCGGTTACGCGGGCAAGTTCGGAAGCTGCCGTTCTTGCTGCATGGAGCTTCAACCGGTACTCGTCCAACAACGGACCAATGGTATCCGCGGCCCAATCGTCGACCATCCGTACATGGTTAGCGGCATCGAGCAGGCTTTGATGCTCGTGCTGACCGCAGAGGTCGATCATAGAGCCAACGCGAGACGCGAGTTCCCTCACGCTCGAAATGGAGCCATCGATTTTGACGCGGCTGCGCCCATCGGCCGAAACGCTTCGAACGGCCCCGAAGCCTTCGGGGTCATCGGGACCATGGAAAAGTCGCCCCTCGACCAAAAGGGCGGCCTCTCCCTCGCGAACGCTCGATGCGTCGGCGCGCTCACCCATGAGGAGCTTGAGAGCGGAAAGCAGAGCGGTCTTACCGGCGCCGGTTTCGCCGGTTAACACGGTGAGACCGGAAGAAGGTACAAGAGATGCCTCGCGAATTAGAGCGAGATTCTCAACGCGAATTTCGTCAATCATGGTGTCTCACCCCATAGAACACGCGAGAAACGGAAGCGTAGAAGCTCTCGGGGCCGTAATCGAGCAAAAGAGCATCAAAAGGCGCCCTCGACACCTCCACGCACTCAATCTCACCCTGGGGAGTTAGGAACTGGCCATCCACCGCGATAGCGGGGACGCTGGGGCGGTTCTTAGAAACTGTAACCTCGACCACGTCGGAAGGCGAAGTCATAAACGCACGCGCCTGGATGGTATGGGGAGCGATGGGAACGCAGATGAGCCCCGGAAAGTCTGGATTAACTATGGGGCCGCCGGCGGAAAGCGCATAGCCCGTCGATCCGGTAGCCGTAGAGACAACTACGCCGTCACCACGAAGCCTGTCGATATGATGTCCGGATACGGTCATATCGAATTCAACCATATCAGAAAGAGGCCCGCGCGTAAGAGCCATATCGTTTAATCCAAAATGCTCGATGACGGACTCAGTTCCGTCATCGAGAACGGAATAGACGCGAGCGCGCAGCATCGCACGACGACTCACATGCATCTCGCCAGCGAGAGCATCCATGACTACGGATAAGATATCGACGTCTTCCGGACTTGCAGCCGTGAGAAAACCAAGGTGTCCATAGGACAATCCCAAGATGGGAATCTGCCGATCGCCGACTATACGAACGGCCCTCAGCAGGGTGCCATCGCCACCGAGCGAGATAACGAGATCGCTACCCTCGATATCCGCAGGGACGTTTAAATTCGAGCGCTGGTCTGCTGCCCACGCAACATCATACCCTTGACGATTCAACCACAGCTCAAGAGTAAGTCCGCTCTGAACGGCCTCGTTCTTATAGTAGTTTGGGACGAGAAACACCTTCATAGCTCCACCGTCTTTCGAACAAGCGCGTCAACCTGGCAGGCAAGATCTGAATCATCGATGTTTGCGAAACGACCGCGATCGCCAAGCAGGAAGAATTCCTTATTGCCCTTTGCGCCGGTAATGGGAGAGGCGCATACGTCCACGGGATACAATCCCGAATCCGCGAATAAGCGTATCGCCCAAGCAAGAACATCGTGATGCACAGACGGATCCCTTACGATCCCGCCCTCGCCCACCTGATGGGATGGAGCTTCGAACTGCGGCTTCACGAGTGTAAGGAATCGCCCTGAAGGCGAGAGCACCGACATAACAGATGGAAGAATGGTCGCGATACTGGTGAACGAGACGTCGCATACTGCCAGGTCGCAGCAATCGCTGTAGCCCAAAGAGGGTAAATCGACCATATTGGTACGCTCCAGCAGCGTAACCCGATCATCTTGCCTCAAGGACCAATCAAACTGCGCCCTGCCAACGTCCACCGAGATCACGTGGGCGGCGCCGCGCTTAAGAAGACAGTCGGTAAATCCCCCCGTCGAACATCCGACATCGATGCACGAAAGGCCCTGGGGATCGACATGGAATTCGTCAAGCGCGCCGGCAAGCTTGAGCCCGCCGCGCCCTACATAGGGAATACGACCCTTGACATGAAGATCAATCCCCGGCTCCACCTTGAGTCCAGGCGAAGTCAAGCGCTCCCCGCCAGAAGATACCAAACCCGCCATCAATGTGCGCAGGGCATCCGCGCGGTTATCGCAGATGCCCTGAGAAATCAGCTCGTCATCAAGACGGACACGTTTCATATCGCTGCCAATCTACGCTTTGGCGGACGAGGAGCTATGGTCCTCGCCGTTATCACCTTTCGCCTGGACGCCGGCAACGCCATCAGCGTCACCGACAGGTTGCCCCGAATCGAGAAGATCGGCCTCGCGCGGGGACAGGTCGAACTGATCGACCATATCGACGGCGCGGCTGCCGAGTTTGATTGCCTCATCGAATAAATCGAGGCTGCGCTCGAGTGAGGTGTCCTTAGAGCGGACGGCTGCAACTATCTCATCAAGACGATCGGTAATGTCATCGAACGTCTTGATGGTGGTGCCCGCCATGGCTACTCGCCGTCCACGTCAATGGAATCAAGCTCGCTAGGGCTCGAAACCTCAGCATCGGCTTCGAAGCCAAGCACCCCAGAGGCATCTTGGTCCTCGGGCTTGTCCTCAGCTTCGTCTTGCTCGACGGGAAGCTCTGGGAGCACCTCCATGCGGGAGATGCGGCCCAATACGCCGTTAACGAAACGAGAGGACTCGTCCGTACCGTAAGCCTTGGCGATCTCAACAGCCTCGTTGATGATGACCGCATCGTCGATAGCTGCATCACCAGTAAGGAAACGCATCTCGTACACGGCAAGACGCAGCAGGTTGCGGTCGGTGCCGGGCATGCGATAGAGGCTCCAATTCATAGAGACGCTCTTGAGCGCGTAATCGATGCGATCGATGTTGTCATGGCAACCACGAGCCAACTCGACGGCATAGGCGTCAAGCGGACCCTTGGAGATCAGATAATCACCGGCAAGAACGGTATCGACCGAGAGGTCGAGCGCCTCCGCTTGGAACAAAATCTGAAGGGCCTGGCTACGGGCGAGGGTGCGCCCGCGTTCAACCTTTAAGCTCACGCGCTACTCCTTGGGAAAAACGAGGCCGTCGATGCAAACGTCCACAGACTCGACTTCGACACCGACCTGTGCATCGATAGCCTTGGCAGTAGCCTCGCGAATGGACTCAGCGAGCTTCTTGAAGGGATAGCCAAAGAACACGGCAACGTGAACGGTGATCGCGAGCTTCTCGTCAACCACGGAGCACTCTACCGCGGGGCCCGCGGGAACGTTCTTGGAGCTCAGCATGGAAACGAGGTTGGTGGCGATATCGCGTACGCCAACGGTCGCGATGCCCTCGACCTCCTCGACAGCGCGAGAAACGATGGCGGATAGGACCTCGGGTGCGATGCCGATGCCGGCAATCTTGATCTCTTCGGTCATGGTCTTCTCCCCTACAACGAAAATGCGGACGGTAAAGATTGGGGACTAAGCGCGGGAAACGAACTCGCCGGTGCGGGTATCGATCTTGATGCTCTCGCCCTCGTTAAGGTACATAGGAACCTGGACGACGGCGCCGGTATCGATGGTAGCGGGCTTGTAGGCACCCTGGACGGTGTCGCCCTTGGCGCCAGGAACGGTCTCGGTGACCTGGGCGATGATGAACATCGGCGGGTTCACGCCCATGAGCTCCTCCTCAGCGTAGAGAAGCTGGCAGGTATCGTTCTCGCGAAGCCACTTGGAGTTGTCGCCAACGAAATCAGCGGGGACGGAAACCTGCTCGTAGGTCTCGTTGTCCATGAAGATGTAGTCAGCGCCATCGTTGTAGAGATACTGCATCTCCTTAGTGAACAGCTGAACGCTCTCGAACTTGGAGCCGGCGTTGCAGGTCTGCTCCACGACGCGACCGGTCTTGATATCCTTGGTCTTATAGCGAACGAACGCGCCGCCCTTGCCGGGCTTGACGTGCTGGAACTCGACGAGGGTGCAGATCTTGTCCTTAATGCGCAGGCCGATGCCGTTCTTGAAGTCAGCGGTGGAGATGGTTGCCATTGAAAACCTTTCCTCATGCGACGTAGCTAAACGCCGCCCAAACATACTTATACAGATAGTTAATTATACTCTTTCGCCCGCCGAGGCTAAGAGCGCTACAGAAAACCTACTTAGCAGTCGATTATCACCAGGTCATGGCTCGACTTGGTGAAAGGCTCGAAGCCCTCTTTGGTAACGATGCCGTAATCCTCCAGGCGCACGCCTCCGACCCCGGGCAGGTACACGCCGGGCTCGACGGTCACCACGGAACCCTCCTCGAGCACGTTGCTGGTACGACCAAGGTTCGGAAGCTCATGAATATCGATGCCTACGCCGTGGCCCAAGCCGTGACCGTAGTAGTCGCCATACCCGGCATCGCCGATGATCTTCTTGGACAGCATATGGATATCGTGTCCGTCGGCGCCCGCATGGATTGCGGCGGCGCACTCCTCGTGGGTGCGGCGCACGAGGGCATAGAGCTCGAGCTGCTTCTCAGAAGGCTGGCCCACGCAAACGGTGCGGGTCATATCGCTGCGGTAGTCGCGGTAGCCCGCGCCGTAGTCCATGAGAACAAAGTCGCCCTTCTCGACCACGCGATCGCCAGGGATGGCATGGGGGTTCGCGGTATTGGGACCCGATGCAACGATGGACGAGAACGCAAGGGAATCGGCGCCGTTGTTAAACATGAACGTTTCGAGCTCGGTGCGGATCTGCTTCTCGGATAGACCGGGACGGATGAAACCGCACATATGGGTAAAGGCGGCGTCGGTGATCGACTGGGCGTGACGCATCAGCTCGATCTCCTCGTCGTCCTTGACAGCGCGCATGCGCTGGATATCTCCATGCATCTGGGGCAGGCTCGCGCAGATGGAGACATCCTCGAGGCCGCGCTGGATGCCGAAGTAGAAGGAGATCTGCATATCGTCCTCGACCGCGATGACGGAGCTCTTGGTCTCGAAAGCGCGATCGGCCACCCAACGCGGCATGGAAACCGAATCCATATCAAGCTTCCAAAGGCTGTCCTCAGGGAGGTTCTCCTCAAAGGAGTTGAAGTAGCGCGAATCGGTATGCAGGAAGCAGCGATCGCGAGTTATAAAAGCGACGTGCGGAAACTCGAAGGTGTAATCGAATACGCCCATGGCTCCCGTAAGCCAGCGGAGGTTGGCCTCGTCGCGAACAACGACGGCGTCATAGCCTCGTTGTTCCATCATGTGACGGACACGGGAGATACGGGCGTTGGAACCTGTAACCTGAGACGACATGGAATCTTCCTTCCTGTACGTATGCCTATCGAATGCGATGATACCCCCATCGACAAAAAGATGCAGCGCCGCTAAACAGGCTCATCCATAAGCTCCGCCCGAGATGCAAGGTACGCGCGGGCGTGGCGCTCCAAGTCAGCGTCGTCGACGGTTGCGTAGCGGACGGTACCGACATGGCGGGGCAAGGAGAACATGAATCGGTTGGACCGCTTGAAACGAGCATCCTTGAGCGCAGCGAGAAACTCGTCGAAGCTGAGTTCGAAAGGAAGCTCTTCGACGCCAAGGTCGTCAAGCCTATCATCAAGGGCGAAGACGTCATCGATATCGAACCCGAATGCATCTACAGCAAGCCGCGCCTCGAAGCGCATCCCCTCTGCAAGCAGCTGGTAGGCAGGAACCGCGTCACCGAGGCACAACCTGAGGGCACGGGCGGTAGTGGCGCCGAATTCAAGGGCGTTGCGGGCGGAGGGATTAGCGGCGTTGATGACACCGGAACGAGCCGTCTGCGCCATGCAGAGAGCATCGACCATAGGCACCTCATCGTTAGAGAGAACACCGGGTACAAGGTTCTCGAAACGGTCCCACTGACGCCTGCTGTCGATGAATGCCGAGGCGCAGAGCATCACGTATCCGTTCATGAGTTCGTCATGCGGACAGAGGGGCACTAAGTCGAGGTCGCATGCCGCGAGCGCCGCGCGGGGTTCGACAGAAACCATCTGGGAAGACGAGCGCGTATCGAGAGGTCGGGCGCTCGTGGCGCAAGCGGCCATGGCATCGAGGGAAGTGGGGACCAGTGCATACGGGGTCTCGCCGCACCAGGAGCGCGCGCAAAAGCTAACAAGGGAGCAGACGCCCATACCGCCGAGGCCGACGATGACGTCATCGCGAGTGATATCGCAGGAGTCGAGGGCATCGAACAGCTGGACAGCGTAATCGATCGTCGCAACATTCACGCCAGCAGGCAATGATAAGTCGCTGACGTTGAAGCCGGCATCGATAAGGGAACGAGACACCTCGAGACCGGAACTCTCGGCAAGCGATGCGTCCGTGACGATCACGGCCCGCTTGGGAGCGGCAACAAGACATTTGACCATTTTGCCAAGCTGCTCTACCACACCGCAGCCGACGCGGAAATCGGTGCTTCTCGAACCGAAATTGATGAGCTGACGACGAATCATAGAAGACCACACTCCAAAAGAAGCTCGGCTACGGAATAGGAAACGTCCGTGAAGGACCTGCCGCGAATATCGACGGTGAAATCCGCCGCCTCGCGATAGAGCGGACGACGATGCTCGAGAAGAGCGGTAGCGTGCTCAACCGAACGGAAATCCGGTCTAGTGTCGCTGCGGCGTATCTGCCGCAGAGAGTCATCGATATCGCCGTCGAGATACACGCAGTAACCCAGATTATGCATGATTTCGATATTCTCCGGCGTCTCGATAACCCCTCCGCCGCAGGAGACCAGAAGGCTCCTGTCATGAGAGAGCGACTCGAGCGCATGGGTCTCAAAATTGCGGAACTCGTCCTCTCCATACGTCTCGAAAATCCTGGTAACGCTCATCCGCATCTTACGTTCGACCATACGGTCGGTATCGACGAACCTTCGGTTGAACATTCCACCGAGATTGCGAGCGAGAGTAGACTTGCCGGCACCAAGGAACCCAATGAAGAAAACATGGTCGCATCCGCGTTTCTCAACTCTTGTCATCGCGAGCCCTCGCCCCCTTCATCGCAGGGGATATCACGAAGAGCTCGACGTTCAAAGAAGCGAAACACATGGGTGTACCACATGTCTACGTGAGTCTGCGGTTTCACGAGGACGGAATCAATACCCGCGAGCCTGGAAGCGAGGACATCTGTGTAAAGCTGGTCGCCAACGAGAATGGATTCCTCTCGAGACGCCGAGAGCTTTCGAAGACCTGCCCAAAGAGCGAAGGGAGCCGGCTTCATCGCGCACCAGATCACGTGATCAATGCCGAGCTCGCGCGCCGACGTCTCAACTTGGTCGCGATACCAGTTGTTGGAGACTAGGCAGATGCGAAAACCGAGGTCGTTCGCCCGAGCAAGCCAATCGCGCACCGCGAGCGGAGCACGCACGGCGTCTCGTGGGACAAGGGTGTTGTCCCGATCCACCAGCAGTGCGCGCTTTCCGGCTAGATAGAGTTCTTCCAAATCAATGCGATCAACCGAGGCGACGTAGCGCTTTGGAGCGAGAAACGTCATGACGCGGACCCCGAGTACTCCTCACGGTCCTTGAGGAATTGATCGTAATCGCTGCTGAACTTATGCGTTCCGTCCATGGCAGAAGACGCAACATAGTACAGGTAATCGGTATCAGCAGGCTGAATAGCGGCCTTTATGGAAGAGATGCTGGGAGAGCAGATCGGACCGGGGGTAAGACCTTTGTTCTTATATACGTTATAGGGCGAATCGATCTCAAGGTCCGCATAGGTGACGCCCTGGCTTCCCCCGCCGCGGGCATAGACGATAGCAGCGTCGATCTGAAGCGGCATATCTGCTTCAAGGCGGTTGTAGATAACGCTGGCGACAAGAGGTCGCTCGTCGGGCACGGCGGTTTCACGCTCTATAAGCGAAGCCATGCACATAATCTGCTGGAACGTAAGGCCGTTGTAGGTTGCCGAATAATCGATATCGGCGGTTTCAGCCATAAACTGATTGAGCAGAGCGCGAATGATGTCATCAACGGTAGGGTTATCACCAAGAGAGTACGTCTTGGGATAGAGATATCCCTCAAGCGAATCGTCATACGCGCCATCGAGGAACGGGTAATCAGCGACGTAATTAGAGGCTTTTGCCTGGGCAAGAAACTCGTCGGCAGGTATGCCGTAGGTTGCCTCGACGTTGGCAGCGGTCTGCTGAACCGTAAGGCCCTCTTGGACAACGAGCTTGACGCCCTCAACATTGGGGCCTTCCACAAGCTGGCGAACGACATCCTGCGGATCCATGCCCGTGTAAAGAATGTAATCGCCCGGCTTGAGCGACATCGCGGCATCGAGCTTCTCAACTGCGGCGTAGTACTTCTTTGGGTCGTCGATAACATGCGCCTCCGCCAAGCGACTAGCGATAACGTCGCCAGACGCCCCCTCGGGAATAGTCACCTGGACCTCTTGTCCGACGGGCACAGACGAAGAAGAAGGAGAGATAAGGTTGGATACCGCAGGAATAACGAAGAGCAATACACCGGCAACAGCGACGATAACGGCGACGACGGCAGCAACGACGGCAACCGGCGACGGTCCTCGATGAGTCGAGCCATACGGTGAACGCGAGGGTCGGCCAGCGGTTCCCCGACGAGAACCCTGGCTAACGGGACGAGCAGCCTGGGGGCGCTGCGCGGAACGTCGGGGCTGGGAGGAAGCAGCAACGCGTTGAGCTCCCGGTGTCGCAGCGGAACCGGATTTAAAGCGCTTGCCCGCGGGGCGCGATGAAGGCTGGGCGCCGAAGGTGCCTCGGTTGTCGCGTCGATCGTTAGCCACGAGATTCCTTTCGATCATGTCCGTCAAGCCAAGCCTGAAGGAACAGGGAAGCAGCGATCATGTCTATCTTGCCACGCATTTGACGCTCGTTAAGACCCTCTTCTCGCAAGATCCTCTTCGCCTCACGAGAGCTTAGCCGCTCGTCAGCAAACTCTACCGGCAAACCGGTGGAAACGGAGAGCTTCTGGGCGATACCCCTGATACGCTCCGCCTGAGGACCCTCCTCCCCCGCCATGGTCTGAGGAAGCCCGCAGACCAGAAGTTCGGGCTCGTAATCTTCAAGAAGCAAGCGGAAGGGGCGGGCGAGGCCAATGACCTCATCCGCATTCATGACCTTAACGGGCATCGCCACGCGACCCGAGCGGTCGGAGGCGGCGATGCCTATCCTGGTCTCGCCGATATCAAGTGCGAGTACAACCATATTCGCTACGCGAGGGCCATTTCACGTGCGGCCTCGAGAGCCGCCGGAATACCGGAAGCGTCCTTACCGCCGGCTTGGGCCATCTGCGGACGGCCGCCACCGCCGCCGCCGACCATGGGAGCGATCTTCTTGATGACGTCACCAGACTTAAAGCCCGCGGCAACGGCCTCATCAGTGGCAGCAGCAAGAAGCGCGGGCTGTCCCTTAGAAGTCACGGTCGCAATAACGCAAGCGACCGCAGAGCCGCCCTTCTGGCGAATGGTATCCCAAACGTTGCGCAGGTCAGCAGCCTCAAGGCCCTCAAGCTGAGCAACCACGAGCTTATAGGAACCGCAATCGACGGCGTTCTCGATAGCGCCGGCGATGGCGTCGGAAGAGCCTCCGGTCAAAGCCGCCTTGAGCTTCTGGTTCGTCTCGCGAAGCTCGGACTGAAGGCTGGCGATGCGGGAGGGAACCTCCTCGAGGCGGCACTTGAGCGCAGCGGATGCGTCGAAGGCGATCTGCGCGCGACCCTCGAGCCACTCAATGGCACCGGTACTGGTAACGGCTTCGATACGGCGGATATTGGAACCGGTCGAAGACTCGGAGACGATCTTGAAAAGTCCGATCTCGGCGGTATTCGCAACGTGAGTGCCGCCGCACAGCTCGCGGGAGAAGGGCTGGTCCTCCTCACCAACGGAGACGACGCGCACAACGTCACCGTACTTCTCGCCAAACAAGGCGACGGCGCCGGAAGCCTTAGCCTCCTCGATGCCCATCACGCGGGTGACAACGGGCTTGGCAGCAAAGATCTGCGCGTTGACCAGGCTCTCGATCTGAGAGATCTGCTCGGAGCTCAAAGCCTCGAAGTGGGTGAAGTCGAAACGCAGGTAATCATGGGCGACAAGGGAGCCGGCCTGATTGACGTGATCACCCAGAACGCTCTTCAGGGCAGCATCGAGCAGGTGGGTCGCGGTGTGGTTGCGACGAAGCAGGGAGCGCCACTCGAGATCATAGCCAGCAAAGACAACGTCCCCCTCGGAGATCGAGCCGTTGAGGGTTCCCTCGTGTACGTACAGGCCTCCCTTGGAGACGGTGGCGTTCACAAAGAGCTGCGCGTTATCGGTGTCGATGAGGCCGCGATCACCCATCTGGCCGCCCATCTCGGCGTAGAACGGAGTGCGGTCGAGAACAACCTGGACCTTCTCAGCGTTTGAGGCCTGGGAGACGCGCTCACCGTCGACCACTATGGCGAGAACGCGGGCGCCCTCTATGCTCTCGTTGTCATAGCCGACGAACTCGGTCGCGGGAAGCTCGTCGGAAAGCTCGGTCCACACGTCGTTGAAGGAGCCCCAGGCGTCGCCCTTGGCGGCGGCGCGGGCGCGAGCCTTCTGCTCCGCCATCTCGGAGTTGAAGCCATCGATATCTACGGAGTGGCCGGAACCTTCCGCGATCTCGACAGTGAGGTCGATGGGGAAGCCAAAGGTGTCATGGAGCATGAACGCCGCCTTGCCGGGAAGGACGTCTCCCTCACCCAAGGCTGCAAGCTGCTCGTCCAAGTAAACGCGACCGTTGTTGAGCGTGGTGGAGAAACGCTCCTCCTCCGCGTTCACGATGCCCTTGACCAGGTCGGCGTTCTCGATGAGATTGGGGTAGGCCTCACCCATAACGTCGTTGACGGCGTCGATGAAGCGACCGAGGAACGCATCCTCGATCCCCAGCAGGCGACCATGGAAGACCGCGCGGCGAAGCAGGCGGCGAAGGACGTATCCGCGGCCCTCGTTGCCGGGAAGCACGCCGTCGGAAATCAGGAAATCGACGGAGCGGGCGTGATCGGCGATGATACGCAAAGAACGGGAGGCGCCGGTGTAATCGTTGTCGACGTAGCTCTTGCCAGAGATGTCCTCTCCCAGCTTGATAAGGCTCTGCATGACGTCGCCATCGAAGAAGGAGCTCTTATGCTGCATGATGGCGGCCATACGCTCCAAGCCCATGCCCGTATCGAGATTGCGATGGGGCAGCTCGGGCATGGAACCGTCCTCTTGACGATCGAACTGCGTGAACACCAGGTTCCAGAACTCAAGGAAGCGATCACAGTCGCACCCGGGCGCGCAATCGGGGCATCCGCAGCCCACGTCCTCGCCAAGATCGAAATAAATCTCGGAGCACGGACCGCAGGGGCCGGTAGGGCCGGCAGCCCAGAAGTTGTCGTCCTCGCCAAGGCGCGTGATATGGTCGGCCGGAACACCCAGCGCGCGCCATACCTCGTAGGTCTCGTCATCATCGGTAAAGACGGTGAAGTGCAAGCGGTCCTTGGGGAGCTTGAAGACCTCGGTGATGAGCTCATACGCCCAAGCGCATGCCTGCTCCTTGGTAACGCCACCGAAAGCGAAGTTGCCCAGCATCTCGAAGAAGGAGGCATGTCGACCGTCGGCGCCGATGATGTCGATATCGTTGGTGCGCACGCATTTCTGGCACGAGCAGGCACCGATCTCCTTCATGGTCTTCTTGCCCTGGTAATACTCCTTGAACTGGTTCATGCCAGCGTTTGCGAGCAACAGGGAGGGATCGTCGGGGACGAGCGAAGAGCTGGGATAGAGCTTGTTTCCGCGCTCCTCGAAGAAGGAGAGGTACGCCGAACGGATCTCGGCGGTTGTCATGGTCGGATAATCTGCAGTCATGAGATGAGTCTCCCGTGGTAGTACCGTATGTCTCAAACCATATAAGTATACCTATAGATGCGGCGCGCGTCCCAAGGCAATCGAGCAGGTCAGAGAATAACAACAAGCGCGCGTACGACACCGATGCCGCACGCGCGCCTATAGCTTCGACTTAGATTGAGGTAGCGAGAGTTCGAACGGATGAAAGGGAAGCTATTTCCCGTCATCCTCCCCCGCCGAATCGTCATCGCGGCCCTTTTCCTTACCATCGCCAGAGGCAAAGGGGTTTTTGAACACACCGGTCGCCCCCATGCTCTCGAACACGTTCAAAGAGTTCCAGGGATTGTCGAGGTGGGGCTTGGGCACCGCCTCGGCTTTAGGAACGGAAGAATCATCGATGATCTGGGAGTCGGAGACGAACGTATCGTTGCCAAGAGCGTCGAAGGCGGGAACGGGATCTCCGTCCTCATCGACGAACGGCGTGCCGCGAAACAGGGCGCCTGCATACGAGACCAGCTGCCTGTTGGTACGGCTCTCGTAATAGAAGATGAACAAGCTCTTCAAAACGGCGACGAGGGGCAGGGCGACGATCATTCCAACCGTTCCCCCCAGCGTCGAGCCGATAACCAAAGCGGTAAGCGACAACGCGGGATGCACCTGCATGGTCGACTGGTTTATCTTGGGGGCGATAACGTTGTCCGTGACGTTTTGCGACAGCATGGCCATGACCATGGTCCAGATAGCCATCATGGGACTGTAGAACAAAGCGATAAGGGAAGCGATGATGGCCGAGATGCTCGGACCCACCACGGGGATGATATTGAGGACGCCGGAGAGGACACCCATCGCGGCGGCGTACGGATGCCCGACGATGGCGAAGCCAACGAACGCGAGGAAGCCCTGGATGAGCGAATTGATGAGCGTGGAGCGCAGGTAGCCGCCAACGGAACTGGACACAACGGCGACCATAAGGCGGTAATCAAGCGCGCGCTCCTCACCCAGAAGCCCGCAGATCTCCTCATTAATCTTGGGATAGTCCAGCGCCAGCCAATAGGCAAGGACAAGTCCCAGGAAGACGGTGAACGTAGTCGACGCGATGTTGTTGACGATGGGTACGATGCCGTCCTTGATGGATGAGAGCAGGCCCGAGGCAAGTTGGTTGAAAAGGTCGCCTAGAGAGCTCATGAGCGAATCGAGCTTGACGGTATCGAAGAGATGCTCGAAGACGGCATACTGCTGCTCCAGGTCAACGAACCAGCGGCCCAAGGCCGAAAGCCAAGACGAGGAATGGCTCAGCAGGTCCAGCAGCTGGCTCGCCATAAGCGGTATCACGATGACGAATAGCAGCATGACCGCGACGATGACGAACAGGATGCCGAGGAGCGCCCCGGCGCCGCGAGGGACGCGGTGGCGCTCCAGCCAATTGACCAAAGGGGATGCGACGAACGCGGAAATGCATCCAACGGCCAGGAACAGCAGGGTTCCGCTGAGAAGGCCCAGGAGCTTCATCACTATCATGAAGATGATGACGCAGCCGATAACGGACCACACGTTGAGAAACGCGGACTTGAGGGCGCGCTCGCGATCATCGCGCGAAGGTGTGCGAACCATGTAACTCCAAACGCGCGATGCGCTATTTGCTCATAACCCCTTCAGGGTCGATCTTATCTTGAATCTTCTTCAGGGTCCGTCGGAGCAGGCGCGACACCTGCACCTGGGAAATGCCCAGCTGCTCGGCGATCTCGATCTGAGTCATCCCCTGAAGGAACCTGAGATCGATGACCTCGCGCTCTCGGGGCGAGAAGCCCTTCAGCGCCTCCTCGATGACAAGGCGGTCATCGGTGAAGTTGAGCGCGGAATCCTCGGTGGCGTAGCGATCCAGAACGCTCGGAGCGTCATCGTTGTCGTTGCTGCCGGTGCCCTCGAGGGGAACGGAGCTGTAAGCAGAGGAAGACTCCATTGCCTCGAGCACCTCGTCGACTGTAGCGTCGAGGTACTCGGCGATCTCTTCGATCTTGGGAGAGCGCTGGAGCTCCGTCGTGAGTGCGTCGGTCGCTTGATTGACCTTGGCTGAAAGCTCCTGCAGGCGCCGGGGCACTCGAACGCTCCAGCCCTTATCACGAAAATGCCGCTTGATCTCGCCCATGATAGTGGGAGTCGCATACGTTGTGAACTCGAGTCCGCGACTGGGGTCGAAGCGATCGATAGCTTTAAGAAGGCCGAGATAGCCAACCTGAATGAGGTCGTCAAGCGGCTCGCCGCGGTTCTTGAACTTATTGGCGAGGAAGCGAACGAGGTTCATATGGGACATCACGAGCTTCTCGCGCGCCTCGACATCGCCCTCCTCTTTATAGCGCCGGAACAGCTCATGGGTCTTCTCCTTATCCCATGCAGCCTTTCCAGACTTTGTCGAACGCTGGGTATCAACCATTACACATCAGCCTTCAACACGAGCACCAAGGTTGCGGGATCCTCCCGTTTCTCATAGGAGTCGCAAACGGCGCCGAGGATCAGGTCGACATACGCTGAAGTGGGATCCTCTTCGGAGGGCTCGGCAAAAGCGACATCGCCGAGCTCGAACGTCATTCCGACATGCTCGGCATCGACGTCAAAGCAAATCGACAGCTCCGCTCCCGGATCGGTGGAGCAAGCGTAGATGAACGCCTCCTCGGCAGCCATTCGAATGTCCTCGACGCGATCAACGGACATGGATGAGAGCATCGCAACGTTGGATGCGGTCATGCGCACGAGGCGGGCGAAGGAGGGGTCCGCCTTAACGGTAAGGCGCACAGGGCATGAATTAGTCATTGGATTCCTCCCCAGAGGCATCATCGGAATAGGTGAAATAACGGCTTGCAGGGGTCTCGACGCCCTCCGGCGAAGCGGGCTCGGACTCGAGCTCCGTCCCGGGAGCCTCGACGACATCGACGCGATCAGAGGAGGATGCGTCGGACAGCACGCACTTTACCGAAGAGGGGCGATGCTTCTTGCCCAAGAGTCGCTGCACTTTCTCCGATGCGGCGTCAGCGATACCCGAGACGGCATCGGATGCGGTAGAGACGGTGCCCGTTACCTGCGAGACGTCGCGGAGCACGCCGTTGATCTCGAGCAGGTCGGCGGAAAGCGCCTCGACGGCGATGCTGCCCTGCTTGAGCAGGGGCTCCACCTGGGCGAGAGCGGGCTGAAGGTCGTCGATGACGCCATCAAGCTTGGCGATAACCGGTCGCGCCTCGCCGATTGCTTCGTTTACCTCGTTCACGGTCTTATCAAGGGAGTCGACGGTGGTGCGGGCACGGCGAACCGTTAGGGCGAGTTCGATAACAGCCCAGACGCCCGCGGCGGCGAGTAAGATGAGAACGATTTGGATAGGCTCCATGTTGCCTCCAAGCACAACGGTTGACTCGATAGCGCGCGCCGCAAAACGGCATGCGCTAAGTATGGTACCCCATGTCGCGACAAGCTAACCCAACCCATAGGCGGGCTCCACGGGAAGGAACGTGGCGGCGTCCTAATCAACGCGGGGAGCGAGTCCGCTGCGGTCTCGCACGGACTGCTCGACCCGCCATTCCTCCCATCCCCTACCCGCGGGCTTCCAGAAAGCGCCGCGCTCGAGCCCCTCGGGCAAATAGCGCTGCTCGACCCAGCCCTCGGGATAATCATGGGGATACAGATATGGTCCGTATTCGTCTGAACCGGGGCGGTGCCGGTCCCGCAGATGCACCGGAACTTCGCGCTGGCCGCTGGAGCGCACATCCGCAAGCGCCGCATCGATAGCCGCCTCGCAGGCGTTCGATTTGGGCGCGAGCGCATTGTAGATCGCCGCTTGGGCGAGGTTGATCCTGCATTCAGGGTACCCGATGACCTCTGCGGACTTGAACGCAGCCTCCGCCACCAGAATCGCCTGGGGATCGGCGTTTCCGATATCCTCTGAAGCGGCGATTAAGATCCGTCGGGCGATGAACTTTGGATCCTCCCCCGCATCGATCATGCGAGCGAGCCAGTACACTGCCGCGTCGGGGTCGCTTCCGCGCATGGATTTGATAAAAGCCGAGATGATGTCGTAATGCATGTCACCGGACTTGTCGTAAGACAGGCCCCTTCGGGGGTTAGCGACCCTAACGTCCTCGAGAGTGATGACGCCCCCATCAGCGTCCCCCCTGGTAATGGCGATCTCGCTCGCAAGCTCAAGCGTGGTCAGCGCGCTGCGCGCATCGCCCGCCGCCAACATGCAGACGGCGTTCACCACCTCGTCGTCCATCTCGAAACGCCCGTCAAGACCGCGCGGGTCCTCGAGCGCGCGGCGAACGAGTTTCTCGACGTCGTCATTGCGAAGATGCTCGAGCTCGACCACGCGGCTACGGGACAACAGCGCCGAATTCACCTCGAAGTAGGGGTTTTCGGTGGTAGCGCCGATCATGACCACCGTGCGGTTCTCCACGGCATGGAGCAGCGCATCTTGTTGCGAGCGCGAGAAGCGATGAATCTCGTCGATGAATAGGATGGTTCGGCGATCGAACGACATTAGGCGACGCTTCGCCTCATCGATTTCACGGCGCAAGTCCTTCACGGTGCCCGTCACGGCGGACACCTCGACAAACTCGCTTCGCGTGTGCGCGGCAATGATATGGGCGAGCGTGGTTTTGCCCGTTCCGGCGGGACCGTACAGGATCACGCTTGACATGACGTCGTGCTCGATAGCCGAGCGAAGCCACGAACCAGGTCCGACAGCCTTCTCCTGCCCGACGTAATCATCCAGGCTAGAGGGCCTCATCCGCACGGCGAGCGGTGCGTTGCGCAACTGGGTTGCGCGCTCGTGTTCTGAAAACAAAGTATCCATTCAAACCATTCTTCGCAACGGGTGCCGATTGTCCCCGCACGGCATATGCGGACATACACCCTAGCAGAGTTCGTTTATATACGTCCTTCGAGGAAACAGAAGGTCGGGAAACAGCTTGGAAGCGAGTTCGGCAAAGTATCCGTCTGTCATGCTCGCGATATAGTCCACCACGGTCTGATGTGGATCGTCGTGCCACGGATAGGTCCGTCCATAATGCGAGAGCGTGCGTTCGATGCGGTCGATATGATGGCGGAAGATAAAGCTCGAACGGTCCTCTTCCAAGACATCGCGAAGGAAGTAATCGTACATCAGCTCGAACGCCCTGCCCAAGACCTCTTCGCGCTCTCCCTCTATTCCACTCGAACGGTAGATCTTCTTGTAGTTCTCCGCCTTCGCGCGACGGATCTCGGAGAACATCGATTCGCTCATCTCGATACGGTCCTTACCGTAGCTGTTCTCGATGATATCGACCGACGCATGCGTCAGAATCCATGAGTTGTACCTGCTACCGAGACCGTCATCGAAAGCGTCCTCATCCAAAAGTCCCGCCTCGATGGCATCCTGCCTGTCACGGCCTACGTAGGCGATGATATCCGAGATGCGCACAACGCAGCCCTCGAGCGTCATAGGACGAAGATGGCCTATGGCGGCGCCCCCGCTCGCACGGCATTCCTCGACCTTATTGTCGAGCTCATCGAAACCAGAGAGTCCTGAAAGCTCGAAGACTCGCTGCTCGTACTCGCCGTTATGGCAGAGCGCGCCATCGAGCGTCTGCAGGCTGAGGTTGCGCCCGTACAGCTTGTCCATCACGCGAACCGAATGCACGTTATGGAAGAACCACCTGCCGGTGCGCTCGCGATAGATGTCGTTGAGGAAGCGCTCGCCCGCATGCCCGAAGGGAGTATGGCCAAGATCGTGCCCAAGTCCGATCGCCTCGATAAGGTCGCAATTCAAGCCCAGCGCGTACCCGATGTCGCGGGCGATACGCGCGACAAGCTGAACATGCAGGCCACGCCTGGAAAGATCGTCGTTGTTCCTGAAACTGAACACCTGGGTCTTTCCCGCATAGCGGTTATATGCGGGCAGATGCAAGATCTTCTCGGTGTCTCGCACGAAGGCGGGCCGCCACAGGCTACCGCGATCTTGCGGGCGATCGAGGCGCCTTATGGCGTCGGAGTCCCGGGTCTTATAAGGATTCTCCCATCCGCGGCGGCGGTCATCCACCATGCGCTCAAGAAGAGCGTCGGAAAGGGACGAGGGCATGCCATCGAGCCTGGCACGCAGGGCGCTATCTACCAGAACCATGATATCCGTCCTCTCATGAGCTCGCGCTTTTGCCAATAATCGCACAAAGCGCGGACATCTACACCCTAATTCCTAGCACCACATCCAGATGGCTCCATATTGCAGGCCAGTAGACCAACAAGATGGAGAATGCGGGCAAAAGAAGAGGCAGCAACGGCAACGACGGAAGCTTGCGAACGGCGCAGATAATAGCGAGGAAGACCATGGACAGGCAAAACGCCGCAATGGCGGCAGCAGGCGAGACGAGGGCGAGGATCGCAACGGCTTTGGCGTCGCCCAATCCCATACCCTGCCGTTTGAAGACGTGTCGCCAAACCGATTCGAACGAGTAGAGCACGACAAAAATGAAGGCGCTCGATAGAACATGGACGAGAATCCGCGAAGAGGGATAAAGAAAAAAGATGAGAGCCAGGGCCTCGGCGGTCATGGCTGCTGCCAGGCGGTTTGGAAACCTTCTCGTGCGCGCGTCAATCACCACCGCAAGCATCATTGACGCCGAGAAGGCGACAACCAACGCAAAGCGAAGAAAACCAACGGTACCGTGCATGTCCACCCCCCCGATCGAAGTGCAAATGCGGAACGTAGTTGTAACGTTACCCAAAAGAGAGCGCATATAATAGGTCGATACGACCACGAGAGATCGAAACGCGAAAGGGGCGAGCGCCGTGAACGCTACCGACAACCAGTATCAAACCACATCATCGCCGCGCCCCATCGAGAGCGCCAGCGCAACAACCCAGCCGCAATCAAATTCCTCGCGCTTCGCCTATATCCTTACAGCTTCCGTGCTGGGCTTGATTACGCTGTTGGTGCTCGCCATAACGCTGCTGCTCTATACAGCCTTCTCCACCTATTACCTTTCCACCGACGTCCCGAGTTACCTTTATGAGGACGAGGGGCGAGACGCGTGGGGACCCCAATGGGATGATGAGGGCATTGACCTCGATGACGGCTACGATTTCATGAGCGATTCCGTAACCATCCTGTAGCGACGCTCCGCGCTCGGAAGCCATGCGGCAGCGGAACGCAACGCGTCCGCGAGGCAAGCCCTCGGTCGCTGCCGAGATGAGCCTCCGTTCGAAAACGGGATCTTCCGCTAGCGAACTCCCTGAATAACCTCATCGAGGGTGACCGACACATCGTGCGGGGTGGGCACCCAGTCAACCTTGAGGAACAGGGCGGCGACCGTCAGCGGTATATAGGTGAACATGAAGAGCGGGAACGTGAACAGGTTCGAGACGATCCGCCATTTCGCAGTGCAATGGATATGCTTTCGTTCCGTGATGGTGGTCGAAACACCCATGGCGAAAAATGTGAGGTACATAAACCCAAGCGTGAGCAAAAGCGAGCCGATGCACATCTCGATCTCAGCGTCGGTAGCAAGGAAGCCATGGGACATCATGCCCACGATGATGAACGTGCCATTAGCAAGAAGCGATATAAGGGTCAACAGCATTCCGGGGGCGATCGTCATCAGCAAATCATATGCCGCGAATCGATGAAATTTTGTCATGGATTTGACCAAGTGCCTGCCATAGGTAAAGAAGACCTGGTAAAAGCCCTTAGTCCAGCGCATGCGCTGCTTCCAAGAGGCAGCGAGCGTCAACGGCTGCTCGTCGAAGAACTCAGCGGGAGCATAGCCGATCTGGACGCCGTGCACAGCGCAGAACGTTGAGAACTGGATGTCCTCGGTGAGCGTGTGAAAGTCCCATCCGTGCATTCCCTCGATGATCTTAGACGACACCAGGTAACCCGACCCCGAAACCGCGCATGACGTACCCAGAATCATGCGAGCGTTATTGAGGTAGCGTGCCTCGCGCAGAAACCACGTGGCATAGGCGGATGAAATCCAAGAGCTACCGAAGTTCTTGGAGTTGCGATAGCTCGTCAAGGCAAGGTATCCCTGGTCGAACGCATCGTTCATGATGGAAACGTAATCACGGGACAACAGGTTATCCGCATCGAAAATGAAGAACGCCTCATGTTTGCCGGGATACTCACGAAGAATGCGATCGAAACCGTAATCCATAACCCAGCTCTTGCCCTTGCGAGCAAGGTCGTTGCGCTCGTAAACGATGGCCCCGGCATCGCGGGCGGCTTGAGCCGTATTGTCGGTGCAGGCATCGGCGACCACGAAGATATCAATCAGATCGGCAGGATAATCCTGGTCCTTAATGGATTGGACCAGATTTGCGATAACGGGCTCCTCGTTATGGGCGGCGATGAAGAACGCATAGCGATGCTGCTTTGCCGCCTTGGGAATCTTCACCTCGCCGTGGACCAAGCCAACGAAGAAGTAGACGACCTGGTAGAGAAAGCAGATGGTGAACAAGACACCGAGCACGAAATTGAAGACAACTATAGGCGCCAATGGTCTCTCCCGATCAGCGAGTTGAACCGATACAGTCTTACAAGTGTACTGCATAGCCGCGCGCCATCCTCCCCCATTGGAAGGCATCACGCAAAGGCTGCAAATACACTGCGGCCGCGCAGGATCTCGGTCCGAGAGGGATGGCCGATCTTGAGCGTACTCAGTCCTCGAGAAGCCCCAGCATAGGGACGATGTGCTCGCCCGCTTCCGTGCGCCCCAAGCTCGTTGGGGCCAGCTCGTCCAAAACTGCCGCAAGGTCCCAGGGAAGCTCGTCGAAACGCTCTAACTCCTCCCCCGTCACGGGATGCGCGAACTTGACGCGCCACGAGTGGAGAAACTGGCGCTGCAGGCCGTAATTGGCGCGGTCGGTACCCTTTCCATAAAGGGGGTCGCCCACGAGCGGATGCGCGATATGGCGCATGTGCACGCGAATCTGATGCGTCCTACCCGTATAGAGATGGCACTCGACAAGCGTGTAGCCATCGTTGCCCCGCGTAGCCTCAAATCGCTCGAGCACCTTGAACGTGGTGATGGCCTGCCGCGCGAAGGGATCGTCCGTCACGGCCATCTTGACGCGGTCGCGCGTCGATCGGGCTATGCCCGTGTTGATGGTGCCCGCATCATGAGCTATATAGCCGTGGCATAAGGCGATGTAGCGGCGGTCAAGGGTTCTCAAGCGGATGAGGTCCTGCAGCGCTCGCTGCGTTTCGTCGTCCTTGGCCGCGAGCATAAGGCCGGACGTGTCCCGGTCAAGGCGATGGACGATTCCAGGACGGTCCTCGCCCTGCAACGTACCCAGATGATCGATGCCGCAATGGTAGACCAGGGCGTTCGCAAGCGTACCCGAGTCATGGCCGTGCGCCGGATGGCAAACCAGTCCGCGCTGCTTGGAAAGGACGATGAGGTGATCGTCCTCGTAACGAATATCCAAGGGAATGGGCTCTCCGACGACGACGCCGGGTTCGGGTTCGTCGGGCAGCTCAACCGAGATCCTGTCCCCCGCCCGCACGGATTCCTTTTTAGATAGGACCGTCTCGCCATTAACAGCGACGGATCCGCCCTCGATCAAACGCGCGCATGCGCTGCGAGAGGGCATGCCGTCCTGTGAACCAAGATAGGCATCCAGTCGACATCCCGCATCCGACGCGTCGACAAGGTAGTGCGCGTCAACAGCCATTACCGCTCGCCTCCATCTGTCGTGCAACCGCGATCATCATCCTTACGCCCGCTTGCCACGGGAGAGAAGAAGAGAAAACCTATAAAGGCAATCGCGACGCCGCAGGTGATTCCGATATCCGCAACATTGAATACGGGGAAATCGATGAAACGCGTCGCAAAGAAATCGGTAACGTATCCAAAGACCACACGGTCGATAGCGTTCCCGGTGGCACCGCCGACAACCATTCCCATTCCAAGGACCTCAAGACGAGAGATCTTGGGGGCGCGCCAAAGGTAGACGAGGACGAACGCCGAAACGCCGACGGCGAGCATAACGAATGCCCAGCCCATACCCTCACCGAGTCCAAACGCGGCACCGCGGTTGGCAACGAATTCCAGGCCGAGAACGCCTGGTATAAGGTCTATGTTGAAATACCCTGTCATGACCGCACGACGCACGAGCTCTTTGCTCGCCTGGTCGACGACCAAAAACGAAAGCGCCATAATGCCCGCGACAGCGAGCCTCCATGCGAGGGTGGGGACAAGGGCGCTCCTGTTGTGATTGCGGGAGACTTCCATCTTCCTCTTTCCTTTTGACCATAACCGGACTATAGGGTACCCGATTAAAACGAAGCGAAAAGCGGCGCCCCCGAAACCCCAGAAGAGGTGCACGGGGACGCCGTTCAACGCTGGCGCCGGGCCTCCGATCAAAAGACCTCGGAAGCCGTGTCGGTTATGAGATTACAAGCCGAGAGCGGCGGCGCAGCGGTCGCACAGATGCTTGTGCTCGCCATGGGCACCGGTGGACTCGCGGAAGTTCCAGCAGCGATCGCACTTCTCGCCACGGGCGGCCTCGACCGTAGCGGAGAACTCCTCGCCCTGCTCCAGCTCCACCTCGGAAACGATGTAGAACTCGGCAAGATCGCAGGCGTTATCGCCGGTCAGCAGTGCATATGCCTCGGCGGGAACGGTCGCATGCACGCGGACCTCCTGGCTCTTGGTGAACGAGCCGTCCGCGCGAGCGTCTTCGAGGGCCTTGGTAACCACGCCGCGCAGTTCGATTGCTGCATCGAGAACCGGAAGCAGCTCTGCGGCCTCGTCCATGGAGAGCGGCGAGCGGTACCAATCGAGAAGGGCGGCATAGACCTGATTGTCGACCAGGCTCTTGGGAGCGAACGCCATGGCCTCGTCCACAGTGTAGGACAAGATTGGCTGCAAATCGCGCATGAGCATGGATAGGAGCTCCGCAAGAACGGTCTGGGCGCTGCGGCGAGACACGGAGTCGACGCCGTCGCAGTACAGACGGTCCTTCAAGGCATCCAGGTAGACGTTGGAGAGCTCGGTCACGACAAAGTCGTAGAGCACGCGGTAGACGCGGTTGAACTCATAGCGCTCATAAGCCGCGTCAACCTCAGCCTGAACCTGGGTCAAGCGGGCGAGCATGAGTTTATCGAGCGGCATGAGGTCCGAGATGGCGACGGCATCTCGCTCGGGCTCGAAATCGTCCTCCAGAACGGAGAGAAGGAAGCGGATGGTGTTGCGGAAGCGGCGATAGGCGTCAGAGGTTCGGGCGAGAATCTCATGATCGCAAGCGACGTCCGTGGACGTATCCACGCTGGAGACCCACAGGCGCACGATATCGGCGCCCATCTCGTCGCAGATCTTGTTGGGATCGATGACGTTGCCCAGCGACTTGGACATCTTGCGACCCTGTCCGTCCAAGGTAAAGCCCTGGGAGATGACCGCCTTGTAGGGAGCGACGCCGTTTGCGCCCACGCTGGTCAGAAGCGAGCTCTGGAACCAGCCGCGATGCTGGTCGGAACCCTCCAGATAGACATCGGCGGGGTACTTGAGCTCGGGACGGAACTCGCAGACGGCCTTCCAGGAAACGCCGGAGTCCCACCACACGTCCAAGATGTCGCGATCGGCCTTGAGATGGTGGCCGCCGCACTTGGGGCACACGCACGCGTCGCCCAGATAGCTCTCGGGAGCATCTGTGAACCAGGCGTCGGAACCCTTCTCATGGAACAGCTTGATAACGGCGTCGAGCGTGTCGTCGTTCATAATCTTCTCGCCGCAGTCAGCGCAGGTATAGCTGGGGATGGGAACACCCCAGTTACGCTGGCGGGAGATGCACCAGTCGGGACGCTGCTCGACCATGGCGCCGATGCGGTTAGAGGCGTGCTCGGGATACCAAGCGACGTGATTCTTCACCTGGTCGAGAGCGGTCTGGCGAAGACCGGTCTTGTCCATGGAGACGAACCACTGGTCGGTGGCACGGAAGAGCACGGGATTCTTGCAGCGCCAGCAGTGCGGGTAGCTGTGGGTAATCTTCTTCTCGGCAACCAGGGTACCGCGCTCACGCAAGAACTCGATGATGTGCGGGTTGGCCTCGTCGGTGTCCATGCCGCTGAACGGGCCGCCCGTACCGAAGTCCTCACCCACGTAGAAGCGGCCGTCATCGTCGACGGGCATGCAGATGTCCATGCCCTCCTTGAGGCAGACGTAGTAGTCGTCCACGCCGTGACCGGGAGAGTTGTGGACGATGCCGGTGCCGTCTTCGGTGCCGACGTAGTCAGCAAGCAGCGCGACGCCCTCAACGCCGTCAAAGACGGGCTGCTTGTAATGCAGGTGGTCGAAGGTCTCGGCGGGAACCTCATAGGGCTTGCCGTCGACCACGACCGGGGTGTACTCCCAGCCGGCAATCTCGCAGACCTGCTCGGCCAAGGACTTCATCATGATCTCGGCGCGCCCCTCGTGCTCCACGGCGACGTAGATTGCCTCGGGCTTGAGCGAAACAGCCTGGTCGGACGGGATGGTCCACGGGGTGGTGGTCCAGATGACGAAGTCCACGGGACCATCGAAGTTCTCAAGGCCGGCGGGCTTGGAGGTCAGCTCGAAGCGCACGTAGATGGAGGGGCTGGTCTCATCGCCGTACTCGATCTCTGCTTCGGCCAAAGCGGTGTGGCAGTGCTTGCACCAGTGAACGGGCTTGTGGCCGCGATAGATCATGCCGGCATCGAACATCTCCTTGAAGACCTCGATATCCGCGGCGTCATGCTGATGATAGAGGGTGAGGTAGGGATTATCCCAATCGCCCAGCACGCCCAAGCGCTTGAAGCCCTCGCGCTGCAGGTCGATGTTCTCGACGGCAAACTTGTTGCACAACTCACGGATCTTGTCGACGGGCGTCTGATTAAACTTTTCGGTACCCAGCATCTCCTCGACCTTGTGCTCGATGGGCTGGCCGTGGCAATCCCAGCCGGGCACGTAGGGGGTCTGGTAACCCTGCATGGAACGGTAGCGGTTGATGATGTCCTTGGAGATCTTGTTCATGGCGTGACCAAGATGGATGGGGCCGTTTGCGTAAGGAGGGCCGTCATGCAGGACAAACTTATCATGGCCCTCGTTTTTCTTCATGAGCTGCTCGTAGACATGGTTGTCCTGCCAGCCTTTCAGGCGGACAGGCTCGGACTTGGCAAGACCGGCGCGCATGGGGAACGCCGTCTTGGGCAAGTTCATGGTCTTCTTGTACTCGTTCGCCACAAGTACCCCTTTCATCTCACGGACGCAAAAAGGCGCCCGTCCCTGCAAGCTGGGACGAAGCGCCTTTCATGAAACCGCGCAAAGCGGCAGCGTTTCGCTATACCACCCAGCTTAGAGGTCGCGCATGCGCGCACCCCTCAATACTCGGCTGGCCAATAACGGCGGCCATCCCGGCGACGTCTACTAAGAAGCACATGGCTTCCGTTTGGGCCGCGGCTCCGGGGTGATATTCTCCTGGGCGCGCGCGTCCGGCTCTCAGCATACCGAACTCTCTGTAGCACGCGTGGTCCAAGGTACTCGTCCCCATCAACGCCTGTAATTCGACATCATAACACGGAGCGGGCATACGTCATGCGACAGTATCTGCCCACCAAGCGCTCTTCCCCATTTTCATCAAAGCGAAACACGAGACATAGCAAAGCAATCGGAGCGGCTCGTAAATCATAGGGTCAAGTTCTGACCGCTCCAAACCATCAGCCGGCGTGCGCCCCCGCATGCAAGCGGCGGTCCTACAGTTCCGCCACGTCGACAAGACGTACGCCCGCATCCTGAAGCGCCTGGGCAAATAATCCTTTACCAGGGATAAGCGCGCCGGAAAACGTTCCATCGTAGACCTGGTGCACCCCGCAGCTGGGACTACGCGATTGCAAAACCGCCGCCTCCACCTCTCCGGCATCGATTGAGCTGCGCAAACGGTCCATTATCGCGGCAACGCCCGAACGATATTCCGCGTCCACGCTCACGCCGTCCTTATTGACCACTTCGCCGCCGATGATCTCTGCGGGCAAACGAGGCGTGGGCAGACCCCCCGCCACCTCTGGGCAAACGCCCAGCACCTCAATGTCATCGCGATTCGCAAGCAGCCCAAGCAATTTCTCGCTTTTGTTATTACCGCCGTTATATTTGCAGCACTCACCCAACAAGCAAGCGCTTACAACGACCTTCTTCATACCACCATCACACCCACCGCTCGTCCTAGACCTTTTACACACATATAGCACGCCTTCATTTCTACAGGCACATCGCGTGGCGCGCACGGCGGAAAGACGGCGGTGCATAGGAGCCAATTTACACTACGGAAATCAAAGCGCCTTTCACGACGGCGCCTCCGACAGATGACTACCATAGCCCCAGTATACGTGCACAGATGGGAGTGTTATGAGAAATATCCAGATGAGTGATTACACGGTGGGCGAAGATTGCTTTGACGCGATTCCCGACGTCCTCTCTCGCTATCGCGCGAAAACCGTGGTGCTTGTAGGCGGAAAGCGCGCCCTCGAGGCAGCGGCGCCCCTGATGCTGAGCGCTCTGGACGCCACCGACATCGAAGTTCTGGATACCATTGTCTACGGCACCGATTCCACCGAGAGCACCATCGCGGCGCTGGAGGCCAACCCTTCCTTCCAGCATGCAGACGCAGCCTTCGCAATCGGAGGCGGCAAGGCCATCGATACCGTGAAGACAGCCGCGATCGGCACCAAGAAGACGGTCCTATCGGTGCCCACCATCTGCTCCAACTGCTCAAGTGCCACCGCCATCGCCGTGGTCTACCATGACGACCACTCGCTCAAATGCTATTCCTACCCGGACGCCCCGGCGCACATCTTCATCAACCCCGCCATCATCGCCAATGCGCCCGAAAAGTATTTCTGGGCGGGTATCGGCGACGCGCTTTCCAAGCAACCCGAGGTCGAATACGCCACCAGCGCCGGCAACCTCACCCATACGGGCGCGCTCGGCCTGGCTCTCGCCCGCACCTGCTCCCAACCTCTGTTCACCTATGGAGAACGGGGTTTGGCAGACGTTCGCAGCAACACCGCCAGCGAAGCCGTGAAGCAAGTCGCCCTGGATATCGTAGTCAACACCGGCTACGTATCAAACCTTACCAACCAGCCCGATTTCTACTACAACTCCTCTCTGGCCCATGCGTTCTACAACGCCACCACCGGTGTGGCGCGCGCCGGCAAGACGCATCTTCACGGCGAGGTCGTAAGCTTCGGCGTCCTAGTACTGCTCTCCTACATTGGCGACCAAGAGGGACTGGCTCGATATGCCGCGTTGAACAAGAAGCTCGGCCTGCCCACCACCCTAGCGGAACTCGACCTTACCGAGAAACACCTGCCCCGCATTATCGAGCTTGCCCACAACACCAATGAGTGGAAGCGGGGTAATCCGCAGCCCTTTGAGGATGAGAAGTTTGCCGAGGCCATCAAGGCTGCCGACGCCTACGGGCGATCCTTAACATAGCTAGCACCCAGCCAACCACACTCTAGATTCGAATAAACCCGCCACCATCCAGGATGCAGATGGCAGCGGGTTTTCCATTCATATCGAAAGCGATCGATCTTGAGCGATATTGCAAACTCGACAAAACCGCAAGCGCATCATGGAAACGTAAGGTCCTACTCCGCCTTAACGCGCAAATAGATCTGACGATGCCCCGAATCGTCGGAAGGCTCGTCGAACTCGTAGACGCCTAGCGATTTCAAAAATGGACGAAGTTTCTTGAAACCGTAATTGCGCACATCAAAGTCAGGCAATCGTCGAGCGAGCTGATCTCCCAACTGGCCCAGGCTCACCCATCCATCATCATCCGAGAACTTATCGATGATGGCGTTGATAGACTCCCGGATCATCCTCATGTGGCGGCGGCGGTCCGCTTTACTCATCTGGCCGAACTCTACCTCGACGGCATCCGTTTCCGCCTCACCGGAGTATTCTGCGGACACCTCGACAAGCGCGTCGGCATCATCTGCCATATCACCGGCTGGCGCAGCCAACACCCCCCTGTCGCCGGGGCGGCGACGCGGACGGCGTTGAGCCATTCCCATATCAGCGGCTTCATCAACATCCGCCTCGAGACCGACCTCGACCTCGACAGCGACCTCGCCGTCGACCTTATCGCCGGCGGTCCCTTCATCGGCGTCCTGGGAACGAGCCTCGGAAGAGCGGGACTGCTTGCGTCCACGCGATCGGGTCCGGCGTTTCTTCACCGGCGCCTCCAGCTCCTCATCATCGTCCGCATCCTCCTCGCTAGCGCGGGCGGCTAAAAGCAGGTCGAGATATTTGAACTGGTTGCATGCGGAGATGAAGGGACGAGGAGTCTTCTGTTCGCCCATGCCTATGACGTACATGCCGCTTTCGCGAAGGCGGGCGACGAGACGGGTGAAATCGGAGTCCGAGCTCACGATCGCGAATCCGTCGACCGTACCCGAATATAGGATGTCCATCGCGTCGATGATCATCGCGGAGTCCGTGGCGTTCTTGCCGAAGGTGTAACTGTACTGCTGCATAGGGATGATGGAGTTGTCCAGCAGGCACTTCTTCCAACTGGAGAGCCTGGGGCTGGTCCAGTCGCCGTAGATGCGCTTATAGGTTGCGACGCCGGCGTTGGCGACCTCGTCCAAAACAATCTGGACGTACTTCTCGCTTACGTTATCCGCATCAATGAGGATGGCGAAGCGAAGATCGGGTTCCCTATTCAAGAGAGCCCCCTTTCAACATAAGAACGGCGGCAAGCCGTTGTTCGCGGCAGCCGCCGAATACAAATCCGCGCTCATTATACCCACGGCGGTATGGGGTCAATAGCTAAAGGACCCCTCCGATATTTCACATGCACGGAAATGAACGCATATGAAATACAGAGGGGTCCGCAACGAATATGGAAACCGCGTTTACTGCTTGGGCATCAACGGGTTCTCGCGGGTGAGCAGGTTCATGAACTCCTCGCCCGTGATGGTCTCCTTCTTGTAGAGGTAGTGGGCGAGCTCATGCAGCTTGAACTTGTTCTCCTTCAAGATCTGCATCGCGCGCTCGTGAGCCTCGGTAATCAGCTTCAAGACCGCGTCATCGACGCGCTCGGCGGTTCCGGGGGCGCAGGTAAGCGAGGTGTCCTGGTTGAGATAGGCGTTTTGGACGGTACCCAGCGCCATCATGCCAAACTCCTCGGACATGCCAAATCGCGTAATCATGTTGCGTGCCAGCTTGGTGGCCTGCTCGATGTCGTTGGCGGCGCCGGTGGTCATCTCACCGAAGATGAGCTCCTCCGCCGCTCGTCCGCCGCAGTAGACGGCGAGCTTGTCGAGAACCTCTTGCTTGGTGGTCAGGAACTTCTCGTCCGCCTCGACCTGCATGGTGTAGCCCAAGGCGCCAGACGTGCGCGGAACGATGGTGATCTTGGTGACGGGAGCGGAATCCATCTGGCTCGCGGCAACGATGGCATGACCGATCTCGTGGTAGGAGACGACTTGCTTCTCATGATCGGAAAGCACCGTGGACTTACGCTGCTGGCCGGCGATGACGACCTCCACCGACTCCTCGAAGTCCTCCTGCGTGGCGCGCTTGCGACCCATGCGAACAGCGCGAAGCGCGCCCTCGTTTATGATGTTCGCAAGGTCGGCACCGGACGCGCCGGGCGTGGAGCGGGCGATGGCGGATAGGTCGATAGGGGGCTCGGTCTTAACGTCCTTGGAGTGAAGTTCCAGAATCGCCTTGCGACCGGCAAGGTCGGGAAGCTCGACGGGAACGCGACGGTCGAAGCGACCGGGGCGTAGCAGGGCGGGATCGAGGCTATCCGGACGGTTGGTGGCCGCGAGCACGACGATGCCCTTCTGGTTGTCGAAGCCGTCCATCTCGGTCAACAGCTGGTTCAACGTCTGCTCGCGCTCGTCGTTGCCGGAGAACCCGCCGCCGTCGCGCTTCTTGCCGATAGTATCGATCTCGTCGATGAAGACGATGCAGGGAGCCTTCTCTTTGGCCTGCTTGAACAAGTCGCGGACCTTGGCGGCGCCGCGGCCGACGAACATCTCGACGAACTCCGAACCGGAGATGGAGAAGAACGGAACGCCCGCCTCTCCCGCAACCGCCTTGGCAAGCAGGGTCTTACCGGTGCCCGGAGGGCCTACGAGCAGGGCGCCGCGGGGAAGCTTAGCGCCGATCTCCTCATAGCGCTTTGGGTTCTCCAGGAAGTCGACGACCTCCTTGAGGGACTCCTTTGCCTCTTCCTGGCCGGCGACGTCCTTGAACGTGACGCCCACGTCTTTGGAGGCTACGATACGCGCGCCGGATTTACCCAAGCCGCCGCCCATACCGCCGAAGCCGCCCCCACCGAAGTTCATCGAGGGGTTGTCGTCGCCCATGGCCTTCTTCATGCGGCGGTTAAGCCACCAACCCGCAAGGAAGAAGACTGCTATGGGCAGGACCACGGTAAGCAGGATATATGTCATGTAACCAGAATTCTGGTCAGGAATATCGACCGTGGTATCCGCACCGGACTCGCGAATGAGAGTCCAGATACCGCTGTCTCCAGCAGGAACCGTGGTGCGATATGCGACGTCCTTCTCGCCCTTGAGCTGATAGAGCGCCACGGATGAGGCATCCTGGGTGTATTCGAGGTTGCTGACCTTCTTATCCTCAAGCTTCTCGACAAAGGTCGAATAGCTCACGTCCTCTACCTTCATACCAGTCTTCATGCTGGGGAACAGCACCTGACTCATGACGAGGTAGACAACAAAGGCGATGAGAACGTAAAGGATCATATTCCTTCTACGTTTATGATCGTCCATCTCCATACGTTGTTTCTCCATCCCGAATGGTTTGCAATGGTTTAATGGTACCCAGAGAGCAAAACGATAGTCTGACACTTCCTTAAGGAGCACCTAAGATGACCCACCTCGACACCGGCAAGGTCCAAATCTATACGGGCGACGGCAAAGGTAAAACCACCGCTGCCATGGGCTTGGCGTTTAGGGCGACCGGCTACGGCCTCAACGTTTTGATGCTTCAATTTGTAAAGAAGCTGCACTGCTCTGAGCACGATGCCGCTGCCCGCTTTGGATTGCCCATCCTCCAGGCCACGCGCAAGACCCCGGCCGAATGCGCCCAGCAGATTATGGAAATGGCGCGAACAGCGGTCTCTGATGATGACCGAGCCTCCGACGCGCCGACATCCCCTGACTGCGACCTGCCTTGCGCCACCCCGGTCGACGTATTGATTCTGGACGAGGTAGGCGAAGCGATGCGAAGGGGCTTTGTAACTCGTGAAGACATCGAGCAGCTGATCGCCTTAAAACCAGAGACGACGGAGCTGGTCATGACGGGACGCGGCCTGACGCCGCTGGCAGGCCTGGCAGACCTGGTGACGGAGATGCGCCCCGTTAAGCACTACTTTGATGAAGGACTTCTCGCCCGAAAGGGAATCGAGTACTAGGAGCTCCATTGGCTCGCTATGGATGAGAGGGCCGGCTGTAGAAAAACCGAAGTCCTGCAGCCGGCTCTTTTCAGACGTCCATATTCAAAAACTCCCCTACAGCTGGACCTCCAGACGGGCCGCCTTCTCCTCTGCATGGGTGAGCCAGTGGCCAAAGTGATGGTAGGCAACGAAGAGGGCCGCCGTGAGTATCCATGTAACGGGGTAGACCAGCAGCATGGTCTCGACCGTATGGTGCATGGGCACCACGACCAGCAGCCACACCACGCGAAACACGCAGGTGCCCAAGATGGTAAGGAGCATGGGGCGGAAACTCTCGCCCGAGCCGCGGATGGCCCCCGAAGTATTGTCGACGATAGAGTAGAACAGGTAGAACGGCGCGATGAAGTGAACCATCTTAGCCGTGTACCCCGTGACCGCGGGATCATCGATAAAGATGCGCGCCAAGGGTTCGACGAAAACCACCAGGAACAGCGACAGGGATCCTACAAGGAAGACCGTGATGACCAGCGAGGTGTGGTAACCCTGGCGCATGCGCTTGTAGTTGCGTGCGCCGAAGTTCTGAGCCGCGAACGTGGTGATGGCGACGCCCAGCGCCTCCGTGACCATCCATACGATCGCGTCGAGCCTGCCCGAGAGGCCCCAGCCGGTAACGGCGTCGACGCCAAACGTGTTGACGGTGGACTGCATGATGATGTTTGAGACCGAATAGACGCTGGACTGAATTGCAAGCGGCATGCCGCAGGAGAGCATGGAGCGGCAGATTCGTCCATCGATGCCAAGCTTGCGTACATCGAGACGCCAGGCGCCCTTGGCGCGCATGAGGCGGAACAGCACGCAGCAGCAGTTGATGAAGATAGTGGTAGCGGTGGCGATACCGCACCCCAGGGCCTCCAGGCCCAGCCAGGCCACAAGGATGAGGTCGAGAACCACATTGATGATGCAGCCGCTGGCGATGATGAGGGCGGGAGCTCGGGTGTCGCCCACCGCACGCAACAGAGCGGTCCCCATGTTGAGCAGCAACGCGAACACCATGGCGCCGAAGAAGCAGCGTGAATAGGATACCGACTCCCACATGAGCTCTTGGGGCGTTTCCATGAACTGAAGGACCTGGGGAATGAAGATCACGCCGGCAACCGAGACGATAAGACCCAGGACCAGGGCGATGGTCATAGCGGTGTGGACGGAACGCGAAAGGCGCTCGTCATCATGCGAACCAAAGAACTGCCCCGTAATGACCGCGCAGCCGGCGCCCAAGCCAACGGAAAAGCCAACCGCAAGCTCGGTCAAGCTCATGGTTGCCTGGATACCGCCCAACGCGAGCTTGCCGCCAAACTGGCCCACGATAAACGTGTTGATAAGGGCGTATGACTGTTGAAAGAACGATGCGAAGAAAATGGGAACGCACAACGCGATGATCTGCTTCCAGATAACGCCCTGCGTAACGTCGATCGATCCGCTTGCCCCGCGTTTGCCCATACCAATCCCCCGACCACTCGACATGCGTCCATCCCCCCGACGCGCATGCTCCAACATACCAAAAAAAGAGTACGCCCCCATGCCTTGCGGCACAAGGGCGCAAACTGAATGAAGGCAATATGGTTCTATTAAGCGCGCGCAGATACAGACGAGCGGTACACAAGCATTCCTAAGAGCGCTTGGCGGGGATGATCTCGATCCAGAACCCATCCGGGTCCTCGATAAAGTAGATGCCCATGCGCTCGTTGACCTTTACCACGCATCCCATCTGGGTGTGGTGCGCCAGCGCCGCCTCGTAATCGTCAACGGCAAACGCAAGGTGAATGTCGCCGCCGCCGTTGTCATAGGGCTCGGTGCGACCCAGGTTCCAGGTAAGCTCCAGCTGGTAGTCCGTCTGGTCGTTTGCCAAGAAGACGATCTTCCAAGAGCCGTCCTCCGGGCCCTTCTCGCGGACGGGCTCCAGGCCCAGGGCCTCCTTGTAGAACGCCAGCGAGGCATCCAGGTCGAGTACGTGCACTTCGGTGTGAACCATCTTGAAATTCATCCGTATATCCTTCCATCTTTGTCGAACGGCAAACGGGATATAAGCCAAGCAAGCAACCGGACCGCGAGACGCCAAGGGGCGCAAAGAACGCTAGTAGCGACCGGGCTGATAGTGGTATGCGTTGTCAACATGGGGGCACAGCTGCCAAAACGCTACGGCCGAAGCAGCTGCCACGTTGAGCGAGTCCACGCCGTGCGCCATGGGGATGCGGACCGCACGGTCGCAGCCGGCGATGGTCTTGGCTCCCAGACCCTGTCCCTCGGTCCCCATAAAGATGGCGAGACGGGGTTCGCTCTGCAGCACAGGGTCATCCAGCGAAACGGAATCATCCGTCAACGCCATGGCAGCGCAGGAAAAGCCCGCAGCATGCAGCACGTCCAACCCGTCATGGGGCCACACGCGCGCCTCGGAGCCAATCCTGGTCCAAGGTACCTGGAACACCGTGCCCATGCTCACGCGCACCGCACGGCGGTACAACGGGTCGCAGCAGGTGGGGCTCACCAGGATGCCGTCGACGTTGAGGGCCGCGGCGCTACGGAAGATGGCACCCACGTTGGTGTGGTCCACAATGCCCTCTAGCACGCACACGCGCACGGGCCGCTCGCCGGCGCGCTCGCAAATACCGCGCAAAAACGCATCTGCCGGATCCAAGCGAGGCCGACGCATAGCGGCAAGGGCGCCTCGCGTAACGGAAAAGCCGGTAAGCTGCTCCATCAGCTCCATAGGCGCCACAAACACGGGCACGCTCTCTTTCGTATCGAGTGTCTCAAGCAGCGGAAGCAGCGAGTCCAGCCAGCGCTCCCCCATCAAAAAGCTGATGGGTTCCATACCGCCGGCAAGCGCCCGCTCGATCACCTTGGCGCTCTCCGCGATGAAGATACCCTTTTGAGGTTCCAGCACGCTGCGGAGCTCGCGTTCGGTCAGGCGCGTATAGGCATCGAGCCGGCTATCGTCTAGGGAATCGATATGGATGACCTCGGGCGCCATTACTCGGAATCCGCCTTGGAGTTGGCACTGTCCGCGGACGAGGATTCCTGGGGAGATGTTTGCGCAGCAGGCTTTTTGGACTTACCGGCGATCTTTTTGGCAGAACGTTTGATATTGGACATAAGGCCGCCCGCCGGATGGGCCTCCTGATAAGCGCGGCGCTTCTTATACTGCTCGTACTGCTCGTCAAGGATGTCGCCGTAATCATCGAGAAGCTTCTTGTAGAACTCCAGGCACGCCTGGATATCGTCCTGGTTGGGACGGTCCTTGTTCATGCCACCCATAAACTTGTACGGGCCCCAGGTATCAAAGCCAGCGCAGCCCCAGCAGGCCAAGAAGACGGCGCGCTTCATGCGGCAGATGCCGTCGATATCCTTGCCGTACCACTTGCTGGAACCGCCGTAGGTGATAAGGCCGAAGATCTTCTGCCCCTCGTTGATGGTATGCTCCATGACGCGCGCCAGGTCATCGTCGATCTTGCCGTAGTAGATGCCCGTGGCTATGCCCACCAGCGGGTACTCGTCCAGATCTGGATACTCGTTCTTGCCAAGCGAAGCCACGTCGATTGCCTCGACGTTTTCGAAGTTCTCGACAACGGCGTCCACCAACTTCTTGGTGTTGCCGTGGTGCTTGGAACGGTACAGGATGACGGTCTTCATGAAATGGGCCCTTCAACGAAGCCGGGCCGCGCAGGCCCGGACAAAACGCAACGTATGAACATATGATACCCCACGCAAGGGGGGATTTGTCACTGCTGACGGCGCTCGTAGGTAGCGAAGGAGAAGCTGACGCCCTCGTCGCCCTCACCGCGACCCAGGGTGATAGGGTCGGTCTCCTCAACAAGCTCCCAGCCCTCATCCTGGTCAAGATTGGGGAAATAAGCGTCGGCTGCGCGAAGACAATGGTTCTTGGTGACCACCGCGCGAACGCAATGCGGCAGGAGCTGCTGGTAAATCTGGCCTCCGCCGACGACCCACGCCTCGTCCTCCTCGCATACGAGATCGAGCGCCCGCTCGACGCTATGCACAACCTCAACGCCCTCTCTATGAAAGAAGGGGTCGCGGGTGAGAACGATGTTTCGACGGTTCTTTAAGGGACGTCCGCCGGGAAAGCTCTCGAGCGTCTTGCGACCCATGATGACGGGATGTCCCGTGGTTGTGTTCACGAAATGACGCATATCCTGCTTATTCGCGACGACCATGCCGCCGTTGCGGCCTATGCCCCAATCATCGCATACGGCGACGATGGCTGAAAGTTTGCAACTCAAAGCTGAATCCTCTCTAAACGGCGATGGGGATGTTCTTGACCTGGGGCCCGTGGTTGTAATCCTCGACGATCAGGTCATCGGTGGTGAAGTCGTAGAAGTTCTTGACGTCGGGATTGAGAGACACGCGAGGAGCCGGATACTGCGGCCGCTCGATAAGCTCGCGGACGATATCGACATGTCGATCATATATATGCGCGTCGACGATGACGTGCAGTAGCTCGCCCGCAACCATATCGACATGACGGGCGACCATCATGAGCAGGATGGCGTACTGGCAAACATTCCAGTTATTAGCCGCAAGAATATCCTGGCTGCGCTGCATGAGGACCATGTTGAGAACGGGTTTCTCATCCCCTTCGCCCTGCGTGACGTTGTAGGTGACACTATAGGCGCACGGATAGAGGTTCATCTCGTTCAAGTCTGAAAACGTGTACATGTTCGTCATGATTCGACGGGAGAACGGCGTATGCTCGAGGTCGTACAGCACGCGGTCCATCTGATCGAACTCGCCCTCGCGATAACGCGACTTCTGCGCGATCTGGTAGCCGTAAGCCTTACCGATAGAACCCGTCTCATCAGCCCACTGGTCCCAGATATGGCTGTTGAGATCGTTGATGTTGTTGGACTTCTTTTGGTAGATCCACAAGATCTCATCCATAGCACTCTTGAGCGCGGTGCGGCGAAGCGTCAGCGCGGGGAACTCCTCGCGCAGATCGTAGCGATTGGTGACGCCAAAGCTCTTGATGGTATAGGCAGGGGAACCATCCTCCCAACGGGGACGAACCTTCTCGCCCTCGGTAGTGGTGCCGTTATCGAGAATATCCCTGCACATGGAAACGAAGAGCTGGTCTGCTCTGCTCATGGGAGACTCCTTTCCTGATCGTCGGAACGCATTATGCCAAAAGGAAATGAACATAGTGTTGACCGACGTGTATGGCTTTACCCCCGTAGGGAAACCTCAATCGGCAAGGAGGCATCCCGCACGCACAATCTAGATAAAACGGGCGGTCGACGACCGAGGCCGCAAACCGCCCGAAAAAGCGACTGAGTGTTCTTACTAGCGCTTGTTGCGCATCTGCTGCTCCATGGCGCGCAGCATATCCATATCGCTGCCGCCGCGGCCCATGGCGCCAAACGGGTTGCCGCCACCCATACCGGGCATGCCGCCCATTCCGGGGATACCGGGCATGCGCATCTTCTTACCCTTCTTACCCTTCTTGCCCTTCTTACCGGAGCCAGCCTGGGCCTGCTGCGTCATGGAGCGCATCTTGCCCATCATCTTGTTCATCTCGCCCCACTGCTTCATGAGGTTGTTGACGTCTGCCGGGGTGGTACCGGATCCGCGGGCGATGCGGGCGCGACGCTGGCCGTTGATGATGCTGGGCTTCTCGCGCTCCTCCTTGGTCATGGACATGATCATGGCCTCGTTGCGCTCGAAGATGCTCTCGTCCAGGTTGCCGCCCATCTGGTTGAGGGCCTTCTGGCCGCCGGGGAGCATGCCCAGAATGCCCTTCATGCCGCCCATCTTCTTGACGGCGCGCATCTGGTCGAGCATATCGTTCATGGTAAAGCCCTCGCGGAGCATGCGCTCTGCAGCCTCGAGCTGCTCGACGTCAGCCATCTCCTGGGCCTTCTCGATGATGCCGATGACGTCGCCCATCCCCAAGATGCGCTTGGCCATGCGCTCGGGGTTGAAGACCTCAAGCGAATCGGGCTTCTCGCCCATGGAAACGAACTTGATGGGCTTGCCGGTGACTTCGCGAACCGAGAGAGCACCGCCGCCGCGGGCGTCGCCGTCGAGCTTGGAGATGATGACGCCGTCGAAGTCGGTGCGCTCGGCGAAGGTGGAGACCACGTTGACGATATCCTGGCCGGTCATGGCGTCGACCACCATAAGGACCTGATCGGGCTTGACGGCCTTCTTGATATCGACGGCCTCCTGCATCATCTGCTCGTCGATCTGAAGGCGACCGGCGGTATCGACGATGACCACGTCGCGCATATGGTCGACGGCCTCCCGAATGGAGGCGCGGGCGATCTCGACAGGGTTCTTGCCGTCTCCGCGGAAGACCGGGACGCCGATCTCCCCACCAAGCGTGGCGAGCTGGTCCGCCGCCGCGGGACGGTAGACGTCGCAGGCGGCCAGAAGCGGGCTTTTACCCTGCTTCTTGAGCAGGTAGGCGAGTTTCACCGCAGCGGTGGTCTTGCCGGAGCCCTGCAGGCCCACCAGCATGATCACGTTGGGGATGCGGTTGGAGAGGACCAGCTTGCTCTCCGTGGAACCCAAAAGCTCGATAAGCTCGTCCAAAACGATCTTGACCACGTTTTGAGCGGGCGAGAGGGACTCCATGACCTCGGCGGTCATGCAGCGCTCCTTGGTGCGGGCGACGAAGTCCTTGACCACCTTGAAGTTGACGTCCGCCTCCAGAAGCGCCATGCGGATGTCGCGCATCGCGCTAGTGATATCCGCCTCGGTGAGCTTGCCCTTACCGCGCAGGCGGTCAAAGGTATCTGTCAGGCGATCGGACAGGCTATTGAACATGGGTCCTCCCCCACTCAAACAATCTTTTCACTGGTAGGTGATTATACGGCATGGCACCGCCGCGGCGCCAATCTGCGAAAACTCAGCATGGCGGACCAGGACGAGTTGAACCTGGAAAAAGAAGGGCCGGGAGAGGTCCCGACCCTCATGAAAGCGCGTACGAGGCAGAAAAAGAACTACTCCTCGCCCACAAGGGCGCGCGCGAACTCGTGCGCATCGAACTCCTGGAGGTCGTCCACGCTCTCGCCCACGCCGATACGGTAGATGGGAAGCTTGAGGCGCGAGGCGACCGCGAGCGCGATGCCGCCTTTGGCCGTGCCGTCGAGCTTGGTCATGATGATGCCGTCGAGCCCTAAGGCGTCATTGAACTCGAGTGCCTGGTTGAGGCCGTTTTGGCCGGTGGCGGAATCGATAACCAGCACCACGTGGACCGCCATGGGCCCGCGCTTCATCTGCTCGGCGCGCTTGCGGGTGACCTTGACCACCTTGGCGAGCTCTCGCATGAGCTCAGGCGAGGTATGAAGTCGTCCGGCGGTATCGATAAGGACCAGGTCGCTACCCAGGCGGTCCGCCTCGTCCAGCACGTCGTAGCAAACGCTGGCGGGATCGCTTCCGCGCTCGCGCTTGACCACGGGCACGCCGGCACGCTGACCCCACACGTCAAGCTGCTCGATGGCGGCGGCTCGGAACGTGTCGGCGCTGCCGATCACCACCTTCTTGCCTCGATGCGCCATGTCGCTGGCGATCTTTCCCACCGTGGTGGTCTTGCCCGCCCCGTTGATACCGACGAACAGAACGCAGCTGGGGGTATCGCGGAAGATGTCGCCATCGGGCTGGACGAACACCTGGGACAGACGGTCGGCCAGGGCACCGCGCAGCTGGCGAGCGGTCTTGAGGTTGCGGCGCGCGGCCTCGTCGCGCAGGTCGTCGGTCACCTGCATGGCGATCTCGGCGCCCATGTCGCCCATGACGAGGGTGTCCTCGAGGTTCTCCCAAAAATCCTCGTCGACCTCGCCGCCAAAGTAGAAGACCTCGTTCAGTGCCTCGCGGCTGCGCTCGAGGCCGCGGGAAAGCGCTTCAAAGAATCCCATTATGCATTCACGACCTTTCCGGTTTCACGATCTAGCTTCTGGCTGACGACGCGGCTCACGCCGTCCGCCTGCATGGACACGCCGTAGAGCACGTCCGCTTCCTCCATGGTACGCCGCTGGTGAGAAACCACCAAGAGCTGCGTGGTCTCGCGCAGCACGTTGATGGCGCCGATGAGCTTCGAGAGGTTCGAGTCGTCCAGCGCCGCCTCGACCTCGTCCAACACGTAGAAGGGCACGGTGCGGGTACGGTAGACGGCGAACAGCAGCGCCAACGCTGTCAGGCTCTTCTCGCCACCGCTCATGAGCATCATCTTGGTGATGCGCTTGCCACGCGGCTGCGCGACCACCTCGATGCCCGTGTCGGCCGGATGCTCGGGATCGGTCATCTCAAGATGCGCCTGGCCACCGGGGAACAGCATGCTGAACACCTCGCGGAAGTTCTCGTCCACCTTCTCGAAGGTGATGAGGAACTGCCTGCGCATCTTGCGGTCGATGGCGGACGTGATCTTGGTAAGGGTCTTGCGCGCGCTCTCGAGGTCCGCCAGCTGCGACTCCACGTAGTCCGCGCGCGTCTTGAGGCGTTCGTACTCCTGGTAGGCGACCTGGTTGACGGGACCCAAGTTGTTGATCTGGCGGGCGAGGCTCTCGAGCTCCCGCTCCGCTGCAGCGCGATCGGTGGGCGCGGGCAGCTGCAGCGCCTCCTCGAGCACCGTCTCGCCGTCTGCCGTGATGGCCTGGATGGCGTTTTCGACCTGCACCTCGAGTTTGCCGCGGGCGACGCGGGAGTCGTTTACCGCGGCGGTGGAGCGCTCCACTTCCTGCTTGGCGCGGGCAACCTCGCTCTTGGCGTCCTCGATGGTCTTCTTGAGCGAGGCGGAGTCCGCCTCCTCGATTGAAGCCTGGTCGCGCAGGCGGGCGGCCCAGTCCATGGCGCGCTCGGAAAGGGCTTGATAGCGATTGTGCAGCGGATCGACGCGCAGGCGCAGCACCTCGAGCGAACGCGATGCCTGCTCGGTGGCGCGGATACGGCGGTCGATACCCTCAAGCCGATGCTTGAGCTCAGGTTGACGGGCGTTGAGGCTGCGCAGGCGCTCCTTGGACTGGGCAAGGCGCACTTTTGCGTCGGCGAGCTTGCCTGCCGCCTCGGCGTCGTTGGCGCGCACGCGGTCGAGCTCGTCGGCGGCGTCGGCGACCTTGGCCGCGAGATCGGCTAGAAGCTCCTGCGCCTCGGCCCTCTCATCGAGCAGCTCGTCGACGCGGGGCTGGG
>DBEWRE010000003.1:0-81029 GCA_048207125.1 Collinsella sp.
GAGCTTCGTGCACGCCGTTTTGCTATTTTCGGCCTTCAGTTGGACTTGGCGATACTGAAATCGACCTCCAGTTGGACTTGGCCCCGGCGGCGGGCGGGCGGCCTTTGAGAAAAGCGCAGGTAGAGGGGTCGCGGCGTTATGCGGGCCTGCGGCGCAACTCCAACTGGAGGTCGATTTCAGCAATCCGGTCGAAACGGAGGTCGATTTCAGCGGACCGCAACTCCAACTGGAGGTCGAAAATAGCAGACGCGCCGAATGCGGGGCGATTTGTCTGCGGAAAACCATCGCGGCGCAAGCAAGTTCGACACCGCGGACGCCGGCACGAATAGACAGCGGAACGCGGCCGCCCAGATGTTCCAGACGACCGCGCCGTTAATCGATATCGCGCCCCGGCAAACCAGCTACAAGGCTGCGCGATGCGGGATGAGGGGCGAACGGGAGGGTGAACGCATCGGCGGGACTAGCGTTCCAGCGCTAGTACCCCAGCGCCTGCAAGCCAAACATCACCGCGGTGAGCACCGTGATGAGGACGATGGTTCCCCAGGTGAGGATGTTCCACACGCGGCCGTTGCGATACTTGCCCATGATGTGCTTGTCCTGGGCGATGAAGACCAGGAACACCAGCAGGATGGGCAGCAGCACGCCGTTGATGACCTGCGCGCTCATCATGATCTGGAACAGGTCCACGCCGGGCATGATAACCAGCAGCGCAGAGGCCGTGATGATCGCCGTGATGAGGCCGCGGTAGATGGGGGCCTCCTCCCAGCTGCGGTCCGCGCCGCGCTCCCAGCCAAACGCCTCGCAGATCGCGCTGGAGGTAACGCCCGGCAAAACGCAGGCGGCCAGGAAGCTCGCGGCGACCAGTCCGGACGCGAACAGGATGGTTGAGAACTCGCCGGCGATGGGCTCCAGCGCGAGCGCCGCGTCGGCGGCGTCCGCCACCTCGATGCCTGCCGGGTGCAGCACGGCGCCGGTGGTGACGATGATGAACCAGGCGATGGCGCAGGCGATGACGGAGCCCGTGGTGGTATCGATGCGCTGGAGGATGATGCCGTCCTCCCTGATGTTCTTATCGACCACGTTGTTCTGCGCCAGGAAGATCATCCACGGCGCGATGGTGGTACCGATGGTCGCCACCAGCAGCGACACGTACTGCGGATCGCTCGCGATGTGCGGGGTCACCGTAGCGAGAGCGACCTCGCCCCAGTTGGGGCCCGCCAGAAACGCCGCGACTATGTAGGTGACAAAGACGCAGCTGACCAGCAGCAAGATCTTCTCGATGCGACGGAAACTGCCGGACATGGTAAGCATCCACACCAACAGCGCCACCAGCGGCACGGAGATGGTCTTGGGCACGCCGAACAGCGCGAGGCCGGACGCGATGCCCGCGAACTCGGAGATGGTGACGGCGGTGTTGGCGATAAGCAGTGCCATCATGGCGAAGGCGCTCTTGCGCACGCCGTACTTCTCTCGGATGAGCGACGCGAAGCCCTTGCCCGTGACGCAACCGCAACGCGCGGCGGTCTCCTGCACCACGATGAGCAGCAGCGCCATCACGGGCAGCATCCACAGGGTGCCGTATCCGTAACTTGCTCCGGCGCTGGAATAGGTGGCGATGCCGCCGGCGTCGTTGCCGGAAAGCGCCGCCAGAAGACCGGGACCCATTGCTCCCAGCACCGCGGCGACAGTGAGTTTTTGCTTGGTTTCTTGTTGCATGCCTTACAACCCTTAGGTACTACAGCTTGGAATACGTTGCTCGAAAAGCTGCCCGCGAGCGACTACAGAAGCGGGATGGAGCCAACCACCGTATAGGCCAGCGCCGCCAGCAGCACGGCGGCGAAGGTGAGCGAGGTGCCCGAGGCGACATTGTCGCGCTCCTCCCCCCGCACCAGCACGGCGAAGTAGATCACCGCGGACGCGTAGGTGGCGACGATGACGGCGGCTGCGCCTTGGAAGCACGCCAGGAAGGTGGGCACCACCCACGGTTCGGCAGCGGCGAAGATGGTGGTCGCCATAAGCTCGCCGCACAGGTAGACCACGGCGGCGAGCACAATGCCTATAAAGGTCGACTTGATGAAGAAGCCAAGGTACGGCTTGGCATCGTCCTCACGCTCGTCGTACTCCAAAAAGCTGTTCTTCACAAAGGCGGTCATGCGCATGGCCGCAAGCAGCACCACCGGCATGATGGCGATGGGCATGAGCGCGGCAAGGCCCTGGGAGGTGATGATCTGCGCGGTGCCCTGCGACTCGACCGCGATGGCGCCGATAGCGCACGCGGCGATGGCCCACACAACGATCCAGTATTGGCGCTGGGCGAACCAGGTGAAGGCGTGCACGGACTCGCCCGAGCCGCTCTCACCCGAGCTGAGGCCGGCGATCTGCAGGTCTTCCTGGTGCTCCTCGGCGATAACGTCCATGGCGTCGTCGAAGGTGACGATGCCCAGGATATGGCGGTTCTCATCGCAGACGGGAATCGCGACCAGATCGTACTTGGTCATCTCCTGGGTAACCTGCTCCTGGTCCAGATCAGGGGCGACCCAGACCACGTCCTTGTAGGCGAGGTCGCGCAGGCGGGTTTCGCGCTCGGCGACTATCAGGGTGCGCAGCGACAGCACGCCCGTGAGCACGCCCGCGGGGTCGGTGGTGTAGACGTAGTAGACGCTCTCGAAATCCTCGTCCAGCTTGCGGATCGCATCGATGGCGTCGCCCACGGTAGCCGTGGAGGGCAGGGCGACGAACTCCGAGGTCATGATACGGCCCGCGGTGTCCTCTTCGAATCCCAGCAGCTTGCGGATCGCCTTCTCCTCCTTGACGCCCATCAGGCGCAGGAGCTTCTCTGCCTTCTCGTAATCGAGCTCCTCGATAAGGGCGGCCGCGTCGTCCGGGTCCATCATGGCGAGCATGGACGATGCGTCGCGGTCGGACAGGCCCTCGAGCATCTCGGTCATGAGCTCGTCGTCATCCAGCTCGGTGATGGCCTCGGCCGCCTGGGCGGTATCCAGCTGGGCGAAGACCTGGCTGCGCAGGCGCGGATCCAGCTGCTCGATGATGTCCGCGATGTCCGCCGGATGCAGCTCGCCCAGCGTCTTATGCGATACGGAAAGCTTGATCTGCTGGGTGGAGCGCTCGAGCAGGTCCATGTAGGACCACGCGATGATGTCCTCGGCCAGAGGTTTGCCCACCGCCTTGCACACGGCCGCCGCGGCGCGCTCGACCATGGGGTGCACGGCGCGCAACAGACCGCGGGCGCCCACGTCCGCGCCCAGGAGGCGCAGCTGGTTCTCGCCCGAGCTTGAAAGCTTGATGTCGTTTACGCGCACGACCTTGAGGCCCTGCGTGTCGACGATTTGCTTGTTAAGGATGTCTCGCGCCAGCAGCACCTCGTCCGGCTGCAGGTAGGAGAAACGGATGTCCGTGGCGGGAACGGCTAGGCGCACGGCGTCGTTGTCGACGCTCTCGACGTACTTGCGCCAGCTGATCATGAAGGGCGTTTTGCCCGGGCCCTGAAACGCCAGGGACGTAACATGCGGAAAGACCTCGCCGGTGGCGATGCCCATATCGTTTACAACACCGATCTTCTCGCCAGTCGAATCGATGACGGGAATGCCGAGCATCTCGGACAGATAGTTCATACTGCTCCTTCGCTCACTCGCTCTTATATGTATGGGGGCACGCGACCCCGGAGCGACGGCAAAGGACGCACCCAGGGTCAGCAGCTACTGTGTGGTCGGGGTTTGGATTTCACCATTGACCTTTCTCTTGACCCTGTGTGCAGATACATGCGCGCGGACGGGTTGTCCGGGCGCGCGTCAGTAACAAAAAAGACGGCTGCAGGACAAATGTCCGCAACCGCCTCCTACTATAGCATCCACTTAGGTGAGAGAGCCGATTTTTTATACAGTCCTGACAGCCAGATGACATCGCCCGCTCGTGGATCCGGCGCTACACCTGCGGCAGCTGCGCGTCCTTAGGCATGGTCACGGTGCCCCCGACCACCTCTTTGGGGAACTGCTCGTCATGGCTCAGCAGCTCGCTTACGGTAACAAGCTCGTAGCCGGCAGCCTTCAGGCCGTCGATGATGCCGGGGAGCGCTTCCACGTCCTGCTGGCGGTTTCCCCCACCGTCGTGCATGAGGACGATGGCGCCGTTGAACGCGTTGTTGAGCACCGCCGCTTTGATGGCGTCCGCACCCGGGCGCTTCCAATCTAGCGTGTCGACGTTCCACAGCACGTTGCAGCTGATGATATCGCCCGCGCGACCCCACTCCGTCGCGGTGAAGGCACCGTAGGGGGCACGGATCATCTGGGGGCGAATGCCCGCCGCGCCCGAGATGGCATCTGCTGCGGACGAGATCTCCGCGCGCAGGGCGTTCGCATCCAAATTGGGCAGGTACTGGTGGGCGTTGGTATGGCTTGCCAGCTCATGCCCCTCTTCTACCAGCTGCTTGGCGTACTTGCCATAATTGCCCTCCTGCGAGCCCAGGTTGTAGAAGGTCGCCTTGGCTCCCTTGTCCTTAAGGATCTTCAGGATGTCCGGAGTATAGCCGCTGGGACCGTCGTCGAAGGTGAGGGCGATGTACTTGCCGCCCGCCGGCTTGACGTTGCGCGAAGCGATAATCATATCCTGCGCGGGCTCCGTGACTTCCTTGTCCTGTTCCTCGCCCGACTCGTCCCCCACGGTTACCACTTTTATACCGGCGCGGCCCCACTGCGAGACAAACTGCACGGCACCGCCGGACTCCATCTGAAGGCCCGGTGCCACCGCAACAATCTTCTCCGACGAGGATTCCGTCACGTCAACGCCATCGGACACCACGAAGCTGGCGCCGTCCACCACGTTGACGCCCTCCATGTCCCGAGGCTCCATCTGCTTGCCGTCCATCGCGACCGAATACCTCGTACCGCCGTCCTCGGCGATGACGTTGCCGCCTATGGATAGCTTTCGACCGGCCTTGGCGCCGAAGTAATCGTTATCGCGAATGAACTCGTCCGCAGACGTTCCCACGCGAACCTGCACGTCCTCGCCGTTCACTTGCACATGCAGCGGACGCAGCATAGTCCAATAGCAGCTAAAGAGCGCCACGCCCAGCATGGCCACGCCCAAGATCGCGGCGATTACGGCGGTCTTTCCAGATGACAATTCCCCCACCTCGGGGCGCGGCGCGCGGACGCCCGCCACGCTGGCGGGACCGCCTGCAGCGGCGGCTGCCCGGCGTCGCGTGGTAGCGGGACGCGGAGGCGTCACCTGCTGGTGCGGGCGGACGGGCGTCTGATGAGCAGGCGCCTCCTGCTGCTCGGCGCGCTGTTGCCGATGCTGCTGCCGATGCCCGGCGTGCTGCCGCCCGGCGTACTGGTGCCCGGCGTGCTGCTGGGGAGCCGGCCTGAAATGCGGGTGCTGGCCGCCAGCCTCAAACTTATTGTGCTGTCCCTTTTCCACGATGATCGCCTCTCGATGGAGCCGTGCGTTTAAGTTTCGTTTAGCTTTCATCTTGACCCATCGCGCGGACACGAAGGGTCTCAGAGGTGATTATGACTAAAGAGTCAAGTTGATGCGTATCCAATGTCATTTAGCGTGGGCACGGTCGGCGAACGGTCGCTTACCCGAGCGCTCGCACGGCGTCCATGCGCTGCACCCATGCGCTGTGCCCATGCGCTGCAGCCGCCGGCGGCACCCTCCGTGCGCGACCGTCGCCGGCACGCCCCGACGCAAAGGTGCGTTCTACTCCCCGCCCTCGCTATCGGTTGCCACCTGCGGCAAGACGGCGTCCTTGGGCATGGCCACCTTGGTAAGGCTCTTGAGCTCTTCAGCCAGGTCCTCGTCCGTCTTGATCAGGTCGCTTAAAGACAACAGCTCGTAGCCTTCCGCCTGCAAGCGGTCGATGATCAGCGGCAACGCCTCGACCGTCTGGGAAGAGGTGGACGAGTTATCCGTCAGCAGCACGATGTTGCCGTTGGAGATAGAGCCCGCCACCGTATCCGCTACGGCCTGCGCCCCGGGCAGGGTCCAGTCACCGGAGTCGATATTCCACGTCACCACGGCGCTCACCAAATCCATGGCCTGTGCCCAATCATGCTCGCTAAAAGCGCCGTAGGGCGGGCGCAACAGGGCGGTCGTGACGCCCGCGGCCTTGGAGATCGCATCGAAACCGCGGCTGATCTGGCTACGCAGATCGTCGCCGGAAAGACTCGAAAGGTCCGTGTCGCTGTAGCTGTTGGAACCGATGTCAAACCCTGCCTGGGCTATTGCCTTAACCGCATCCGGATGCTTCTTTACCATGTCGCCCGAGAGGAAGAACGTGGCGCCCGCACCCTTCTCCTGCAGGATCTTCACTATCTGCTGGGTGTTCTCGCTTGGCCCCTCGTCGAACGTGAGCGCGGCGTACTTCTTGCCCTTCTTGTCCGGAGAGACGGAGCGGCAGACAACCTCGCAGTTGACCACTTCTTGCACCACGCCCTTATCCGCCGTGATGCCGGATTGCTTGCCCACCCAGACCTCGCTGCGACCGGGCACGCCCCAGGTCTTAACGTACTTGATTGCCCCGCGCCCGTCGATGCTCAGCGTGGGCGCGATCTCGGTAGCCTGCACGTCGTGCTCTTCATAGCGGTCGCGACCGTCTGCAACCTCCACCTTATCGCCGGGTTGCAGCTTGGTCTCGCCCAGGCTGTCCGCGCTCACGCGCTTGCCGTTGAGCTTGACCGACACGCGCTCGCCGCCCTCTTTCTGCAGTACGGAATCATCGACCGCCAGCAGGTTGCCGGGCGTTGGATTGAGTTCCTTATCCTGGATGAGCTGCTCGATCGAAGAGTTGATGCGCGCCTTGGCATCCGAGCCGTTCAGCGTGATACCCACCTCGCGGTTGGCGTACCAGATGATGCTGGCGACAAAGAACAGAAACGCGCAGCCCACCGCGATAAACGCGTACGGCTTGCGCGAATTGTTGGTACCCATGCCACGGCCGCCTCGTCCGCCGCGCCTGCCAAACCCCTGCGAGTGGTTGAGGTACTGAACCCCCGGCTTGCGCTGCTGGCGGCGGCGACCGCCGGGCAGAAAGTCCGTGTTGTTGCGCCGGTAATGCGGCTTCTTTTTGGTGGAGTAGGAGGTGGTGTAGTTAAGCAATGGTGTTCCCTATTCCGTCCCGCGACCGCACAGCGGCCATAGGTGTGCTACTTGCCGGTACTCGGTTTCTTCTTTGAGCCGGCGTCTGTACCGGCCGCTTTTTTGAATTCGCTGGCAAACGCGGAGAACATGCCGCCCGCGCGCCCCAGCTGCTTGCCCACGGCGCGCGCACCGGATCCGGACGACGCCTTCTTCGCAGGCTTGCCGGACGCCGTGCCCGCGGTCTTTGCGCCCGCCTTCGCGTTCGTGGATGCCTTTTTGGCCGGAGTCCCCGCCGCCTTCTTGTATTCGGACGAGAACTCCTTGAACGCGCCAGCGGTCTTGCCGATCTGACGACCCAGGGCATGGCTGCCCTTCTCGACCGCCTCCGAGCCCTTCTCGTCCAAAACCTTGGCACCCTTTTTGACGCCTTCGCTCGCCTTGACCGAAGCTTCCGCCGCCTTGGCAGCCGCTCCGCCAGAGAACTCCAGCTTGGAAGCCTCGTCCTTAACCACCATGGCGCCCTTGGAATATCCAAGCAGGTAGTCTGCGGGCATCTCCATATAGCCTATCAACGCGCTGGAGGCGCCGCTGGGGGTGAGCTTGAACATATCGACGGCACCGGTGCGGTAGTTGAACGACGCGTCCGCGCAGTAACCAAGCTTGGCGCCGGACTGCGTGCGCACGTCCATGCCGGTCCAGATAACGCAGGCATCCAAATCGATGCCCAGGCGCTTGGCCGCCGCGGAATCAAACGACTCGCGAACGTCTGCGACCAGCAGATCGCCGCCATCGTCCACCGCGAACGCATCAAGGGCGACAAAGCGGTCGGGCTGCTTGATCATGCCGGCGATATCCGGCTGCTTGACCATAAAGCCAACGATCCGCTGCCCGCCGGGCGTGAACACCGGGAGATGGACCTTGCCAAGATATTTTGAGCTAGCGGGGCGCCCGTCGTTCTTGTCCTGCTTGTCCTTAGGCTTTGCAAGCCAAACGCGAACGCCCTGAAGGGTTCCTACCAGCATTTACGCCTCTGCAGGAGCCTCGGCTGCCGGAGTCACGCCCGCGGCGGTCTCGACTACAACGTCTGCGGCGGGGGTAACGTTGCCGCCGGCGATGGCCTCGTTGAGGGACTCGCGGAGCTGATCCATGCGCTCGCGGGCAAGGTCCACCTTGGCGCGCAGCTCGTCGGTCTTGGCATCCATCATGGGGCCAAAGTCCGTGGCGGCGGCGCGAGCCTGGTCAACGCCCTGCTCATACATGTCGCGCGCGGAATCCCACGCGTCGTTAGCCATATCCGCTGCCATGGCACGCGTCTCCGCACCGGAGCGCGGGGCGACCAGGATGCCGATGATCGTACCGGCGGCGGCGCCAAAGACGGCACCTGCTACAAATCCAAGACCTTTACCCATGTTAGGTTCCCTCCCAAGAGTCGAGCGGTATGCACAAATACGTGTTGGTACGCAATTCGCGTAGTTAGTCTTCCATTATACCCGCTTGCCATGATCTTCACCCATACGGACGCAGGCTGGGTTGCAGGGGCGGGCGGCGGGCTATGGGCGGACACGGGATGGCACGTGCGTGCCTGGCCGCGCGGCAAACCATTCACATACCGTGCCGTGCAGCGCCGCGGGCGCCGCCTACATGCGTATTTCATATAAAAAGAAGCAAATAATGTGACTGCAAAGGGTATAATCAAATCGGTACCAGCGAAGCCCGTTCGTAGTTAACAGGTTACGGGCGGCGCAAGGTATTATTGGTTAGAGGGGCCGGTTGCCGTCGGCCCCTTCTTTTCCTCCCTTGGTCATCCGTTGGTGTCTATATTCCCGCCATCGATCATATAGCTCTAAGAGCAACGACCAGATGCTCGCCGTATTGGCGAGAGCACTCAGGATTTCTAGAAATATATTCATGGGCAGCCTCCTAAAAATAGGCGCGCCACCCGCACTCGGACTTCGCTGATACGCTTCAATACTAGCACCGTATTGGCACCCGCTCGAAGGTTGCCACGATCTAGTAGCATTTTTTCAGGCAATCATCATCTGAGAATGCCATAAGGGCCGCATACAAAAAAACAGCTGGCGATCACGAGTTGCCGCGGACATCTGCCCGCCGCCGCACGCAACCGCCAGCCGCGATAATTCTTCTGTTAGGCCGCGGCTGCCGCCGGACCGCTGTTGCTAATTAGCCACTATTGCCGTGGCTGCCACCAGCCCGCTGACGACTGCCCCGGCCAGCGAAGTTACTGCTGCTCGCCCCGCCACATATCTTCGGCGGCTCCGCCAAACAGCACCTCGCTGCCCAGCTCGTTCACCGCAGCGCGGGCTCCCTCGGTATCGACCACCGCGGACTCCGCCGTATACGGCAGCTCGTCGCCCACGCACTGCGCGCCCTCGTCCACCTGCGGCTCGTACTCGTCCGGCTCCTCGCCGCGCAGGCGAAGCATAAGGTTGCGCAGGGCAGCCACGGTGCCCGGAAAGTCGGGAGCGACCTGGTCTGGGTGCAAAAACGCCCACTGCATCATAAACGACGCGGACGAAAGCGCGCCCACGGTCAGGGCATCGTCCACGCAGGAAAGCTCGATATCGAACAGGCGCGGGTCGTCCGGATTGGGCTTGGTTCGGCCACTCACCACGTCGCCGGCGAGCCCGGTTTCGTTCAGGATCTCGACCGTGAGGTGCTCCAGCAGGTGCGCCACCTCGGTGTCGCTCATGCAGTCCTGGAAATGCTCGCCCGCATCGCCCAAGCAGGTGTGCATGGCGATGGCGGGTGCCAGGTAGTACACGCGGGCGGTCGCCTCGATGTCCTCGGAGGTTCGAACGGGCATGCCCGGGTTTACCAGCACGCGGGCGGTGAGCTTGTCCGCGCCCACCGTGATCTTCATGATGTTGAACAGGTCTGCCATGTTCTCTTTCCGTTTCTACTCGTCCTCGTGCTTGTCCTGCTTGCCGCGCAGCACGTATTTGATAGGCGCCTTGTCCGCCTTCTCCTCGTCCTGCGACTCCTCCGGCTTGGGTTCCGGCGCCGGAGCGATAACGCGGATCAGCGAGATGCGCTGGCCGCGCATGGACTGCACCTTGAACTTGTACCCATCGACCTCGAAGACCTCACCGATATCCGGCACGGAGTCGCACAGGTCCAAAATCCAGCCGGCAACGGTCTCGTAGTCGTCACTCTCCTCGATGGGCCAGCCAAGCTCCTCCGCATCATCGCACGAGAAACGGCCGTCCACCAGCCATTCGCGGCGAGACAGGCGAGTGAGGTACTTGTTGTCCGGGTCGAACTCGTCCTCGATCTCGCCCACGATCTCCTCGACGATGTCCTCGACCGTGATGATGCCGGCGGTGCCGCCATACTCGTCCACGACCACCACGATCTGGTCATGGGCGGTCTGCATCTCGGAGAGCAGGGGCAGGATGTCCTTGGTGTCGGGAACAAACGTCGCGTCGCGCAGGTACTCGCGGACGGGCTCGTCGCCCTTGCCGTCCAGCGCCAGGCCAATAAGGTCCTTGATGTGGGCGATGCCGGCGATGTCGTCCGGATCGTCCTTGTAGACGGGCATGCGGCTAAAGCCGGTCTGGCGCATAAGAGTCAGCACGTCGGCGATGGTGCGGTCGTCCTCCACCATGGTGACGTCGACGCGGGGCACCATGACCTCGCGGGCCACGGCGTCGCCCAGATCCATGACCTCGTGGATGATGCGCTTCTCCTCATCCAGCAGCGTATCCTGCTCGTTGATCATGTACTTGATCTCTTCCTCGGACACGTTCTGACGGTCGTCGCCGCTCTTGATGCGCATAAGGCGGGCAAGGCCGTTGGCGGACGCCTGGGTAAACCACACCAGCGGGCGGGCGATCTTTTGGAACACGGTCAGCGGCTGGGCAACGCGCTTTGCCATGCCCTCGGCGTCGGCCAGGGCGATGCGCTTGGGCACCAGCTCGCCCACCACGATGGACAGATAGGACACGGCCAGCGTGATCAGCACGGGCGAAAGGCCGCGGGCGACCATGCTGAGCGGCTCGATACCAAAGCTGCACAGCCAGTCGGCCAGCGGGTCGGACAGATTGGTCGACGCCACCGCGGACGAGGCGAAGCCCACCAGCGTGATAGCCACCTGGATGGTCGCCAAGAAGTTGCCCGAGTCCGCAGCGAGCTCGCTGGCGCGGCGGGCGCGGCGGTCGCCTTCTTCCGCCTCATGGTCCAGCACGGCGCGCTTTGCCGTGGTGAGCGCCATCTCGGACATGGAGAAGAAGCCGTTGACTACGGTGAGGACAACTGTGGTGAGAATGCTGATGGTTATGTCCATGGGGACGAGTTAAACCTCCAAAAGAGAACTTGCAAACAAGGGGCGCGCGTCGAGCGCGGGTACGGATCGCGCGGGGCGGCGCGTCGGGCGCGGGTGCGGGCGTACTGGGTGCGGGCGCGTCGTGGCCTGCCGCCGGTTGCACGGCATGGCGGCCAAGGCGAAACGTGACGGTAGGGTCGCTAGATAACGAAGAGGATCACCGCCATGAACTGGAGCACGCTGCCGGCCAGCACCCACAGGTGCCACACGCTATGCATGTAGCGGATGCGTTTGGCCACGTAGAACGCCGTGCCCGCGGTGTAGCACAGGCCGCCGGCAAGCAGCAGGCCGATGCCGATGGGGTTGAGCGCGCGCAGCAGCTGCGGAAGCCGGAACACCACCAACCACCCCATGATGAGGTAGATGAGGATGGTGACCCATTTGGGCTGGCGTTCGCGCCCTATGAGCTCGAACAGGATGCCGGCGATGGCGAGGACCCATATCGCTACAAACATGGGGAAGCCGCCATAATCCGCCAGCGTCACCAGCAAAAACGGCGTATAGGTGCCAGCGATGAGTAGGTAGATGCCGCTGTGGTCGAACACGCGGAACACCAACTTGGCGCCGCGCGCGGGGATAGCATGGTACAGGGTGGAGAACAGGTACTCCAGGATGATGGTGATGCCGTAGACAATGCCCGCCGCCATCGAAGCGGAGTGCGCGGGCGCCACGGCCGCCTTGACTATCAGCAGCACCAGCGCGGCGATACCCAACAGCACGCCCACGCCGTGCGTGACGGAGTTGAAGATCTCCTCGCCCACGGTGTAGTGCGGGATACCGTCGTGCGCCTTCGCTTTCTCGAGCGCGCGGGCGGCGGCGGTCTTGGCCGCCTTGGACGCGGCCTTTACGGCGGCCGTCATGGCGGCGTCGCGCACGTCTTTGGACACGCCCTGGTCACGGGCGGCATCGAGCAAGTCACGAACATCTGCGAGGACGTCCGGGGCGGTGGCATCGCTGCGGGTGGCGGCGCGCTTGCCGCTGCGGGTGGCAGCGAGCCCGCTAGCGTTGCCGGTAGCGGCGAGCTGCGAGGGGCCCTCGTCCAAAGACGCGGGGTTTTCGCTGGTATTTAGTTCATCAATGCAGGGGTCTGCACAGCCATCGCTGCAGGCCGGACCCGCCGCTGCGGACCCGGATGATGATACGGGGGACGCCGCGGTATCTTCCCGCGGCTTGGGACTGTCACTCGAATCTGGCATGTGAGCTGTGATTCCTCCAAAAATCGTTTTTGCATACTATAGCAGAACTGCCTAAAAAGGCAGAAGGATGCACCATTTCTGCGTCCATTTGGGCGCGTTCTTTACCTGCCGTTTACTCTGGCGCTTACGGCGAGCTCGGCGGCGCTTTACTTGAAAAGCTTGAAAAGCTAAAAAATGCTTGAAAAGCTAAAAGAAGCTTGAACTTCTAAAACGCAGCAACATTCCCAACAAAGGAGGGTCACCATGCCCGCAGGCAGCGCCTCTCAATCTGACCTAAGATCCCAATACATATCCCGCAACCCCTTCACACCCATCTTTGGCCAGGTACCGCCCTATTTTGCGGGACGTGAGAACATCATTGATAACATGATTCTTGCGTTTGACCATCCAAACAACAATCCTGATCGCTGCTCGCTCTTTGTTGGGGCACGAGGTGCTGGCAAAACGGCCCCGCTCACTTTCATTCCGCGCTCTGCTTACTTCGTCAACGCTCTCATTAGTTAGGGCGCCAGACAACAGATAATTATCCAGCAAAAAGGGCGAGCGCCGGTTAAGACGCCCGCCCTTAGAAGATTTATCAGCACGCTACCGTTGCCCCAAAAGGCACGTCGCCGCCCCGAAGGATGCGTGGCTACTTAACCTCAATCAGCTCATACTTGCTGGTACCAAGGCCAATCTTCTCGCCATGCTCGATCATGGAACGCCAGTTGGTGTCCGGATGCGTCATGTTGAAGTGGTCGTGCTGGCAACGCTCGGGCACGCCGCCGGCAGCCTCCAGCTTGTCGCGCATCTCCGTGAGTTCGGTGTTGGGCATGGCGGGCATCTGCAGCGCCATGTCGATGCAGGCCTGGTCGATCGCGACGGGATCGAAGCTTGCGAACATGCCCATGTCCGGCACGATGGGCGTATCGTTTTCGGCATGGCAATCGCAGTTGGGGCTTACGTCCATAGCCAGCGAAATGTGGAACTGCGGACGATCCTGAACGATGGCCTGCGTGTACTCGGCGATCTTGTAGTTGAGCACGTCGACCGCGGCATCATAGCCCGGCTTGACAGCGTCCTGGTTGCACGCGCCAATACAGCGGCCGCAGCCCAGGCAGCGGTCGTGATCGATGTGGGCGACGGGCGTCTCGACAACCTTGCCGTTCTTAAGCGTGCGCTCACGAGTGGTGGGGAAGCTCACGGCGCCATGCGCACAGATGCGCTCGCAAGCTCGACAACCGATGCACTTGCCCTCGTCCACATTGGGCTTGCCGGCCGCGTGCTGCTCCATCTTGCCGGCGCGGCTGCCGCCACCCATGCCAAGGTTCTTCATGCAGCCGCCAAAGCCCGCCTGCTCATGGCCCTTGAAGTGGGTGAGCGAGATGACGATATCGGCGTCCATGAGGGCGTGGCCTATCTTTGCCTCCTGCACGTACTCGCCGTTCTTGACCGGGACCAAGGTCTCGTCCGTGCCCTTGAGGCCGTCCGCGATGATGACGTGGCAGCCAGTGGCATACGGGGTGAAGCCGTTTTGGTACGCGCAGTCAATGTGCTCCAGCGCGTTTTTGCGGCTGCCCACGTAGAGCGTGTTGCAGTCCGTGAGGAAGGGCTTGCCGCCCAGCTCCTTGACCACGTCCACCACGGCGCGCGCGTAATTGGGGCGCAGGAAGGACAGGTTGCCCAGCTCGCCAAAGTGAATCTTGATGGCGACGAACTTATTCTCGAAGTCAATCTGCTCTATGCCGGCTCGCTTGATGAGGCGCTTGAGCTTGTCCAGCTGGCTCTCTCGGCCGTGCGTGCGCAGGTTGGTGAAATAGACCTTAGCAGGAACGTCAACGTTGGTTGCGGCGTCAGTTGCGGTGGCATTGGCCATGAGGCCCTCCCTTTCACACAGGCATTCAATGGTGTATTCCAATTGTACGACTTGAAGTCCGCTCTAGCGCAAATGCTGCGGTGGGGTTTTGGGAGCCCCGCGCGATGCTGGTGGCACGGTCGAGCCTTCAAAGAGACTTTTGTTGGTGTCCCGATGCAGCCGTCCGCGATCGGGTTGGTCAATGAGGGCCACGAAGTGGGTACGCCGCGGTTTATACATTGGCCAAGGCGGGCCGAACGGCTTTTCGCGAGGCCCCGGCAAAGCCTTCGCGGCTTCATTTTGTGAACACTCGTTAGCTAACAAACTTTTTAGCCTTACCGATTCGCTGCGCCGCCGGGCAAATCGCCTGCCGTGACGTTGCTTGGGTGCCGCGGAAGGTGCTCCGGGCGCCGCCCGGGCGCTTCGAGAACCGATTTTTACCCACCTCGTGGCCCTCATTGACCATCCCGAACGGGCACGGTTTTTTGCACCCCAAAACGCGTGCATAAAGTTATCTAAAAACCGCAGGTCGCAGAAAAAGGGGATGGTTCAACGTGAAACCATCCCCTTCGAAAGCTCTCACGCGCGGGCAAAGCGCGTGGCGGACGCCCGCAAATCCAAGCCAAAGCGTGCCGGCCGGCTAATCCGCGGCGTCGCCCACAGCGGCAGCACCGGCGCCCCCGGCGGCAGCCTCCGCCTCAGCCTTCTTCTTGGCCTCTTTGGCGGCACGGGCGGCGGCCACGCGAGCCTCCTGCTCGGGCGTCAGCTTCGCCTTGGGTCGCGCAGGCGCTCCGGTGCCCTTTTCCGCCTTGATAGCCTTCTCGCCAGCGGCCGCCTTCGCGGCACCCTTGGCGGGAGCGGGCGCCTCGTCCATTTCCTTGTGCATCACAATTGCCTCGACATGCGCGGACGCCTCAGGTGGGGTCAGGCCCATGGACAGAGAATCGCGCGGGCATTCTCTAATGCAGTAGCCGCATTGGATGCAGCGGTACGGGTTGATGGTCCACGTACCCTCCTTGCGGTTCACCGCCAACGCCTGCACCGGGCAGGCGCGCGTGCACAAACCGCACAGGATGCACTCGTCTATGTCGTTCACCACGTGTCCGCGCATAGCGGGATACGGCTCGCGCTTCTCGAACGGATACTGAACGGTCGCCGGCTTGCTAAACAGCGAACGCAGCGTCATCTTTCCCAGTTTGAATCCACCCACGTCGTCCTACCTTTCCGTGCAGCTGATGCAGGGGTCGATGGTCAGAATGATCATGGGAACGTCGGCCACGTCCACGCCCTGCAGGGCGCGCACCATGCCACCCAGGTTCTGCGACGTGGGCGTGCGCAGGCGGAACCGCTCCAGGTACTTGGTGCCGTTGCCGGCCACGTAGTAAAACGCCTCGCCGCGCGGCTGCTCGATCAGCACGTGTGCGCGAGTTCCCTCGCCGGGCTTCACCTTGGCAAGCGGCGCCTCGCCAATGCCATCGTGCGGGATCTTGGCCACCAGCTCCTTGATGATCTCGATGGACTGGAAAATCTCCTCGCAGCGGACCTTGCAACGCGCGTAGCAATCGCCCTCAGTGGCGATAATGGGCTCAAAGTGCTCCAGGTCGCCGTAGGCGCCAAAGCCGGTAGTACGCATGTCGTGCTCGATACCGGAACCCTTGGCGAACGGACCCACCATGGACAGGTCCAGCGCGTCCTCAAAGCTGATATGACCAACGCCGCACAGACGGCTGCGCACCGAATCGTCGTGCAGCATGGTGTTGACCACCTCGCGGTACTCAACCTTAAGCTCGTCCAGCTTCTCGCACACGCGGCGAAGCAGCGCGTCGTCGATGTCGTGCGACATGCCTCCCACCATGCAGATGGAAAGAATGATGCGGCCGCCGCACGTTTCCTGGAAGATATCCAAGATGGTCTCGCGCAGGCGCCAGCAATGGTTGAACAGGCTCTCAAAGCCAAAGCCGTCCGCCAGCAGACCCAACCACAGAAGGTGGGAGTGGATGCGCGACAGCTCCTGCAAGATACCTCGCAGGTACTCCGCGCGGCGCGGGATCTCTATGCCAAGCAGCTTCTCCGTAGCGCTGGCGTAGCCGTAACCGTGGCCAAAGCTGCAAATGCCGCACACGCGCTCGGCAACGTAGATGAACTGGTTGTAGTCTCGCTTCTCAACCAGCTTCTCAAGTCCGCGGTGCACAAAACCAATCTGGGGAATCGCCTCCACCACGTGCTCGTCCTCGACCACCAGGTCAAGATGCACGGGCTCGGGCAGCACGGGATGCTGGGGGCCAAAGGGCAAAATGGTACGTGTCGCCATGCTTACTCCCCCTCCTTCTTGTTGTCTTTGGACGAGGAATCTGCGGACGCGGTCTTAACGCCCTTGGCCGCCAACGCGGCGCGAATCTTCGCGGCTTTCTCGGGATCCATGGCGGCAAGCTTTGCCTCCATCTTCGCAGCGCGGTCTTCGGGCGATGCCGGGGCGGCCTTCGCGGACTCGGCATCGCGCGGTTCGCCAGACGCTGCGACAGGCGCCGCGGCGTTCACGGCAGCGACTGCAGCGGCATCCGCTTGAGCCGCGGTCGTGTTCAGCGCGCGCTCGGCGCTCGCGGCCTCGGCGGCCTCGCGAGCTGCCGCAGCTGCCTTGGCGGCCTTTGCCTCCTGCGCCGCCTTGAGCTTAGCGGCCTTTTCTCGGGCGGCGCGCTGCTCGGGCGAGATGATGGTCATGGGAGACTCCGCAGCCAAGTTGAAGAAGTGCCCGCCAAAGTCCAGCTTCATGTTTACAAAACGCACGCCGTACAGGTCATGCGTCTCGTTCTCGTACGAGAACGCGGCGAAGTACATCTCCTGGATCGACGGCACCTTATCGCCCGGCTTCAGCGGCACCACCAGATTAAGCGCGTTCTCCATGGTCTCGTCGTAGAAGGTGTAGAGCAGGTCGATGTTATCCTGCGAGTCCTTCTCGGCGCACATCTGCACAAAGCGAATGCCGTCGTGTTTGAGCGTCTGCACGCGCATCAGAAGGTCAGACAGCGGCGTCTCCACAAACGTAGTGGTATACATCTACACTCCCCTACTCTTTCGCACCGGCGGCGCCAGCATCTGCAGCGCCAGCGCACGCATCGGCCGCGGCGTCGACCCCGTTGGCGGGAAGCCCCCGACGCATGCGGTCGGCCTTCTCGTCCAGAATCTTCACGCCCTGCAGCACCGCGTCGATGATGGTCTCCGGGCGCACGGCACAACCCGGGGCGTACACGTCGACGGGGATCGCCTTATCCACGCCGCCCAGCACGTTGTAGCACTCGCGGAACACGCCGCCGGTGCAGGCGCACGCTCCGCACGCCACAACCACCTTGGGCTCGAGCATCTGCTCGTAGATGTGCTTAACCACGTTGATGTTCTGGTGGTTCACGGACCCGGTCACCAAGAAGATGTCCGCGTGCTTGGGATTACCGGTGTTGATGATGCCAAAGCGCTCGATGTCGTACAGCGGCGTCAGCGAATCGAGCACCTCGATGTCGCAGCCATTGCAGCTCGACCCGTCGTAATGGATCAGCCATGGCGATTTGGATGAGTAGCCCATAGTTGGCACCTCCTCTTAGATAAACGGGGTGATAAGGACGTAGAACAGGTTGACCACGCCCATGACCAGCGCCACCAGCCAAGCGGACTTAAGGCACGCCTGCCACTTGACGCGGGCGAAGTTGTTGTCGATCCACACCTCGAAGAACCAGGTGAGCGCCACCACGGCAACCGCGACGGCGATGGAAACCGGAGAGTTCCAGATGAAGAACATGCCCACCCACATGAGGAACAGGATGCTCTCGCACCAGTGCAGGATCTCGATCTTTGCCAGGGTACGGCCGCTCATCTCGGTGGTGATGCCCTTGACCAGCTCCTGGTGGGCATGATGGCTATAGGACAGGTCGAACGGCGACTTGCGAAGCTTGATGGTAAGAATGAACAGCAGACCTATAAAGATGGGCACCAGCGAGAGGATGATGGGCGCGTCCAAGCGCGTAAGCTGCGCGGTGTCGAACGACTGCGTGGCGGTAAAGAAGCCCACCGTCATGATGAGCAGCATGGGCTCGTAGCTCATAACCTGCAGGCACTCGCGGTCGGCGCCGGTGTCCGCATAAGGAGAGCGCGCGGAGTACGCGGCGATGATGACGAAGAGCGTCGCGAGCGTCACCAAGAACACGCACATAAGCAGGTTGGAACCGCTGATGAACATGCCGCCGGCGATGGCGCAGAAGATAAGCGCGCAGGTGATGTAGGCCTCGTCGATGGCGTTGACGCTGGCTTGCTCCTTTTGCAGCAGCTTGCGAACGTCGTAGTAGGGCTGCAGCAGGCGCGGCCCCACGCGACCCTGCATGCGTGCGGAGACCTTGCGGTCAAGACCGTCCAGCAAGCAGCCGGCAACGGGCGCCACCACGGCGAAGACCACGATGCCCAGCGCGATACCCGGCAGGCCCGGACCCACCAGCTGCACGGTGCGCTCCACAAAGAACGTGCCGCCCGCCAAGAATGACGCGTCGAAAATGAAGCACGCCGCAAAGCTCATGAGCATCAGCGCGGCGGTAATCACGGTGCCGGCGGGCGACAGCTTGTCCTCGCCAAAGATATCCGTCATATACCAGTTGCGCTTGGACGAGGTCATGGTGCGACCCATGGAACCATGGTACTGGCGGCCGTCCGGATCCGTGCACGTGCCGCCCAGGTAGACGGCGATGCGCTTCTTCTTGCTGTCGCGCCCCCACGGGGTGAGCAGGACGATGGCGATGAACAGGACGATGGCGACCATGATGACCAGGTTGTCCACGTCGATGAGGCGCGGCACCATCTGGAAGATCTCTTGCAGGTAGGGACCTATCACATACTGGGAGATTACCGGCAGCAGCAGGCAGCAGCCGATGAGCAGCGCGGAGATTGTGCCCACGGCAAACCACTCGGTGCGGTGCACGCCGTCCTCCGCGTTTTGCGCCTTCTGCGGCACGCCGGCGAGCTTGCCCAGCCACTTGGCCCAGAAGAAGAACGTGGCGGCAGAGCCAAACGCCAGGAAGATCAAGAAGATGACGTTACCGGTCTCCGCAAAGGAAACCAGCGTTGCCCACTTGGAGATAAGCATGCCAAACGGCGCGACGAACATGCCCATGATGCCCAGCATCATCAGACGGGTGAGGCGCGGCAAGCGGGCGAAGAGCCCGTCCATGTCCTCGATGTTGCGGCTGCCGATGCGGTGCTCGACCGTGCCCACGCACAGGAACAGCAGCGACTTAGACACGGTATGGAAGATGATGAGGAAGATTGCCGCCCACACCGCCTCGGAGGTGCCCACGCCCGCGCATGCGGAGATGAGACCCAGGTTGGCGATGGTGGAGTACGCCAGCACACGTTTGGCGTTGCTCTGCGAGATGGCCATGAAGCTGCATAGCACAAAGGTGATGCCGCCCACGCCAACCACCATGAAGGAGGCCACGGGATAGATAAGGTACAGCGGAGCCAGCTTGACCAGCAAGAACACGCCCGCCTTAACCATGGTGGACGAATGCAGCAGCGCGCTGGTGGGAGTAGGCGCGACCATAGCGCCCAGCAGCCACTTGTGGAACGGCATCTGCGCCGCCTTGGTGAGGCCGGCGACGGAAAGGAGCATCAACGGAATGATCATCGTCCACGAATCCGCGCTCTGGGCGATGGCCGGCATGGCGTTGAGCGACAGCGGAACGTGGATGGTATGCAGGTAGATCACGGCGATATGGAACGCCAGGCCGCCCACCATGTTGAGGTTGATCTGCAGCAGGGCGCTCTTTTTAGCCTCGGGCGTCTGCGTGTAGCCGATCATGAGGAACGAGCAAACCGTGGTGATCTCCCAGCCGGCCAAGATCCAGTCCATGTTGTCGGAGAGGACGATGATGAACATCGCGGACAGGAACAGGAACATGAGCGCCAGGAACTTGTTTCGGCGGTCTTGCGGCTCGCGACCCTCGCGCGCGGCGGCGGCGTCCTCATGGTGCTGGAAATCCTTCATGTAACCCAGCGCGTAGACGCAGATGACGCTGCCCACGATACCGACGATAAGCACCATGATGACCGACAGGTTGTCGATGTACATGGGGGCGACGAAGGCGTCTTCCGGCGACATGGCAAGCGAGCCGCACCAGATGGAGGCGACCATCTGCACGGCGCCCAACGCCATGGCGAACGGGTTGCGCCAACGCACGGCATACACCAGCACCACCGCGCAGAGCAGCAAGTCGATGGCAACGGCAACGTAGTTGCCCGCGAGCGACAAACCCGGCGACACAACGAAGAACTGCGGGTTGTTCATGTAGAGCGCGCCCGTCGCGATAGCAGCAAGCGCCGTCGCGCCCGCACCCGCGATCGCCACCGGATCGCGCTGGCTATCCTGTTTGAGAAACAGCATGAGCGCCGCAACCGCCAACGGGATTGCGATCAATACGCCAAGCAAAGCCATAGGGACCCCTCAATCACCCGGTCTTTGAGCCATATGGAGTTATGGTACACCTGTGGAGGGATTGAGATTTGCCTATCTCCTTACTCGGGTTCAGTTTTCGCCAAACGGTAGGGCGCCTTCCCGTGCGCGCCCCGAGCGCGCTTCGCGGAGGACGGCGGCGGGCGGGGTCGGGGCGACGATGGTGCAACGGCGGGCATGCGGGGCGGCGGCGCGGAAGGGGCTCATTTTCTTGAGAACGCCATTTGGACGTTTTTTCAGGGGCAGAGCTTAGAAAAAAGCGTCCAAATGGCGTTCTCATCAAATGGTGACCGCTCAAGACGGGCCGGCAAGGGGACTGAGACGATCGGGTCGAAGCTCTACTTATGCGTTGAACTTTTGTCCAGGGAATCGGCGGCGGTATCCGACGGATCCCCCTCGCTGAACAACCAGCCGGTAAACAACCCCACAAGCGGCATGATCCATCTGGCAAGCATTGGATAGGCCGCCGCCAGCAGCAGGAACACGAGGATGTTGCCGCTCAGCAAGACAAAGACCATGGGCAGGGTGAAAATGATAATCGCGGCGCGACCTGCTGGGCTTGTCCACATATGGCGCAGATAGATGACGCCGGAGTGCCAGAGAAACGCCAGCATGAGCATCGCGAAGCCGCCGAAAAGCGATAGCCCGATCGTCGCAAGCAGGCCGTCCGTCTCGATAAACGGCGGGGTCACATTACCCCAATCGTCGACGCGGGGTTCCATGCAAAACGACCAACCCCAAGCGAAGCCCATGACGCCGAACGCAACATCGATGAGGCACCCGATCTTGCCGGCGCCCCGCCGCAGCGACCGCCCAAATGCATAGTCAAATTTCATCGGTGCGCCCATACGTGACCTCGCGTTCTTTATCGTTCGCGCCCGCGGGCAACAACCGCGCGCGAAGCGGCAGCACTTTCAGCCGCCTCGCGCTGCCGTCTCGCTAGGAAACAGCGCACGGATACGGCAAAACGCACTGAAGCGTAACGTGTCTCGATTGATTATTCGCAGAGTGTGAAGGCCGGGTCAACGGCGTTGGCACGGGTTTTCGGCAGATGGGGACATCCCGCTAACACGCTAGCCATTAAGTGGCTACAATCGGCAAAGCGTCCCGAGCCGCAGGACCAAACGGGGCGGCAGAATTTAAACTGGAGGCGCACCGCAGCGAAGGAGAAAATCGTAACAGCGGCATAAAAAACGCGCCGGCCCGTATTCGAACCGACGCGTAGCGACAAGACTTTGGATGAAGACCCTCCGGTCGCCCAAATCAGGAGCGGCGCACGCTAGGCGCGAGCGTCCTCGATGACCTTCTTGACGGTGGCCTGCAGCTCGGAAAGCTTCTCCTCGCTGGGGATCCACTGCTGGGTGATAACCGGAACGGGCAGGTTGAACTTAGCCTTCTCGAGCTCCTCGTACACTTGCTTGGGACCAAGCGGGGCCCAGCCGTAGGAGCCAAATGCCAGGCCGATGCGCTGGTCGTTCTTGGGCGACAGGCCGCGCATGTAGGTGAGAAAGCTGGCGACGGTGGGCAGCATGTTGGAGTTGAGGGTGGGTGAGCCAACCGCGACGTAGCGGGCATCGCACAGCTCGGTCATGATATCGGAGATGTGGGTGGCCTTGACGTCGATCAGTTTGGCGGAGATGCCCTCGGCGATGAAGGAGTCGCAGATCTCGCGAGCCATCATCTCGGTGGAGTGCCACATGGAGTCAAAGACCACCACGGCCTTCTCCTCGGTCTGGTAGGTGGTCCAGGCCTCGTACTTCTCCAGAATCTTGTCGATATGCGAGCGCCAGATGCACCCGTGGCTGGGGGCGATCATCTTGAGCTCCAGGCCCTTGACCGCCTCGAGCGCCTTGTGCGCCTGCATGCCGTACGGCCACACGATGTTGGCGTAGTACTTCTTGGCCTGCTTCATGATCTCGCACAGGTCGTTCTCGTCATCAAAGCGCTTGGTGGTGGCGTAGTGCTGGCCAAAGGCGTCGTTGGAGAACAGGATCTGGTCGACATCGGAATAGGTGACCATGTTGTCCGGCCAGTGAACCATGGGGGTGGTCACAAAGGTGAGGGTGCGCTCGCCGATGTTCAGGGTGTCGCCGCTCTTGACGGGCGTGGCCTCGATGCCAAAGTGGGCCTTGACCTCGTTGACACCGGCGCCGGCGCTGGCGTAGATCTGCGCGTTGGGGGCGATCTTGTGGATCACGGGCAGGGAGCCGGAGTGGTCCATCTCGACATGGTTGGTGATGACCACGTCGATCTTGGCGGGGTCGACAACCTGGGAGATGCGCTGAACCAGCTCGTCGGCAAAGGTCGCCTTGCAGGTATCGATCAGCGTGATCTTCTCGTCCATGATCAGATACGCGTTGTAAGTGATGCCGGCCTCCGTGGTATAGCCGTGGAACAGGCGCTCGTTCCAATCGATGCCGCCGACCCACCAAACCTTGGGAGAAATCTCGATCGCATTCAGCATGTCGTTTCCTCTCTCATGCTTAACTCATGCCGCGAAGCGCGGACGCCAGAGTACGGCCCACGCCGTTTGAACTGCACACATAATAGCACGTTGGCATGGACTCGCCGCGAGCCCCATACGCTACGCAAAGCATGCCGATTCGATATGCACATAAAGACCTATAGGCTCTATATGGACGAGAATATGGACGAGAAAGGGGCGGACCCGCCAAGATCCGCCCCTCATCAGATAGTCGCTATGCCCGTTGCCTAGCGTCCCTGGGCACGGGAGTGCTCGTAGAACTCGACCAGGCGCTTCTGCACGTCATAGGGCACCTGCTCGTAGCCGGCGGGCTCCATGGTGAAGTCGCCGGTGCCGCGGGTGAGCGAGCGCAGACGGGTTGCGTAGTCGACCAGCTCCGCATAGGGCACGGTGGCGTTGACCACGGTATCGCCCTGCTTGTTGGTATCCATGCCGGTCACGCGGCCGCGAGAGGCGGACACGTCGCCCATCACGGCGCCGGCGTAGCTCTCCGGGATGGTGACCGTAATGTCCATCATGGGCTCCAAGATCACGGGGTCGGCGTCGGCGCAAGCCTTCTTGAGGCCGATGCGGGCGGCGGTGCGGAACGCCATCTCGTTGGAGTCGACGGGGTGATAGGAGCCGTCGTAGCAGGCGACGCGGATGCCCGTCAGCGGGTAGCCGGCGATGATGCCGTCCTTCATGGTCTCCTGGACGCCGCGGTCGACCGCGGGGATAAGCGAGCGCGGAATGCGTCCGCCCACGACCTCGTCCACAAACTCATAGTCGGTGCCGTCGACAAGCGGCTCGACGCGCAGGTAGCAATCGCCAAACTGGCCGGCGCCGCCGGTCTGCTTCTTGTGGCGACCCTGAGCGCTGGCGACGCGGCGGATGGTCTCGCGATACGGGATGCGGATGGGGACGATATGGGCCTCGACCTTGGTGCGCTCCTCCAGGCGGTTGAGCAGGACGGAAACCTGGGCCTCGCCCACGGCGGAGATGATGGTCTGGCCGGTCTCCTCGTCGCGGTCGATGCTCATGGTGGGGTCGGCGTCGCAGGCCTTCTCGATAAACGTGAAGAGCTTCTCCTCGTCCCCGCGATTCTCCGCCTCGATGGCGATGCGGTACTGGGAGTTGGGGAACTTGAAGGCAGCGGCCTCCACCTTACCGGAGACGGACAGGGTGTCGCCGGTCTCGGCACTCATCTTGGGAACGACGACGATATCGCCCGCATAGGCGTGACCGACCTCGGTCATCTCGCGGCCGCACATAACGTAGAGGTGCGACATGCGGTCGCCCTTGCGGGTGCGGGCGTTGACCAGCTCCATGCCGGGCTCGATGGTACCGGTGAGGACCTTGATGAAGGACAGTCGACCCTGGCCGGGATCGTTCAAGGTCTTGAAGACAAAGACGACGGGACGCTCGTCCTCAGAGGAGATCTTGAGCTTGTCGCCGTCGATAAGGGGCATCTCGCCGTAGTCGGTGGGCGCGGGGAAGTACGACGCGATGTCATCCATAAGGGAGTTGACGCCCTGCTCCTTGATGCAGCTGCCGGCGAAGACGGGGACGAAGATGCGCTCGGCGATTGCCTTGGAGAGCAGGCCCTCGATCTCGTCCTGGGTAAGGGGCTCACCCTCAAGGTACTTCTCCATCAGCTCGTCATCTGCCTCGGCGACCAGCTCGCACAGGGTCTCGTGCGCGGCCTCGGCCTGGGCGCGATACTCTTCCGGAATCTCGGTCTCGGTCTGCTTGGTGCCCTCGCACTGGCGGGCCTTCATGCGGACCAGGTCGATGATGCCGTGGAAGTCATCGCCCACGCCCCAAGGCAGGGTGACGGCGCCAAGACGCATGCCAAAGCGCTCGCGCAGAAGCTCCATGCACGCCTCGTAATCGGCGTTTTCCTTGTCGACGCGATTCACAAAGACGGCGCGCGCGAGGCGAAGGTCCTCGGCGGCGTACCAAAGCTTGACGGTGGTGGGCTGCGGGCCGGCGGCGGCGTCGACCACAAACAGGGCGCTTTCAGAAACGCTCATGGCCGCATAGGCGTCGCCGATGAAATCGGGGTAGCAGGGGGCGTCCAAAACGTTGATGCGGACGTCTTTCCAGTCGATCGGCGCGATAGCGGTCGAGATTGAGAACTCGCGCTTGACCTCTTCTGCGTCGTAATCGAGGGTAGGCTTGGTGCCTGCGTGGCCGCCCAGGCGGGCGGTCTTGCCGGAAAGGTGAAGCATGGCCTCCGCGAGCGAGGTCTTGCCCACCCCGCCTTGGCCTACGAGCACCACGTTCCTCACGTTGTCGGTCTTGGGCGCGCCCATAATAACCTCCCTTTCGCCCCGCGCGGCCGCACAAGTGCCCGCGCCAGAGCTGGTCGCGAACGTGCGTGGACGCGGGTGATGGGCGGCTCATGCGCGAAGCCGGGGTTGTTTGGGCCTCGAAGCCCCGCGCACCAGCGGCGACCCAGCGGAGTCGCCTCGCCGTACCGCGCGGAGCGGGTAAACGCGGATGTAAAGGCACCGCGATGCCGAAAAGCCCAAAAGCCAAGGCCTCGAACGTGCGCCGCTTAACGCCGCGAGCGCACCGTCCTTTTGTCCTATGTGCCCCAGCCTACCCTTATGCGAGCGAGCGCAACCCGTACTTTCGCCAAGTGGTGCGTGGACGGGCTCTGACGGAAAGCCTTCGGACCCGGCCCCCTTCTTGCTTGCGGCGTCGCGCGCGGTGCGATGCGCGCCACGCGCCGTCTCCGCAGCAGCTCGCGCCCCGGTCAGCACACCCAGCACTGCACGCCGGGCAGCACCGTCATCCCCAACGAGCGCTGCAGGGCAAACGATGGCTCGTTCCCCAGCACCACCTGTCCCTGGGGCACGCGGCCCGCAGCGAGCATGCGCGCAATCGCCCGGCCCTCCAGCTCGCGGGCGTAGCCGCGCCGGCGATACCGCGCGAGAACCTCGAGCATGCCTATGGTTCCCTCGTCATGCTCGCCGATAAATCCCACCAGGTCGCCCGAGGCGTCGAAGCCCCCGTACACCCAACCATCCGCCAGGTGGCGCAGAATATCCTCTCTCGGCAGCCCGTCGTACTGGGCGGCGATCGCGTCCAGCCACTCCACGCCCAAGCGCTCGATGCGAAGCGACTCCCGCACGGAGGGAGGGTCCGCACCCTCGTACACGCACACCCGGTAGCGCGTGATCGATTCCTCCGCATAGCCGCACGCGAGCGCATGATCGGCATCTACAAACAACACCACGGAATCGCCCGGCTCACGGTCTGCGCCAGCAAGCACGCGCCGTGCGGCGGCATCATCCACCGCAGCGTGCAAGTAGTTTTGGGACGAAGGCAGGTAGAGCAACACCCCATCCGCGGACACATGGTCCACGCGCGCACGCCCAAGCCGCAGCGACTCCGTCATGGAAACCACCTCGCGCGGGTCCTCCCACGCGGCCAGCCGCTCGAGCGCCTCGCGCACCGCGGGTGCATCGGGCGATTCGCACACGCCGGCACCAACCCTACTCATCGCTCGCAGCGTCCTCGTTCTCGCCGGGCAGCGGCACCTCCGTCATAAGGTCCCCCATCATTTTGAGCAGATCGCTTAGGCCGTCGAGCTGGTCGGGCGTGAGCCGCTCGCGAAGACGGCCCATGACGGTGCGCATGTAATCGCTGCTGATGTTGTAATAGTCCAGGTATTTCTGGGTGGGCATAAGGTGGTACTCGCGGCCGTCCTCCTCGGACTGGACCTTCTCCACATACCCCTTGCGAACCAGGCTCGCGATCTTATACGCCGCGTTGGACGAGGAGACGCGCATGAAATCGGCGAACTCCTTCACCGTGGGCGATCCCAAAGCATAGATCGCCTCCATGGCGAAGGCCTCCACGGTGGTAAGGCTCGCCTCGCGGTTTTGGAACCGAGCGAACGTTTCTTGGTAGAAATGCAGCTTGAACTTTGAGTACACCACGGCGAACCGCTTCTCCAACTCGTTTTCTGCCATGATGCGCAACCTCGTTTCAGCCCCAGCAATTCCTATCGCTTGCAAGGTTTCCGCAGACACCAACGCTACTCCGGCACGGGGCCAAGCGCCAGCGACAGCTCAACGGTGGCGGCCACCTCATCGCCTACGCGGGCGATGCCCTCCACAAAAGCGAAGTCGCCGCGCACGCGCGTGATGCGGCTCTCGAGCGAGAGCACGTCCCCGGGCGTGACCTGGCGACGGAAGCGTGCTTTGTTCACCGAGCCCAGAAAACCAATGCGGCCGCTGTTTTGTGGAAGCGAAAGCATCGCCACGGCAGCGACCTGTGCAAGCGCCTCAATTATAAGCACGCCCGGCATAACGTGGTACTGCGGAAAGTGCCCCATAAACGCGGGGTCGGACACGCTGACGCACTTGATGCCGCGCGCCCACTCGCCTGGCTCTCCGTCCACGATGCGGTCGACCATGGCAAGCGGAAACCGATGCGGCAAAACGCTGGCGATCTGGTTGGAGTCGAGTCTGAGCATCTTAGCCCTCCCATTTCTTAAACAGCAGGCAGGCGTTGTGACCGCCAAAGCCCAGCGAGTTGGACAACGCGTAGCGAACGTTCAAGCGGCGTGCACCCTCCGTCACGTAATCAAGGTCGCAGGCAGGATCGGCCTCGCGGTAGTTGATGGTGGGCGGCACCACGCCGTCGCGCAGTACCTGGACGCACAGCACGGCCTCCACCGCGCCGGCAGCTCCCAGCAAGTGCCCGGTCATGGATTTGGTGGAACTCACGGCGACCTCATAGGCATGCGGGCCAAAGACCGTCTTGATGGCGGCGGTCTCGCAGCTATCGTTGAGCGAGGTAGAGGTGCCGTGCGCGTTGATGTAGTCAACTTGGTCGGGAGCCACGCCGGCATCGTCCAGCGCCTGGGCCATAGCGCGTGCACCGCCCTCACCCTGCGGTGCGGGTGAGGTGATGTGGTGGGCGTCACAGGTCACGCCGTAGCCCGCAACCTCCGCGATAATCTTGGCGCCGCGTGCCAGGGCGTGGTCCAGCTCTTCTAGCACCAGCATGCCGGCGCCCTCGCCCATAACAAATCCGCTGCGACGGGCGTCAAAGGGGATGGACGCGCAGGAGGGGTCATCGCCCACGTACAGGGCGCGCATGGTGGTGAATCCCCCCACGCTCAAAGGTGTGATCGCGGCCTCCGTGCCGCCGGCAAGCATAACCTCCGCGTAGCCGTCGCGAATGTGGCGAAATGCATCGCCCACCGCATTGGAACCACCCGCGCACGCCGCTACAGGACAGGTGCACATGCCCTGCAGGCCAAAGGCGATGGCGATGTTGCCGGCCGCCATGTTGGAGATGCCCATGGGAATGTAGAAGGGCGAGCAGCGGTCAAAGCCGCGGGCCAGGCAGCGGGTCTGCTGGTTCTCGGTCTCTTCCACGCCGCCGATACCGCTGGATACAGAGACGCCGGCGCGCGTGCGGTCCATAGCGTCCAGATCAAGGCCGGACGCCTCCACGGCCTCGCGTGCGGCGGCCAGGGCCAGCTGCGTAAAGCGGGCTAGGTGCTTGGACTCCTGCGCGCCCAAAGCGTCCGCTGCGCTCCAGTTTTTAACCTCGGCCGCCAGGCGTACCTTCTGCGCGCTGGCGTCGTAGCGGGTGATGGGGGCGATACCGCACACACCCTGGCAGGCGGCCTCCCACGTGTCCTGCGCGGTGTTGCCCAGGGGCGTGATAGCGCCCATGCCGGTGATAACTACCCTGCGTTTCATGGTTGTTCCCTTCTTGCCTACTGCGCCTGCTGCGCCTACATCGCCATGCCGCCGTCGACGCACAGCACCTGGCCGGTGATGTACGCCGCGTCGTCGGACGCCAAGAAGGCCACGGCACGCGCCACGTCCTGCGGCGAGCCCGCGCAGCCCGCCGGAATGCCCGAGCACATGAAGTCCCTTGCCGCCGGCGGCATGGCCGCGGTCATATCCGTCTCGATAAAGCCCGGCGCCACGGCGTTGACCGTGATGCCGCGCGACGCCACCTCGCGCGCCAGCGACTTGGTCATGCCGATAAGACCCGCCTTGCTGGCCGCGTAGTTCACCTGGCCGGCGTTGCCGCGCAGGGCCACCACGCTGCTCAGGTTGATGATGCGGCCCCAGCGAGCGCGCATCATGGGACGAAGAACCTCCCGCGCGCACAAAAACGCGCCCGTCAAGTTGGTCGCCAGCACCTGCTCAAACTCGTCCGCACCCATACGAGCCGCCAACTTGTCGCGGGTGATGCCGGCGTTGTTCACCAGCACGTCCACCCCGCCAAACGCCTCGCGGGCGGCGTCTACCAGCTGTTTTGCCGCCTGGGCGCTCGCCGCGTCAGCCTGCACGGCCACAGCGCGGCCGCCCGCGGCCTGGACCATCTCCACGGTTTGCTGCGCCGCCTGCGCGTTGCCGGCATAGGAGAACACCACGTTCATGCCGCGCGCCGCCAGCTCCACGCAGATCGCTCGTCCAATGCCGCGGCTGCCGCCGGTTACCACAGCGGTCTTGGCGCCGGTCGCCTTCATCTCATCAGCCATTGTTGGTTCCCTTCATGTGGACGAGGAACTGCTCCACGTCTTCGCACGTCTCGACCGCGATCGCGCGCATCCGCGGCGCAACCCGGCGCACCAAGCCGCTGAGCACGCGGCCGGGGCCAATCTCCACCACCGTGTCCACGCCCAGCTGCACCAGGCGCTCGATGGTTTCTTGCATGCGCACCGCCGTCTGCACCTGGCGCTCGAGCAGCGCGGGCACCGTGTCTTCTGGGCCCATCTCGCGGCCCAAGCAGTTGAACAGCACGGGGATGCGCATGGGGCCAAGCTGCGTGTTCGCCAGGCGTTCGCGCAGCTCATCGCCGGCGGGCGCCAACAGCGAGGTGTGAAAGGGGCCGCTCACCTTAAGCGGGATGCACCGGCGCGCGCCGGCCTGACGCAGCAGGTCGACCGCGCAGGCAACCGCCTCGGCGTCGCCCGCAATCACCGTTTGGCCGGGGCAGTTGTAGTTGGAAACCTCAACCACCGCCGGCGCGGACCGCTCTTGAGCCGCGGCCACGCAGCGCTCCGCCTCCGTACGGTCCGGACCCAAAACGGAGACCATGGCCGTATCCCGCCCGGCTGCGGCGCGCTCCATAGCAGCTCCGCGAAACGCCGCGAGCTCCACCGCCTGCGCCCCGTCGAACACACCGGCGCACGCCAGGGCGGAATACTCGCCCAAGCTAAGCCCCGCCGCATAATCCGGGCGCACGCCCAAGGTATCCAGCACGCGCGTAAGCCCCACGGCAAACGCCACCATACAGGGCTGGGTGAACTCGGTTTGGGCGAGCGTGGCCTCATCCCCCTCGAACATGAGCGCCTTCAGGTCAAAGGGCAGCCGCGGCTCATCCAGCGCAGCGCGAAACTCCGGATACGCCCGGTACAGGTCGCGGCCCATGCCCACGTGCTGCGAGCCCTGCCCGGCATAGAGAAATGCGAGGCTCATCTACTCCCCCTTCTCGTCCATGGATCGCGAAGCGACCGGGGTCCCAGCGAGCTTGCCAAGCGACGCGCACACGCAGCCGCACTCGTCCACCATCTGCTGAAATATCTCGCGGGCGGGACGCACGCCGTGCACCATGGCCGCCACCTGGCCCGCCATGAAGCTGCCGGTGTCCAAGTCGCCATCCACCACCGCGCGGCGCAGCGACCCCAGGGTCATGGCCTCGAGCTCGTCGCGCGAGGGGTTGGTCCGCTCAAGCGCCAGGTACTCGCGGGCCATCTTGTTCTTGAGCACGCGCACCGGCGCGCCGGACGAGCGGCCCGTTACCACGGTGTCGTTTGAACCCGCCTTGACGACCAGCTGCTTGTAGTTGTCGTGCACGGGGCACTCCTCGCTCGCCAGCAGGCAGGTCCCTACCTGCACGCCGCAGGCGCCCAGGGCCAGGGCCGCCGCCATCTGGCGCCCGCCCGCGATGCCGCCCGCCGCGACCACGGGAACATCCACCGCATCGACCACCTGCGGCACCAGCGCCATGGTGGTGGTCTCGCCCACGTGGCCGCCGCTCTCCGTGCCCTCCGCGATCACGCCGTCGATGTCGTAGCGCGCCAGGCGACGGGCCAGAACCGGCGCCGCCACCACGGGAAACACCTTGATGCCCGCCTCCTTCCAAGCGTCCATGTACTTTCCAGGGTTGCCGGCGCCCGTGGTCACCACGCTCACGCCCTCCTCCACCACCACGCGGGCGAGCTCGTCGACATGCGGGTTCATGAGCATGAGGTTCACGCCAAAGGGCCGCGTCGTCAGCTCTCGGGCGCGGCGAATATGCCGGCGCAGCGCCGGCGCGTCCATGCCGCCGGCAGCCACCAGGCCCAGCGCGCCCGCGTTGGACATGGCCGCGGCAAACGCCCCGGTGGCGACGTTTGCCATGCCGCCTTGGATGATGGGGAACTGCGTTCCCAGCAACTGGTTGAGCTTCATTGCTGTCTCCAATCGTTTAAGCACGTTACGTACGTTAAGCAAGCTCTATAAGGGCGCCCGCCCACGTAAGGCCCGCGCCAAACCCCAGGCACAGCGCGCACTGGCCACCTGTCAGCTGCCCTGAGCGCACCAGCTGGTCAAGCAGCAGCGGTACGCTGGCGGCAGACGTGTTGCCCACGTCCGCGATGTTGCCCCGGCACCTATCGGGGTCCGCGCCCAGCTTTTTGACGACCACGTCGATGATGCGCTGGTTCGCCTGGTGAAACACGTAGCGGTCCACCTGGTCCGGCTCAAGCCCTGCACGGTCAAGCACCTGCTGCGCGCATGCGGGCAGGACGCTGGTGGCAAAGCGAAAGACCGCTCGTCCATCCATATGCAGAAAAGAGGGAGCGGACGATGAGACGCCCGGCACCCACAGCGACTCGGCGTCGCCGCGCGAACCCCACACGCAGTGCAGCGGGCGCGCGTCCGCCTCATAGCGCAGCACCGCCGCGCCGGCGCCGTCGCCAAAGAGCACGCAGGTGGTTCGATCGGAAAAATCCAGCACGCGGCTCAGCGCCTCTGCCCCCACTACCAGCGCATAGGGCGAGGCCGCACCGGGTAGCAGGCACTGGGCAACGTGCATGCCGTAGACAAAGCCCGCGCACGCCGCGTTGATATCCAGGCAAAACGCGTCGCGCGGCAAGCCAAGCTCCGCCTGCAGGCGGCACGCCATAGAGGGCGTGGCCATCTGCGCGGTAAACGTCGCCACCAGGCATGCGCCCACCTGCCGCGGGTCGATCCCCGCAGCATCCAGCGCGCGGCGGGCCGCGGTCGCCGCCAGGTCAAAATGGCCGTCGAGGGAATCGTCGTCCAAAAACCGGCGCTCGCGAATGCCCGTGCGCTCAGAGATCCATGCGTCCGAGGTGTCGACTACGCGTGCCATGTCATCATTGGTGACCCTGCGCGCGGGCAGGGCAGACCCCGTGCCCACCAGCTTGACGCCACTCATATGCGCCCCCTTCTTACCGCGGACGAGCCCATGGCGCGGAACCGCTCCGCGCGCTCGCGAGCCACCGCCGCGGGACCCTTCTTCTCAAACGCCGCCAGCTCGCGCACCAGCACCGCGTCCAGCGTCTGCATAAGCGCCTGGGGATTTAGGTGCGCACCGCCCGCGGGCTCCGGTATCACGCCGTCGATTACGCGCAAGTCAAGCAGGTCGGCCGCGGTGAGCTTCATGACCTCGCAGGCCTCATCCGCACGGGCGGCGTCCTTCCACAAAATGCTGGCGAACCCCTCTGGCGACAGCACGGAGTACACCGCGTTCTCTAGCATGAGCACGCGATTGCCCACCGCCAGCGCCAGCGCGCCGCCGCTGCCACCCTCGCCCATGATCACGCTGATCACGGGCACTCGCAGGCCGCTCATCACGCTGATGGTGCGGGCGATGGCCTCGCCCTGGCCGTGCGCCTCTGCCTCAAGCCCGGGGTAGGCGCCCGGCGTGTCCACAAACGTGAGCACCGGGCGGCCGAACTTCTCCGCATCGAGCATGATGCGCTGCGCCTTGCGGTAGCCCTCTGGCGTGGCCATGCCAAAGTTGAAGCGCACGCGGTCCTCTACCGTGGAGCCCTTGCGGTTGCCCAGCACGGTGACGGGCCGGCCGTGGAACAGGGCGATGCCGCCCATAATGCTGGGGTCGTCCGCGCACAGGCGGTCGCCGCGCTGCTCGAAAAAGTCCTCGAACAGGGCGGCTACCACTTCTGCCACGCCGGGGCGCTGCGGTTCGCGAGCCAACGCCACGCGCTGCGCCGCCGTTAGAGCCGCGTCCGCCCAGCTCTGGGGCGTAGCCGCCTCCAACTCGTCCGCGGTGCGTGCGGCGGCCCCGCGTTCAACGCGCTCGCTATCCAACGCGCTCGACCTCCCTTCCGTACAGGGCCAGCAGGCGCGCCAACGTCGCCCTCATGCGGGCGCGCGGCACCACCTGGTCGATAAAACCGTGCTCTAGCAGGTACTCTGCCGTTTGAAAACCATCGGGCAGCTTCTCGCCAATGGTCTGCTCTATCACGCGCGGGCCGGCAAAACCAATAAGCGCGCCGGGCTCTGCCAGCGTCACATCACCCAAACTTGCAAAACTCGCCGTGACACCGCCCGTAGTGGGATTGGTCAAAACAGAGATAGACAGCCCGCCACGCTGGGAAAACTCTCGCAGCGCCACCGCGGTCTTGGCCATCTGCATCAGCGAGATGGCCCCCTCTTGCATGCGCGCGCCGCCGCTTGCGCAAAACACCACCAGCGGCAGCTTGCCCTTGGCCGCGCGCTCCACCAGGCGAACGAACTTCTCGCCCACCGCCGCGCCCATGCTGCCCATCAAAAAGCGCGTGTCCATCGCCGCGATGGCAACCTTGCAGCCGCCAATGCGCGCCGTGCCCGCTACCAGCGCATCTGCCAGGTGCGTCTTGCGCGACAGGCCGCGGACCTTTTCCACGTACCCGGGAAACTCCAGCGGGTCCGCAGTCACCAGCGCGCGGTCCGTCTCTTTAAACGAGCCCGCATCCACCACCAGCGCAATGCGCTCGCGCGCGGCCAGGGCAAAGTGGTGACCGCAATACGGGCACACCAACCGGTTCTGCGCAAGGTCTGCCGCAGCGATGTCGCGCGAACACGCAGGGCAGGTGGTGGACGATGACGGGAATGGCGATCCGTCCGCAGCGGCACCCGTCGATCCCGCGGTGCCGCCCACAGCGCTGCCGCCTGCAACGCCGGCGCCCGCAGCGCCGCGCGCCGGGATGCCAAGGCGCAGCCCCTTTAAGGCCACCATCCTGCGACGGCGTTCCTCCAAAAAGCCAGCCATGCGCTGTTACTCCTCCTTGCCGTACGAGCTCCACGCAAGCAACTCGTCCAAGTTCTGGTCCAAAAACGACGTGTTGTAGTTGCCGCGCACAAACTGGGGGTGGTACATGATCTGGTGCAGCACGTCCACCGTTGTGGCGGGGCCCTGGACCGTAAACTCCTCGAGCGCACGGCGCATGCGGCGGATGGCCTGCAGGCGCGTTGGCGCGTGGACGATAACCTTCGCCGCCAGCGAATCGTAGTAGGGCGATAGCTCGCAACCGCTGTACAGCAGCGAGTCCGTGCGCACCCCGCAGCCCGACGGCATGTGCACCAGGCCCACGTGCCCCGGACTGGGTGCGAACCCGCGTGCCGGATCCTCCGCGTTGATGCGGCATTCGATAGCGTGTCCGCGCAGCTCAACCTGCTCCTGCGCCACGCTCAACGGCAAGCCCTGGGCGATGCGGATCTGCTCGCGCACCAAATCGACGCCGCTCACCATCTCGGTCACGGGATGCTCCACCTGGATGCGCGTGTTCATCTCGATGAAGTAGTACTCGCCGGTGGGCGCCAGAACAAACTCGACGGTACCCGCGTTCACGTATCCCGCGGCGCGCGCCGCAGCCACCGCGGAGGCCGCCATGCGGCGACGAAGCTCCTGGTCCAGTGCGTGCGAAGGCGACTCCTCCACCATCTTTTGACTCCTGCGCTGCACGCTGCAATCGCGCTCGCCCAGGTGGACGATGTTCCCCTGCGAGTCCGCTACGATCTGGAACTCGATGTGACGCGGATTCAGCACCAGCTTCTCCAGGTACATCTCATCGTCCCCAAAGCACGCGCGGGCCTCCGCTTTGGCCTCTTCGAATAGCTGCTCCAGCTGGGCGGGGTCGAACACTCGTCGCATACCGCGCCCGCCTCCGCCCGCCGCCGCCTTGATCAGTACGGGATAGCCTATGGACTCCGCGATGCGAACGGCGTCCCGAGCGGTCTCTACAACGCCGTCGGAACCCGGCACCACGGGCACGCCCGCACGGCGCATGAGGTCGCGCGCCGCGGACTTGTTTCCCATAGCGCGCATCACGTCGCCGGAGGGGCCGATGAAGGCCATGCCCTCGCGAACACAGGCATCGGCGAAATCCGGATTCTCCGACAAGAAGCCGTACCCGGGGTGAACCGCCTCGCAACCCGTCGCCTTGGCAACCGTAAGCAGCGCATCTTGGTTGAGATAGCTATCTTGGGCGCGCGCGGGTCCTATGCACCAGGAGTTTTCCGCAAGCTGCACCGCCAGCGAATCCCCATCAGCCTGGGAGTACACCACCACCGGCTCTATATCGAGCTCCCGGCAGGCGCGAAGGATGCGCACGGCGATCTCTCCACGGTTGGCGATCAACATTCGTTTGAACATGCACGCCCCTATGCCTCGCGGTAGCGGATGAGCGGCGCTTCAAAAGAGACCAGCTCGCCGTCTGCAACCAGAATCTCCTCGATGACGCAATCGCAAGGAGCGGTGACCTCGCTCATCATCTTCATGGCCTCTAGCAGGCAGACGGCCTGGCCCGCCTCCACGCGGTCGCCCACAGAAACGTACGGGGCCTTATCGGGAGCGGGGGCCGCGTAAAACGTGCCCACCAGCGGCGCCGAGATGCACGGCCCCTCACCGCATGCCCCCGCCTTGGACAGCGGGGCTGCACACGGGGCCTTTTCGGCGGGGTGGGCGGACTGAACCGCTTGGACGCCCTGCTCCGCCGGCACCGCCCCCGGAATCGACGCGGGATAGCGGTCCAACTCGACCGTAGAGCCACCCGCCTGGACCCTCATGCGCGCAAGACCGCTTGCGGCAAAGCGCTCGATCAACTCGATGACCTCTTTGTTGTTCATACTTCTGCCCCCATATCGCGCCGTGGCGCCCAAGCGCCTGGCTTAAAGCTGGGCCTCTACGTATTCGGCCAGATCGGCGACGGTCTTGAACTTATCCAGCTGGGTGTCGGAGATCTCGATATCGAACGCTTCCTCAACGGCCATGACCAGCTCCATAGCAGCCAGGGAATCGGCTCCCAGGTCGCTATCGAGCTGCGCGTCGCGCACCACCTTGTCGGGGGCGCAGCCCAGGGTCTCGGAAATGATGGATGCAAGCTTGTCGAACTCAAATGCCATGGTTGGTCCCTTCTCGTGTGCCGGCGCGCTTTCACCGGCAGATCATTTTCATTCAAACTTTTTAGTTAAGTAATTTTATCTAAAATATTTGAACTATTGGTTTGGCATAATGAGCTTGCCGCGTTTCGCTGTCAAGAAAAAATTTGTCTCTTTCCATTTGATTCGACCGCAAGCGCCGCGTCCGCGCGTCCGCGCGAAGCGTCTTTCCGCATACGGCGAGAGCATGGAGCAAGCGAGCGCGGAGACGGGCGACGTACCCTTTTGCTATGCTTACATGCACGCACGTTTACCAGCATCAAGGGCGTTTTCCACCCCTGTATATCCATGAAAGCCGAGGGCACCCATGCCATCCAAAAAGCGCTCGCAAAACGGATTTGGCGATAAGCGCGGGCCCCGCAAGCCCGCGGCGGGCCACGCGCGCCCCGCAAACAAGAACTCCATCGCCCAACCACAATCCGACGGCCCCTGTCCGCTCATGCGCGCGTGCGGAGGCTGCGAATGGCTGGGCCTTCCCTACCGCAAGCAGCTCGCCCGCAAGCAAACCGCTATGCAGGAGCTGTTCCAGCCCGTCCTCGATTCCAGCCGCAGCGATGTTCGCGAGCTGGAGCCCATCTTTGGCATGGGCGGACGAGCGGGAGACGGCAAAATCGCGTCGCCGCGCGCGTTCCGCTACAAAGCAGCAACGCCCTTCGCGCCCGGCGAGGGAAACGAGGTGCGCTGCGGTTTCTTCGCCCGCGGAACGCATCGCATCGTCGAGGTTCCCAACTGCATAGTCGAGGCGCCTGGTACCAGGGAGATCCTCAACGGCGTTGCCCGTATAGCCCGGGAACTCGGCATTCCCGCATATGACGAGGACACCCACCAGGGCGTCTTGCGCTACGCGGTGCTGCGGTTGGGCTGGAAAATGGACCAGGGCGTGCTCACGCTGGTCACCAGCCGCCGCGATGTAGCGCATCTGGACGAGCTGGCGCTTCGCGCGATGCAGCTCGATCCGCGCATCACCTGCGTAGCGCAAAACATAAACCCGCGCGTCACCAACGCCATCCTGGGCGGCGAGACGCGCGTGATAGCGGGCTCCCCGAGCATGCGGGACAAATTGCTGGGATGCACCTTCGAGATATCCCCCACCGCGTTCTACCAGACAAACCCGCAGCAAACAGAACTGCTCTACCAATTGGCCATCGATGGCATGGCGCTAACGGAGGGCGATGTTCTCATGGACGCCTATTGCGGCAGCGGAACCATAGGATTGTGCGCCGCGGCGGACGCTCGCGAGCGCGGCGTGTCCATCTCCCTGCTGGGCGTTGAGCGCAACGCCGCCGGCATTATCGATGCGAAGGCGAACGCCGAGCTCAACGGCCTCGCCGACTCGTGCGAATTCGTCGCCAAGGACGCCACGGAGTTCATGCTGGAAGCCGCGCGGGAGGGGCGCCGCGTCGACGTGCTCTCCATCGACCCGCCCAGAGCCGGCTCGACGCCGGAGTTCCTCGACGCAGCCATGAGCCTCGCCCCCAGGAGCATCACGTACATAAGCTGCAACCCCCAAACGCAATGCCGCGACCTGCAGCATCTTATGCAGGGCGACTACCGTCTGGAGCGCTTGGCGCTCGTCGACATGTTCCCGCATACAACGCACGTGGAAACGGTTGCGGTGCTGCGCCGCGAGCAGTAAGACCCGCCGACTGCCCGCGATAAAGCTATTCGAAAAGGGGGTTCCGCGCGGCTTTTCGACGCGGCCGCGCGGAAGGAGGTTGTTGGGACGATACCCGCCAAGGAGCAAGGCTTCACTGAGTACCAGGCGGGAGATCGCCCCATTCCGCACCGCACCGGATAAAACCGGTCGATCCGAAGGACCGGCCACCCTGCCTGTGGGGTGTATGCGCTGTCGTACACAAAGAACGGCTCGATGAGGAGTCCCGGCAAGGTGGCCGAAGCCCATTGTCACGCCATTCAAATTGGACGATGTTACCATCCGTTCACCCGCACGGGCCTTCTCGCCCGCACGGCGATGGCCCCGCGGACCCCTTTTACCCTATCGATCCAGGACGTGCATCCAGGCCAGGTACACGCTGGGATAGTGCCCCAGCAGCAGCGTCGTCGGGTCGAGCTTTAGGGCGCATGCCCCGGCCAGCGTGGCGACGCCCACCGGCGTCATTAGCGCATCCGCCGTGGGAATCGCGCGTCCCAGCTCGTCCACAAGGCCATCCATGACGCGCTCCACCCGCGGATCGTAGGAACTGACATCGCCCGTCAGCTCCTCAAACGCATTCTTCATGGCCGCATAGTCGGTTTTGAACCCTTCCTCGTCCAAAGACGGCAACCACACATCGATGCCGTAGCGCTGGTAGCCCCAGGCTTCCAGGGGAAGCTTGGTAACGGGGTCGGCAGGATTGAGGATATTGAAGATGTTGGCATAGCGCGGCGCCGAATTGTCAGCGCTCACCGTGGTCCTGGGCGATGCGAAGGTATACGCGTAGATATTGTCCCCGGCACCCCCGGCGAACGCCTTGGCCTGGCGGTCGTCGAGCATGGCTGCCAGCACGCCGGCGGCCGCTCCGCCCCGGCTATGGCCGCACAGGAGGACGGATACGTCGTGACCGCGCGCGTAGGCCTCACGACGCCACGCCTCGAGCTCGTCGGCGATTTCAGAGGCAGCGGTGAGGTAGCCGCTATGATCGCCCTCGCGCTCCGCCTCGAGCGACCGCGCGGCGCTTGTCGCCTGGGCGTCGGTGAGGTTGAAGTTGCTGAGCCACTCGGACCCGTAGCTTCCCCGAATCGCCACGGCGATAAGCTCGCGCTCGTTGCCGTCCGCATCAACGACCTGCTTTCGGGCGAGCGTGTAGGCGATGCCATCGGACTGCTGGGTCACCACGTCCAGAAGCTCGTCCACCACCTGGCTGCGATACTTGTAAGACTCGGTGGAAACCTCGAAGAACCCAAGATCGTGCAGGGCGGTCTCCATATAAGGAAGGTTGCTATCCGCATCCTGGTAATAGGCTGACTCCGAGTACGCCAGGGTCGACAGCACCAGCGCCGCCCGCGCCAGTTCGTGGTTGTATTGGGCGGGGTCGTTGAAGAACCATGAATCGTCCCACACCAACTCGGTGGAGACCTCGGCGTCGCGACCGGTAGTTCCCGTTGCACCAAAGCACGTAAACGCGATCTGCTTGGAGAAGCGTCCGAATGCGGGGACATCGTCCGCATAGACCGTCTCCGGAGCCGTCGGGGACTCGATAGCGCCCTCGCCGCGCGTCTCTTGAACGTGGCGGTACATCAGCATAAGTGCGAAAGCGGACAGTCCTATGGCAAGCATGAGCAGCACGATAAGGGGAAGCCGCCGCAAACCGGATCGAAGCGTTGCGAACGCCGTATGATGCATTACCAAGATCGCCCGCTCCTCAACTACCTCGTCACCGGTGCCGCGCGAACGCCAAGGCTCGTCGCACGGAGGGCCCGTCCCTACATTAGTGCTGAGAATATCAGGCGGTCATGGAGCGGACGTGGGCAGACGCTTACATTTTCATAAGGTTCGAGAGATTAGGCGACGCCTAGGCACCGGCAGCAATCTGCTCGGCGGTAAGCTCGGCGCCCTCCACGTAGTACACGTGCTCGCCGGCGCAGCGCTTGCAGTATACATGGCCGTCCTTCTCGACGCCGCGGCCGTCGTGAACGCGCTCGCCGCATTTCTCGCAGATCTGTGTCTTGCGCGGCTTGCCCGGCAGGTCGTACTCCATGAAGTCGGGCAACTCGACCTCGTGCACATGGAACAGCTCGGTATCGCTGAATTGGTTGAAGAACGCCACCACGTCCTCGCCCTTAGGGCAACGGGGAACGTCTTGACGCTGGGAGATGCGAATGGCCTTGCCGCTGGCGATATCGTAGAAGCTCGCCGACATGATGCCGTAGTCATACCACTTCAAGCGACGCTTTCCCAGATGGCAGTGGGCAACGGACACCACGGCATCCGCTAGGCAGCGATCGCACTCGACAAACGCGATAAGGTCGCGATAGGTGTCGGCATCCTCGATATGAAAGTACTCGAGCGCAAGGCGTGCCATGCGGGTACCGATCATCTGGCCGCCACACAGATGGCCGTGAAATGCCACGGCGCGGTCGAGGTCTTCTTGCAAGGTGCGCTTCAGCATGGATGAATCCTTTCATAAACGGATGCGGAGCCTTCAAGCAGAAGGACCCCGCACCCGGGCAACTGTCGAGCCACTTGATGATACGCGAGCGCAAGAAGGTGCGAAACCCCCTTTATTCTCGTCCATATATCAATTAAGCAGCGCTCGCAAATCGCAGACGCCTGCAAGCGCCATATATTCCAGCAAGGACTCGGCGCTTCTGTTCACAATAAGCTCCTGGGGGAAGCCGATCTCATCCAACATGGCGGGCGCTTGGGAGAAGCCGCCGATATCGCTCGATATATGAGCGTCGGTCGAGACGGTGACGCCGACGCCGAGCTCGGCGCAGCGCACGGCTATCTCGCGACAGGCCTGCGTGGTCCTTCCAGAGCGATCGGCGTTGAGGCTATGCTCGTTTATCTCGATCAGCTTATGGGCATCGCGCGCCGCGCCGAGCACCACGTCGAGGTCGAATGGAACGCCCGCGCGCCCCACGTGCCCCAGTACAAAAACCTTGGGGTGCGCCAACACGTTGAGGTACATCTGCGTCGCCTCGTCCAGCGAAGCGCCCTTGGCGAACGCGCGGTTGTGGACGCTGGCGACTATATAGTCCAGCCCGCCCGTCACACGGTCGAATAGGTTCGCCGTGGGTTCCCCTTTGGTCGCGGCGATGCTGTAGTGGCACGCGATATCCATGCCGAACAGCCTGCCGTCAAGCGATACGATATCCGCCTCGACGCCGCGCAGCAGCAGAACGCCGTCCTTTTTGCGCGGCCACACATCCATGTTGAGGAAATACTGGAAGTTGCGGATGTCCTGCTGGCTAAAGAGCATGTCGCTAAAGTGATCCGCCGACCCCAGCAGCTCCAAGCCGGCGTCGCGGGCGGCGGCGAGGTTCTCCATGATGGTCGAGTACGCATGACGCGAGAACAGCGTATGGGTGTGGATGTCACACGCGATCTGATAGGGCATTCTCTCTCCTTCTCAACCCTGATGCCTTATTCGACGGCGCCGCGTCCTAGAGAAGCGAGCACCAAAAAGCGCGGGAACCCTATTCTCAGATCTCCCGCGCCTTGCAGCGTCACCGCGAAAACGCGGCTTATTTGTACGTTTCAGCCAATGCCTTCCAGGCGGGCAGCGAACGCTCGATGGTATCGTGGCTCACGCAATACCCTATACGGATCCAACCCGGTACGCCGAAGCTGTTGGACGGAACGGGCAGCAATTCGAAGGAGCGCGCTCGCGCGCAGAAGGCCTCCGCATCGTCCTCCAGTGCGCGAACCCAAAGGTAGAACGCTCCATCTGGCTCAACATAGGTGTAGCCGTATTCAGACAGGGCGCGGGTCAGCGTCTCGCGGTTACGCGCGTAGGCATCAACGTTAGACGGCTCGTCCACGCAATCTTCCACCACCCGCTGGAAAAGAGCCGGTGCACACACAAAGCCAAGGCAGCGTGCGGCGCCCGCAACCGCAAGCATGACCCTGTCCGCCAGGGGCATGGTGTTAGGCACCAAAATCCAACCCACGCGCTCGCCGGGCAGCGACAGCGACTTGGAATAGGAGTAGCACACGACCGTGTGCTCGTAGATGGAGGGAACCCAGGGGACCTCCGCCCCGTAGACCACCTCGCGGTAGGGCTCGTCTGAAATCAGGAAGACAGGCTGCTCTCGCGCGCCGTTGGCCTGATGCAGCACCAAAGCGAGCGCCTCGAGGTTCTCCCGCGTGTACACGGCGCCGGTAGGGTTGTTGGGCGAGTCGATGATGACTGCCGCGGTATTGGGCGTAATCGCATCGCGGACCGCTGCCACATCGATTTGGAAGGTATCCTGATCTGCGAGGACCTCGCGGCAAACGGCGCCGGCATTCTCTATCCAAACACGGTACTCGGGAAAGAACGGAGCGATGACGATGACCTCCTCGCCCGGGTTAACCAGGGCATGGAGGGAGCAGGATACGGATGCGGCGGCGCCCACGGTCATGAAGACGTCGCCGGCGGCATATGTTGTTCCGAAGCGGCGGTTGAGCGACGCTGCCACGGCGGCGCGCGTGGAGGGAAGGCCCGGGGCGGGCGTATAGCCATGGAGCTGCTCGCTGGACAACTCGTCCAAAGAGCGCTCTATCGACTTGTGCACGGCTGCCGGCGCCGGCACCGACGGGTTGCCCAGGCTGAAGTCAAAGACGTTCTGGGCGCCGATCTGCTCCTTGCGCTCGCAGGCATACGTAAAGATCTCGCGAATCACCGAGCTTTCGGCGCCGCGCTGGTACATGGTCTCGTTGATCATGATTCCCCCTTTCGCTTACGGGGAAATCATACCCGTTTGCGGTTCTTTGAACGGCGAACGCGCGGAATGAAACGCGCTGCTAACGAGTTGCGGTCGCGCGTCTCCACATAGGCGAAGCCTATGACGGCGAACACCAGGGCGCCGATGAGGTTGACGATAAGGTCCGCCATGGAATCATGGATGCCGATGTCAAGGTACCCTCCGGGAATCTGGATGACCTCGCCTGAGCCGAGCATGATCTGCGTCGACACGATATCTCGAACGGGAATGGTGACATTGGAGCTTGTGGGGTCGAGCCAGACCGTGTTGATCGCCTGCACCAGCGTATCCTTCTGCATGTCAACGCCGATGAAGCAATCTGCCAGATACTCGAAAATCTCCCAGCACGCGCCGATGCACATGGAAAACGCCACGGCGGACACCGCCATGTACAAAGGCGTCAACTTGATTTTGGACGATTCGCTGCGGTTGAGGATGTCGAACAGCGCGAAACCGATGCCCGCGCACAGAAAGCCCCATGTAGTATGCAGGATGGTGTCCCAAAACGGGATGCGGATATAGAACGCGTCGATCTCGCCCAAGATCTCCGCCGCGAAGATAAACAGCAAGATGATCGACTCGAGCAGGTCCGGCAGCTCTATATCAAGGGTGTGCTCGATAAGCGATGGCAGCAACAGCAACACCAGCGTGAGGACGCACAGCATCATGTGCTCATAATGCCCCAGAAACGCCGAGCGAACCAAGGTGATGAGCACCAGCGCTCGCAGCACGAAGTACAACGCGAAAACCACTGGCTCCTCTGCGCGTTTGCGCCGCATGGTTTCCTTGGCGCGTGAGATGAATCCAGCCATATCCGGCTCCATTTCTCCATCCAAAGGGAAAGCGGCACCCAGCGCGATGCCCGTGCGCCGAGCCCTTCCCGTGCAGACATATCAGACGAACCCAATATAACAGCAAAGCGGGCCCGCTCTCGCGAACCCGCTCTCGATACCTCCCAAGGGGAAGCTTTATCTTGCCCCGCTAATCGCACCCATCCGCATCGTCCCCATCGACGGGGACGGACGCCTCGCTCGAGCCCTCGTCGGACTCGGCGGGCGCGGACTGCGCGCGGGCATCCTCGGCCTCGTGCTCCATCTCGGCGGCGACGGCGGCCTCGGCAAAGGCGGCTGCGTCCGCCGCGATCTCCTCATCGCTCTGACGGGGACGACGGCGCGGGGCGGGCTGGCCGGCGGCGCGGGCATTGCGCTCTTCCTTGGCGGCCTTGATATCGCCCTCGCGCTCAAGGTAGGCATCCCACTCGTTATCGAGCAGCGCCGTCACGGCGTCGCCTTCGACCGTCTCGCGCTCGAGCAGCACCTGGGCCATCAGGTCGAGCTGATCGCGATGCGCGGCGAGGATCCTCTCCGCGCGTTCATGGGCCTCGCGCATGATGCGCTGGACCTCGATGTCGATGCGACGAGCCGTCTCCTCAGAGTAATCCTGGTGATCAGCGTAATCGCGACCAAGGAAGACCTGGTGCTGGGCCTCGCCGAAGACCATGGTGCCCAGCTCTTCGCTCATGCCCAAACGGGTAACCATCTCGCGAGCCATCTTGGTGGCACGCTCGAGGTCGTTGCTCGCGCCGGACGTGATGTCGTCGCACATCAGCTCCTCCGCAACGCGGCCGCCCAGAAAGACCGCGAGCTCGTCGAGCATCTCGTTCTTGGTCTTCAGGAAATGGTCCTCGCTGGGAAGCTGCAGCGTGTAGCCAAGCGCTTGGCCGCGGCTGATGATCGAGATCTTGTGCACGGGGTCGGCGTTGTCCAGCACGTGACCAACAAGGGCGTGGCCGCTCTCGTGGTACGCGATAGTGGTGCGCTCCTTCGAGCTCATGACGCGAGCCTTGCGCTCCGGCCCGGCGATGACGCGCTCCATGGACTCCTCGATCTCGTCCATAGACACCAGCGAGCGGCGGCGGCGAGCGGCGAGCAGCGCCGCCTCGTTCAGCAGGTTCGCCAGATCAGCTCCGGTGAAGCCCACCGTGAGCTGAGCGAGTTTATCAAAGCGCACATCCTCGTCCAGCGGCTTGTTCTCCGCGTGGACGCGCAGGATCTGCTCGCGGCCCTTGACGTCCGGACGGTCAACCGTGATCTGGCGATCGAAGCGACCGGGGCGCAGCAGGGCGGGGTCAAGGATGTCGGGGCGGTTGGTGGCGGCGATCAGGATGACCGACTCGGTCTCCTCGAAGCCGTCCATCTCGACCAGCAACTGGTTCAGGGTCTGTTCGCGCTCGTCGTGACCGCCGCCCAATCCGGCGCCGCGCTGGCGGCCGACGGCGTCGATCTCGTCGATGAAGATGATCGAGGGAGCCTGTGCCTTGGCCTCGGTAAACAGGTCGCGCACGCGGCTCGCGCCGACGCCGACGAACATCTCGACAAAGTCGGAACCGGAGATGCTGAAGAACGGCACGCCCGCCTCGCCCGCAACGGCCTTGGCAAGGAGCGTCTTGCCGGTACCCGGAGGGCCGACCAGCAGCACGCCGCGCGGAATCTTGGCGCCCAGCTTTCGGAAGCGATCGGGCTCGCTTAAGAAGTCGCGGATTTCCTCGAGCTCCTCGACCGCTTCGTCGATGCCCGCGACGTCCTTGAACTTCACCTTGGGCCGGGTCGCCTCGTTGGTCTTGGCGTTGGTCTTGCCAAACTGCATGGCCTTGTTGTTGGCGCCCATCATCTGCCTCATGAAATAGAACATGAGGAAGACCAGGATGGCTGTGGGCAGCAGGCTTAGCAGCAAGTTCATGAAGGCATCCGGATCGTGGGTGTCCACCACGTACTCGGTATCCGGGTGCTTCGCCATGAGCTCGGCCAGGGAATCCGACCCAACGTATGTGGACGAGAAGTCCTCGAGCTTGTCCTTGTCGCCGACCTCTTTCTCGGAAGGCCAATAGGTACCCGCCACGGTTCCATCGATCACGGTGTACGTGGCGCTGGCGACGCGATCATCCTTGACGGCGCTCACAAAATCGCTGGTAGCAAGTTCGACCGGCTTGCCGGCTCCACCCATGGCGTTGCCCATGTTGAAGAACACGTAGGCAAGCAGGGCGCACATCAGCAGCATATAGAGCCAGTTGGTGCGCGAGGGACCGCGGCCCGGTCGCTTGGGGCCGCCCGAACCGGGGCCGCCGGGCTTCTCGCCCAGGAACATGCGGTCGAAACGATCCATCAGGTCATCGTCCTTGGAACGACCCTGATTGGAGCCGCCTCCCTGCTGGGACGCGGGCTCCTTCTTGTTATCCTCGTCCTTCTTTGAGCCGTTGCCCTCGGCGAGGAGGGCAACGGAAGAAGCGGCGATGTGGTTGTGCTTGAACGACATCCTAGGCGTAAACCTCCGGCTTGAGCACGCCCACATAGGGAAGGTTGCGATAGCGCTCGGCGAAGTCGAGGCCGTAACCCACAACAAACTCGTCGGGGCAGTGCGTTCCTACATACTTGGGGTCAATCGCCGTGGTGCGGCCCTCGACGTCCTTCCACAGGAACGTGGCGACCTCAAGGGAAGCGGGATGGCGACTGGAGAGGTTCTTCATGAGATACTTGAGCGTGAGACCGGAGTCCAGGATGTCCTCGACGATCAGGACGTCGCGGCCCTTGATGTCGATATCCAGATCCTTGACGATGCGGACGATGCCCGAGGACTTGGCGCCGTCGCCGTAGCTGGAAACGGCCATGAAGTCGATGGCGAGCGGGCAGTCGATAGCGCGCATCAAATCACCCATGAAAACCACGGCGCCGCGCAGAACCGCGATGAGAACCAGGTCCTTGCCCTCGTAATCCTTGCTGATCTGAGCGCCCATGCGCTTGACCATATCAGCGATGTCCTCTTTGCTGAACAGGACCCTATCGACATCCGGATGCATTGCTTCCATGACAACCCTTTCTTTGGTAGCTGCGCGTGCTTACCGCGTACCCACTTTGTCGAACGTCCGCGCGGGCGCTCGCCAAAGTTACGCGAATAGTTCATTTTACCAGCATAGTCATCTTTTGCACGCCTCTTCCCGCGCGATTCCGCGCGCCGCCGTGCGCTACAGCACCCGGCGCATCTCGAGCTTGATGGCATAGCGCGTAGCGGGCGTGCACTTGAAACGCTCGTCGAGGCGCACGCCCGCCACCCATACGATCGCGGCGGACGGAGCCGTCCGTACCACGGGGACCGCCGCGCGCTCCGCAACCGGGATGCGCGCCGAACCCAGGATGTCGGACACCTTCTTGGTGCGCCCATGCATCCCCAGCGGGCACATGATGTCGCCAGGCACGGCGGAATCAACCCACAGCCTCGGCGTCCTCCCGTCGGCTGCCGTCTTTGGCATGGATTGCCTTCTGCAGGCCGCATCCAGGTCGCGCGCCGCATAACCCAGCGCCTCGGCATCGACCAGAACCGCGCAAGAACATGCGGCATCACCGCCCGCGTCGATGTCGCGAGCCAGGGCGACCGGGTCCTCGCCTGCGGGAATTCGCACCAGCGACGCCTCCAAGACGCTCTCGTTCGCCGCAGGGACCATCCCCGGGACCAGCAGCCAAGCCGCCACCAGCTCCTCCCTCGCCGCGGCGCTCCTAAACGAAAGGGCGCCGAACTCTATACGCGCATCGATACCGCCCGGCAGCGTCAGGGACCCTTCGCCCGACCCGACGCACGAAAGGACGCTCTCCACATGGCGCATCTCAAGGCGCACCTCCGGATCGACCGCCTTGACGGCCAAGCGCACCATGCGGCGCGCGATCGCGATCTCGCTGGCAGCAAGCTTGCGCGCGTCAAGCACCACCAAGCCTTCTTGCTGACGGCGGACGCAAGACCTATACGCTTGGGAGGCTAGCTGAGACATGAAGGCATCCTCGTCCCCAAGGATGTCGCAAGCGGCGCTCACCGTCTTCTCAAGATTCCCGTTGCGCTGCGCCGCCACGGGAACCACCTTATGACGAATAAAGTTGCGCAAGTACGACGTATCGCCGTTCGATTCGTCCTCGCGCCAGGGCTGTCCCGCAACCTGCAGGTAATGGACTAGGTCGGCATGGGTCATATCAATAAGCGGACGGACGATGATATTGCGTCGACGCGGAATGCTGGAGAGCCCCGCCGGGCCCGACCCCTTGATGGCGTTCATGAAGAAGGTCTCCGTGCGGTCGCTCGCCGTATGCGCCGTCAAGATCCTGGCGGCAGACCTCGGCGTCCCCGCCTCACGCGATAGGTCGCGCACGTATCGACGGGCGGCGGCGTAGCGGACCTCGCGCGCCGCGGCCTCCAGATTCTGCCCGTCAAGCTCGGTAAACGTCGCATGCTCGACGCATAGCGGAAGCCCGTGGCGCTCGCAGAGCTCCCGAACAAACGCCTCGTCCCCATCAGACGCGTCGCCGCGCAGATGGTGGTTGACGTGCAGCACATGCAAGCGTTCCCGTGCGATGCGCGACCTCCCGCGGCCATCCGCCACATCCAGTTTCGATGTGCAAGCCATGAGCAACAAGGCAGTTGAGTCCGCGCCGCCTGATACCATGAGCACCACGGGGGCATTGAGCTCCTCGGTGCCGGCAGAGGTTAGCGGCGCCCCCTGCGGGCGATGCGACAGATAGTGTTGTGCGACCGTGGGCATACATCCTCCTTCATTCAGTTGTCATTGTATCCATTGGGAGCCTTATGGAACCGCTTGAAACAATCACCCCGGACGCGTGCGCCTCCTCGCGAGACCGCCGACGCGAAGACATCGCTGGGGTGCGGGAGCAATTGCATCTACATATCCTTGGCAGCGGGTCCAAGGGAAACTGCGCTCTTGTCGAGGGGCCGCAAGGGCTCATCATGATCGACAACGGCTTCTCCCGCCGCGAGACGCTCGGCCGCATGCACCAGCTTGGACTGAGCGAGCGCAACGTCCGCGCCCTCATCATCACGCACGAGCACAGCGACCATGTCAAAGGCGTTGGCGTCTGGACCCGAGGTTTCTCCACGCCGGTCTTCGCAACCCGCGGCACCATGGCGGCCCGCGCGGGCCTCGCAGGGATCGGCGCGGTCGAATTCGACCCTGGAGACCAACTCGATATCGCGGGCGTGCGAGTGCGGACCTTTTCAACCTCTCACGACGTCATAAACCCCTGCGGCATGGTGTTCTCCCTGGACAGCACCATCGTCCAGAACACTGATGACGATGCAGGCGACACCATCGGCTTTGTTACCGACACCGGATCCCTAAGCGATGACGCCATATCGCTGCTGCGCGGCGTGCGCGTCCTTGCACTCGAAAGCAACCATGACGTACCCATGTTGCGCTGCGGTCCGTATCCGCGCCAGCTGCAAGACAGAATCATCTCCGACCACGGCCACCTCTCGAACGAGCAAGCCGCCCGCGTCGCCGCGCAACTGGTTACCGACAACACGCAATCGCTGGTAGCCATGCATATTTCTCAAGAAAACAACCGTCCCAGCCTTGCCGTCCGAGCGCTCGCGCAAGCCGTTGGCGCACAGCTTGATAACGAGCTTGGCTCTTCGGCAACCCTCGAGCGCGCCGGCACCAAATCACTCCGCGTTCGCGCCGCCGGGCAAAACAGACCCTTCACCCTGCTGTAAGCCAACGCGGCAAGCCCGCGTACCCCGCAATGGCACCCGTTCATAAAAAGGGAGGCAGCCCGTTACGGACCGCCTCCCGCATCGCGCTTCCAGCGTTATCGAAGCCTTCGCTTCCGCAGCGCCATGCTAGTCGATAGCCACCTTGGTGACGTTCTTCTTCTCAACAAACTTGGGCACGCCCACCGTCAGCACGCCGTCGGCATACCGAGCGGTCAGACCCTCGCATGCGGCGTCCTTCAAGTACACGCCACGGGTGGCGGAGTAGGATACAAACTCCTTCTGCAGGTAGTTCTTACCCTTGTCCTCCTCCTTCTCCTCCACGTTCACGGAGATGGAGAGGCGCCCCTCGTTAAGCTCGACGTCGATGTCGTCCTTGCTCACGCCGGTGAGATACGCCTTCACCTCGTATGCGTCGCCCTTATCCTCGACATCGATCGGAAACGCCTTGGTCGCCAAAGGCGAGCTCGCGATATCCATCATGTCATCGAATGCATCGAACAGCGAAGCGGGGACGACGGGACGAACGCCAAAAACAGAACGATACGGAACCATGTTAGCCATACCTGGTCACTCCTTAGTAATGCCACGCCCCGCCTGTGGGGGCGCTGGACTTCGTTGACGCTGTTGTTATTCCCGTGACGGCACAACTTAAACTCATCTAGAAAGATTTTTTAAGCGTCACATAGTTATCAAATCTAAGTCCTCATGACTGAGATTTCTAATACGGCGGCGAAGTACCGGTGAAACCGTGCCCCAAACCCGGCTGCACCCGTCCCAGGATGCGGGACTGCTGTGAAAAGCGGGGCCAGAGGGCCGCCCGGCGCGGTGCAGCGAGAAGGGACAGCGTACAATCTATGCATACGCAATCGACTGAAGGAACGCATGGTCGAACAGGACAGAGCGCAGACAAGCTGGGGCGCGGAAAAACCCGGCACGGCAGCCAACGAGCCCGCGAGGCGCGATAACCGCCCCTCGCCCGACATGTTCCGAAGCGAGGCCCAGCGCGCAGGTCGCCGGCACATGGGCGTCGCAACCTCCGATCCCCAATACCTCCCGCTCACGCCGCAAGAGCAGGCGCGCGAGCGAGCGCTCGCCCGAGAACAGCAGCGATCCCAGGTCGCCGGCCAGCAACCCGACCACCGCGGCGCAGGCCCTCGTCCCGCCCATCCCATGCAGGCCGTCCAACCCGGAACGCATCGCAGCCTCCAGCACTCCGAACGCTACCTGTCGACGCCAAAGCCCGGCAAGACCATCTTCAAATCTCGTTACGAGAAACAAAGGCGCCACACCAAAGCCATCCTGCTCGCGACGCTGATTCCTGCAATCGCCATAGGTCTTATCTGGCTTTTCTTCCTTCGATAACGCGCAGCGTCTCTCATAGACCCATAGCTCCCGCCCCCAAGGAGGCCCGTCATGGCGCATGACGCCAACCCCTACATCTACGCAGATAACGCGGCGACAACCCCGTTGTCACCCCTCGCCCTTGAAGCTATGATGCCCTACCTCACCGGTGAGTTTGGCAACCCCAGCGGCATCCATCGCGTCGCACGAGACGCCGCGCTTGCGCTCTCAGACGCGCGCAGCCGCATCGCCGCCCATTTAGGGGCGAGGCGGCCGGACGAGATGTACTTCACCAGCGGCGGATCGGAATCGGACAACTGGATTCTTCGCGGCGCGGTCCGGCGATTCAAAGACGCCCATGGCCCAAACGCCGTTCCCCGCGTGATCACCAGCGCCATCGAGCACCATGCCATCCTGCACTGCTGCGCGTCCCTTGAGCACGAGGGCGTAAAGATCACCTATCTCCCCGTCGACGACTGCGGGCGAATCCGTGCAGAGGACCTCGAGGCCGCACTCGTCGCCAACGAAGCCGCCTCCGGCATGGAAGCCGGCGCGACGGCCCTCGTCTCCATCATGCTCGCCAACAACGAGGTGGGAACCATCGAGCCCATCGCCCGTCTCGCCCGCATAGCCCACGCGCACGGGGTGCCGCTACACACCGATGCCGTCCAAGCCGTCGGCCACATTCCCGTCGACGTATCGGAGCTCGACGTCGACGCGCTCTCCCTTTCCGCCCACAAGTTCCATGGACCCCGAGGCATCGGCGCCTTGTACCTTCGAGACGGCTTCTCCATCCCACCGCTCATCGCGGGCGGCGCGCAGGAGCGCGGGGAGCGCGCGGGCACGGAAAACCTTGCGGGCATCGTCGGCATGGCCGCCGCACTCGAACAGCAGTCCGGCCTCCTCAACGCTGCGGACGATAATCCCTCGCGACGCATCGCCTCCATGCGAGACGAACTCGTCGCCCATATATGCGATGCATGCGAAGGCGTTCAACCAACCGGCGACCCTTCATGCCGGCTCCCCTCTATCGCGTCGCTCACCTGCGACGGCGTCGACGGAGAGCTTTTGGTTGTCCTGCTCGACCGCGCGGGCGTTGCCGCCGCGACGGGATCCGCATGCTCGACAGGCTCCACCGATCCCTCGCATGTCCTAACCGCCATGGGCATCGAGCCCCTACGGGCCAGGGGTGCGCTGAGGCTCTCGCTTGCGGACGATATCACGCGCGAGGACCTCGACCTTCTCAAAGAGCGCGTTCCCGCTGCGATCAAGCAAGCACGGCTCATGAGCGGTATCGCAGGAGCCTGCGAACGCTAGCTAGCACCTCATCGGCAGCATCAAACCTGCACGCAAAAGAGGGGCCCATCATCGTTGATGGACCCCTCTCTATCATCGTGTTACACCGCGCTAGCTAACATCCTCAAGCAGCAAGCCCGCAAACGCAGCGGCAACAGCGCAGATCGCGGAACGGCAAGCAAACTAGGACAGAAGTTTGCGACCGTCTTCCTCGATGGCGTCGATGAGCGCGTCGGCGGCAGCCGCATCCTCGCCCTTGGCGAAGATGTACAGCTTGATCTTGGGCTCGGTGCCGGACGGACGGACGATCGCCTTGTTGCCGCCCTCCAGGTCGAACTCGATAACATCGGCTGCGGGCAGGCCGTTGACGCAGGTAGCGTAATCGACAACCGCCTCCACCTTGGAACCGGCGACCTCTGCCGGCGTCTCGGCACGCAGCGACTTCATGATGCCGGCCATCTTCGCAGCGCCGTCCGCGCCGGGATAGCTCAGCGAGACGGTCTTGTTGTGATAGTAGCCGTGCTTCTCGTACAGATCGCGCATGGCCTCGACCAGATTCTTGCCCTGCAGCTTGTAGTACTGGGCCATCTGGCAGATAAGCATAGAGGCGTTGACGGCGTCCTTGTCGCGCACATGGTCGCCGGAGAGGTAGCCGTAGCTCTCCTCAAAGCCAAAGATGAAGCGGTCGACCTCGCCGGCGTCGGACAGGCCCGTGATGATGTCGCCGATGTACTTGAAGCCGGTCAGGCAACGGCGCAGCTCGAAGCCGTACTCCGCAGCCAGGGCGTCAACCATGGCGGAAGAAACGATGGTGGTGACGGCGACCTTGTTCGAGAGGTCCTCGCCGCGCTCGGCGCGCATCTTGCAGATGTAGTCGAGCAGCAAGACGCCCATCTCGTTGCCGGTCAGCAGCGTATAGTCGTCCCCATCGGCGCAAGCGACGCCCACGCGGTCGGCATCCGGGTCGGTCGCGAGCAGCAGATCGGGCTTGACCTCCTGGCACAGATCGATGCCCTTCTGCATGGCCTCGCGGATCTCGGGGTTGGGATACGGGCAGGTCGGGAAGTCGCCGTCGGGGTCCTTCTGCTCGGGAACAACGGTGATATCCGTCACGCCCACCTTGTTCAAAACGGTGGTGACCGGGATCAGGCCGGTGCCGTTGAGCGGGGTGTAGACCAGCTTGAGCGGAGCGTTGGCGATCTGCTCGTCAGTGAGGTTGTTCACGGACTTGTCGGCGACGGCATCGTAATACGCGTCCAACACCTCGTCGTCGATCCACTTGACCAAGCCCTGCTCGACGGCGGCGTCAAAGTCCATGGTCTTGATATCCTTGAACGGATCGCACGCGTTCATGGCAGCGGAGATTGCATCGGCCGCCTCGCTGGTGATCTGGCAGCCGTCGGGGCCGTAGGCCTTGTAGCCATTGTAGGGCGCCGGGTTGTGGCTCGCGGTCATGCAGATGCCGCCGGAGCACTTAAGATAGCGGGTAGCCCAGGACAGGGTGGGCACCGGCGAGATCTTGGGATAGACGTAGGAGGTCACGCCGTTTGCGGCCAGGATCGCAGCGGTGGTCTTAACAAACAGCTCGCCCTTGTTGCGGCTATCGCGAGCGATGGCGACCGTGGGGTTCTCGAACGTCTTGTTCAGATAGTCGGCAAAACCCTGAGTGGCACGGCCGACCGTGTAGATATTCATGCGATTGGTGCCGGCGCCGATCGTTCCGCGCAAGCCGGCGGTACCAAAAGCAAGATCCTGGAAGAACGCATCGGTGATAGCGTCCTCGTCCCCTGCCTCCTGCATCGCCTTGAGCTCTGCTAGAAGCTCGGCGTCCGTTACATTTGCAAGCCACGTATCCAGAAGCTCGTGCACATCTACCATGGTTGCAGCCTTTCCCTTGTACTCCCAATTGACATGATGCTCCGTCGGGGTCGACGGGTGATAGGTGGACGAATATTCTTTTGGACGAAAAAACGCCTACCTTTTTGCATCATACGGCAATTGCCCCTAGCCGATAAGGAAATATTGGCAGGCGTTTACGTTTGGGCGGTGGAGCGGCGGCGCCTCCGTGCTTCCCTACCCGGTGAAAACAGAAATGGCCCCGCACGAGGCGGAGCCATATCTTTTCCGTTCCAATGGATGGTGGGCCGTCAGGGGTTCGAACCCTGGGCCTTGGGATTAAAAGTCCCCTGCTCTGCCAACTGAGCTAACGGCCCGCAGAGGCATTGTAACACGGTTGGGGGAAAGTTGGTTTATCAACACATTACCCAAATTGGCAAGCACCGCAGCGCCGCGTACCGCAAACTCCGTGACCGATCGAGAGCGCCGCTACTCCCAAGCCCACTGGCCGTTTACGAACACGGGGACCTCGGATCCATCGGCACGGATGCCGGTGATATCCATGTCATCCGTTCCGATCATAAAGTCGACGTGCGTTGCAGACGTGTTGACACCAGCAGCACGGAGCTCCTCGGGAGACATGTCGTAGCCGCCCTCGTAGCACTCGGGAAAACCAACGCCCAGCGCTAGATGGCAGCTTGCGTTCTCATCGTAGAGCGTGTCGTAGAACAAGATCTCGCTCTCGCGAATAGGCGTGTTCTTCGAGATGAGAGCGACTTCGCCCAGTCGACGGGCGCCCTCGTCCGTGTTGAGGATGCTCGCCAGGGTATCCTTACCGATGGCGGCGTCAAAATCAACCACGCTGCCGTTTTCGAAACGCAGCCAGAAGCGATCGATTTTGTTGCCATGACGCACCAAGGGCAATGCGGAGTAGACGACGCCGTCCACCTGATCGCAATGGGGAGAAGTGAAGACCTCCTCGGTAGGGATATTGGGGAAGAACGGATGCCCCTCGGGCGTCTCGCACTTGCCTCCAGCCCACAAATGGCCTTCGGGCATGCCCACGGTAAGATCCGTTCCGTTTTCCGAACGATAGCGCAATGCCTTGAAATGGCACTCGTTCAGCAAGCGAAGGTTCTTCTCGAACGTGGCGTCGTGCAGCTCCCAATCGCTCTCGGGATCCTCGCCGTCGGCTCGTGCCACCGAGAGAATGGCGCACCACAAGCGGTAGATGGCGACCTCGTCCTCAACGCCCGGGAATACGGTGCGCGCCCATGCCGCCACGGGGGCGCCGGCGATGCACCAGGGGTTGATATTGAAGTCCAAGCCATGGCGGAAGGAGCTGCACTGGGTATTGCGCGCCTTGCTTGCGGCCGCAGGCTTGGCGGGGTCGATGCCCTTGAGCGCCTCGGGGTCCGCTCCCTCGACAAAAATAAAGCAGGCACCGTCTTCTGCCAGCGAATTGAGCTGGAGTTTCTGCCACTCGGGAACGTTCTCGAACCACGCGGTCTCGACGTTCTCGTACGTCATGCGAGAGACCTCGTCATCACCCCAGATCACCGTGACGTGGCCGGCGCCCGCAGCGTAAGCGCGCTTCACCAGTAGGCGGGCGAACGCCGCGCACTCGACGGGACTCTGGACAACAACTTCTTGGCCAGGCTTTACGTTGACGCCCTTGCGAACAACCAAGTTCGCGTACCGCTCGATCGCGGGCGCGAGCTTCTGCATTCCCAAACGAGCGTCTTCACAGGTGTACTCAAGCAGAGACATATATCGTTCCCCTCTCGCGCGCACGGACGGATCCGTAAAGGAGGCCGCGCATCGCATCAAACGAAAGACGGGCACGCCCCATGCCGGTGGCGCGCCCGTCTTCTCATCACTACCAAACAGCGGACTTGAGTTATACCCTCTTTGTCCGCCGCGTTGCAACGCATCGACAGCGATATTACTTGCCCTTGCGCGCTTTGCGCTCCGCATCCTTTGCCATAGCGCGCTCGATAACGTCGTTGAGCTTGGCTTCGCTCATGCCCTCGGCGGTAGCGCGGGCCTGGTTGCGAATAGGACGAATGCGAACCATGTCATAGATGAAGCCGCCGATGATGCACACGTACGCCATCGCGATCGCGGCGAACTCGATCTTCTGGTACATGCCGCCGTTGTCCTCGCCGTATACCATGAGAAGCGCCCAGCCGATGAGGATGAACACCAGTCCAAGGGCCATCACGATCCAGAACTTGGTGCGACGGGGCTTGTACTCCGGGTCTTCCTTCATCAGCACATTGGAAGCGCTGTAGATAAGGTCCTCTTGGCGACGGAGCTCGGCCTTGCGGGCCTTCTTCTCCTCGCGAGACAGACCAGAAAGGTCCTCGCCGCGCTCAAGCTGCTTGCGCTTGTCCTTGGCACTCGCCGGAACCACGCGGACGGAAGCCGCTGCGGCGCGGGCGGGCTTGGCGGAACCCGCCGACTTGCGGGTCATACCGCTGCCAGCGCGCTCCTGGTTACGCTTGTTCATGGGACTACGGGTGCTCACTTACGCTTGCTCCTTCATGGATTCGAACTTCTCGCCGGTGATGATTTCATATGCCTCGCGGTAACGGGCGGACGTGCCCTCGATAACCTCCGCAGGCAGATGTGGTGCATCGCCGGTCATGTCCCAATTGGCAGTCAGCCAATTACGGACATACTGCTTGTCATAGCTGGGCTGGACCTTGCCCTCCTCATAGGTGTCGGCGGGCCAGAAGCGGCTGGAGTCCGGGGTGAGGCACTCATCGATCAAGGTCACCTTGCCGTCGATGATGCCGAACTCGAACTTGGTGTCCGCGATGATGATGCCACGGGTTGCAGCATACTCAGCGGCAGCCGTGTAGATCTTCAGCGACAGGTCACGTAGCTGGCTCGCGATATCCTCGCCCACGAGCTCGACGCAGCGCTCATAGGAGATGTTCTCGTCATGATCGCCGATCGCGGCCTTGGTAGAGGGGGTGAACAGCGGCTCGGGCAGCTTGGAAGCCTCGACCAGGCCTTCGGGCAGCTTGATGCCGCACACGGTGCCGTCCTTGTCGTAGGTCTTCTTGCCGGAACCAGTCAGATAGCCGCGGACGATGCACTCGACCATGATGGGCTCGGCCTTCTTGACCAGCATCGAGCGGCCGGAGAGGTAGTCGGCGTACTCGGCGTACTCCGCGGGGAAGTCGGCGGTGTCGATGGAGACCAGATGGTTGGGGACTATATCGGCGAACTTCTTGAACCAGAACTCGGAGATGCGGTTCAGGATCTCGCCCTTAAACGGAATCTCGTCCGGAAGGATATAGTCGAACGCAGAGATGCGGTCGGTTGCAACCATCAACAGGTTGTCGCCGGTATCGTAGATATCGCGAACTTTGCCGCGGGAATCGGGACGACGCTCCATTGTCGACACAGAGATCAACTCCTTTATATATGTTGCCACGTAACGCTGCCGCGGCCCCAACCCATAGGGGCTGGCCCTTCGCAGCTAATCCACCATTGTAGTAGATGCGCTATCACCTGTGTGCTCGCGCGGGAGATGAATCGTAAAAGTTGTACCCTTTCCAAGCTCCGACTCCACGGAGATGAACCCGTGGTGACGCTCGACGATCTGCTTGGTGACCGCAAGGCCGACGCCCAGGCCGCCGGCTTCGCGCGCGCGGCTGGCATCTGCGCGCCAGAAGCGACCGAAGATGCGCGACAGGTCCTCCTTGGCGATACCGATGCCGGTATCGGAAACCGAGATCATCACGTGGCGGCGATCGGTGCGCACCGTCACCACAACCCAGCCGTCCTCGGGCGTGTACCGCATGGCGTTGCTCATGATGTTTATGACCGCCTGCGTGATCATGTCCGAATCGACCTCGATGGTCACCTGCTTGCCAGCGGTCTCGTCCGCAAAACGCAAGTGGAGGTCGCGCTCGTGGAACAGCGGATGCTGCGCGTTCACGATGGTGCGCACCAGATTGGAGATGTCCACGGGTCGCAGGTTCATAGGAGCCGTGCGGTTCTCCATGCGCGACAGGTCGAGCATCTGCTGCACCAATCGCGACAGACGGCGCGTCTCGGACGCAACGGTCTCCAGATGCTCGTCATCGGTGGGCAGCACGCCGTCTTGCATGGCCTCGACCGTAGCGAGCATCGCCATCAACGGCGTGCGCAGCTCGTGGGCGACGTCGCTGGTGAGGCGGCGCTCGTGCTTGAGGTCCTTCTCAAGGGACGTCGCCATCTCGTCGAACGTCTCGCCCAGCTGGTCTATCTCATCGTCCCCGCGCATATTGGTGCGGGCGGACAGGTCGCCGTCGCGAATCTGCTTCGCCGTCGAGGTGATACGGCGAATGGGATTGGTGAGCATGCTGGATACAAAGAAGCCGATCAGCAACGCGATGGCGATGGCGATAAAGGACGCGAGTCCCATGGCGTTAAACGTCTTCTCCCTAAATGCGGTGTCGGCCTTGGTAAGCAGCGCGTCGCTACCCAGCACCCACAGGCGAACGGTTCCGATCTTGACGCCTTCGCTGGTAACCACGGGCTCGGACACAGCGCCCTCTTGGTCGGTGGGCGCGGTGGAGACCAAGCTATGGGGCGGTTCGGAAGAAGAACCCGCATTCTTGGAAGCCGTCTGGGCGCTCACGGGCGCAGGAGCGGGCGGCGTACCTTGGGCTGAACTTTGAGACGCCGAGCCAGCTTGACTGGAAGCTTGCGCCTGCTCGGCGGCCTCGCGTTCCTGCTCGCGCTTTATCTCGGCGGCAAGCGACGCCGCGGGCCAGGTGTCGTCGTACACCACGTTGCCGGCAGCGTCGACTACCTGCATGCCTATATCGTCTGAAACCAGATTTGACTCGGCGATCGATGCCAGGTCGCCGGTAAACCAACCGCCGCGCTCCTCGTATCCAGCGGCGATTTTCTGGGCGGTTATCTGCGCGATCTCAACAACGTTGGCGCGCGTGTAATCCGAAAACGCGCCACCCCACACCACGGTGACGACGCATACCAAAACAAGCACCGTCATGAACGACGTCAGCGCGAAGGACAGTGCCATGCGCATGCCGTAGCTCATCACGGTGCGTGAATCGGAACGAGGCGTGTTCCAGCTTGCGCGGGAACCCGCCTCGTCGGACTGTTTATGCTTTTGATCGAGGACGAGTCGAGCCGGCAGCATTACTTCGCGCCGTCTTGCTTATCGTCCGCGAACTTGGCCGGGGCCTCAAAACGGTAGCCTACGCCGTGAACCGTGTAGAGCCACTTGGGATGCTTGGGGTCATCGCCCAGCTTGGCGCGCAGATTCTTGACGTGGCTATCGATGGTGCGCTCGTAGCCCTCGAAATCGTAGCCAAGCACCTTCTCGACCAGCTCCATGCGGTTGTAGACGCGGCCGGGGTGGCGTGCCAGGGTGGTGAGCAGCTTGAACTCGGAAGCGGTGAGGTCGACTTCCTTGCCGTCGACCAAAATCTTGTGGCCGGAGATATCGATCACCAGGTCACCGAAGTCCAAGACCTCGACCTGCGGCTCGTCTGCCAGATGGGTGCGACGGAACAGCGCGCGCACGCGGGCAACCAGCTCGCGAGGGGAGAAGGGCTTGATCAGGTAATCGTCCGCGCCGAGCTCCAGACCGATGATGCGGTCCTCGACCTCGCCCTTGGCGGTCAGCATAATGATGGGCACGTCCGAGGTGTCGCGGATGGCACGGCAAACGCGCTCGCCGGAGAGCTTGGGAAGCATGAGGTCGAGAACGATAAGGTCGAACTGGTGCTTCTCGAACTCTTCCACGGCGGACTGGCCATCGCCTACGCCAACAACCCAATATCCCTCGCGCTCGAGGTAGGCCGCAACGGCATCGCGAATCGCCTTCTCGTCTTCAACGAGCAGAATTTTCCTTGCGTCCGAAGCCATATTGAGGCCTCCTTATCTCATAAGATGCGAACCAGACTATTTTATCGTAGAGAGCGGGGCGCAGGTTGCCCGGTTGCGCATTGCATCGCCAAGCGGACCGGCGCGTCTCCGCGACCCCGGTCTTCTCGACTGTTACAACACGCGCCCTGAAAACTCTGGCGGCGTCTCTAACGTATCATTATGCCCAACTTTATCAGTTGCGTATCACTCGCGCACCATATGAGGGGGTATTCCGCGTTGTATAGGATTCGATTGGCAAGCCGAGAAGATGCCGCAGCCGTACTCGACATGTATTCCCCCTACGTAACCTCGACCACGGTGAGTTTCGAGGTCGTGCCTCCCTCTGTGGACGAATATGCCGAGCGCATCCAATCGGCCCTTGATCACCACACCTTTTTAGTATTGGAAAGCGTGTGCGGAGATGAATCGGCGACGAACGTCGGCGACATCGTTGGCTTTGCCTCCTACGGCCCCTTTGGCCATCGCATCGCATATCAATGGTCTGCAGAGATTTCCATCTATCTAAAGCAGGGACTCACGGGAAGGGGCCTGGGCGCCCACCTGCTCGACGCTCTTGAGAAGATCATGGCGAGCGCCGGCATCACAAACAGCGAATCATGCATTTGCAGCGAGAACACCGGGTCGATTGAGTTCCATCGCCGTCACGGCTATCGAACGTGCGCGGAATTCACCGATTGCGCTAGCAAGTTCGGCAGGTGGCTTGGCATCCAATGGCTCGAAAAGCATCTGGCGCCGCATCCGGCGAACCCAGAGCCGCCGCGAGTCCCCGCGCCTCAAGATTGCGAGCGTATCCTTGCCGCGGCAAACGCGCGACTCTCCCGCGAACTGTAGCGGCGACCCATGGGCTGCGGCCCCATACCGTCGTTGCCGGACCGTAGCCGAGCCGCAGCCCAGCAACGCCTAGATCGCAAATAGGCGCGCCGTCACGCTCTGGGGTATGCCTTGCGCGTCGCGCACCGTCGAGTACACCAGGAACTGCGAGGTATGGCCCTCGCTTGCAGGATAGTCTCCAAAACTAAGCGAGTGATCTGGACTTGAGATGGCGTCATAGGTGCTCTCGGCCGTGTCGACGATATAGTGCGCGGACTGCGTCTTGATATAGAAGCGGTTCGCGTTGAACGACGCCCACGCAGCGGGCTCTCGACTAAAGTAAACGTACGGTTCGCCCTCTCGTCCTATATACGTCCCCATATTGCCCAGGCTGCCGCCGTAGTTGTAGCTCGCCTCGATAGAGAAGACAAACTTCTCACCGGTATAGACTGCATCGAACGGCCTGATAGACGCAGGGAGGACCAGCTGGTCGAGCTGCTTGTGCTTGTCATCGTCCAAATCTACAGCCGTCAAGCCGTAATATGTGCCCTCTTCATTAAGCACGCGCGGAGCGATGGTGAGGATGTTGTCGGAGACGCGCGGATGCGTGGCAAACCTACCGATGGACTCCCACAGCTCCGAACCCTTCTTGTCGCCCACATGCCAGCGCAGGCAATGGGAGGCGGACGAGCTCTTGGATCCCGTCGCCAGCGGCATCTTTTGCCAGATGACGGAATCGCCCGTCACCGTGAACATAGGGGGCTCCCAGTCGACGTCGCCCGAATCAAGCTCCGTTGGCTCCCCGGTAAGCGACCCCTCTGCAAAGCCCTGACCGTATAGCTTCCAATCACGGGAGTTGTAATCTATCTCGACCCATGCGAAGGCCGAAGACCCGCAGCGCACGTCGAAAAAGGTGTAGAGACGTCCGTTAAGCGCCTCTTCGCGAACCGTGGTGAGCGCACCGGACGCAAGGGAGAGCACTCCCAGGGTATTGGGATGAAGGGCGCTCTCCGGCGTGAGCATGGCAGCAGCCCAGGACCCCTCGCAATGGAACAGCACGGTGCCCAGGGGCAGGGTCCATGTTTGAGCGGCGACGAGTCCAAAGTCCTGGGCTTTGAAATCGTCCAAGACGGAGATTATCGATTCATCATCTATTTCCTGCGGCTCGCCCGTCGGTTTCTTCTTCTCGTCATCGCCTCCGCATGCGGAAAGACCCGACGCGGCGGCAACCGCGCCGGCGGCGGCCACGGTGCCCAAAGCGAAGCGCCTGCGGCTGAATCCCTTGTATTCTCCCTGGAACAGGCCCATCGACTTACGCCTCCGCAGCGGCTTCGCGCAAAGCAAGGGTCAGCTGGTCGGCGCAGGACGTGGCTCGAGGACCGCAGGTGTTGCCCTGCAGCAACTCGACCACCTGATCGACCGGCATACCGGCGACAAGCTTACCGATAGCCTTGAGGTTACCGTTGCAACCGCCGACGAAAGACACGCTTTCGATCGTCTTGCCGTCATCGGAAAGGTCGACGTGGATGGAGCGGGCGCAGACGCCGCGGGGCTTGAAGTCATGAGAGATCATGAGGGTCTCCTTACAGGGTTTTCCTATATCAATCTCACTTATTATCCCCGCTCGACATGCCGAAGGCGAACCTTCTTACCTAGAGCACACATATATATAAGAGATGATTTACTTGCAGAATTTCACCATGGTCTCAACCATGGACTCGGGGGTATCTTGAGCCAGCACCTCCTTGCAGGATGCCTCGTCCATGAAGATACCCATCAACGCCTGGAGAATGAAGACCTGCCCCTCGGCATGGGCGAGGAGTCCCAGATTGACGATGAGCTCGGCAGGAACCGGATCCCCTATGCCACCCATTCCTTCAAAAACGATGGGATTCTTTGGCTTGATAACGGCAATATAGGGCTTGATAAGATGCTCGGGCTCAACATGCGGAATCGCGACGTTTACAGCCTGGCAGGCAAGGCCAGTTGGATAGTTGGCCTCGCGTTCCATAATGGCATCGAACCACGTATCCTTGATATAGCCAAGGGAATCGAGCTCTGCCCCCAACTTTTTAAAGAAATCCTCGCGATCGGTCGCCTCAAAATCAAAAAACACAAGCTCAGGTTTAAAAAGGCTGGTATCAACTGCAGACATGATGGTCCTTTCATATTGTCGCCGTGCATGGCAATCATCCGGATCCGCCGCCTACTGCGCAGCGGACATCGCTCTAAAAAACCGCGGGGACGATGACCCGCCCCCGCGGCCCCGGGGGTGGGCTAGGCAAGCGGCTCCGCGCCGTTGGCGAAGACGCGGATGACCTGGCTGAAATCATCAAGCAAGCGCTTGTAGGCAGCGGTGGTCATATCATGCCAATACACAACGGCGGCCGGGTCGTTAGCGCGGCGTTCCTTAACCAGATCGCACACGCTTTCTCCGGCGTACTTTACTCCATACGTGTAGTAGTTGATCTTGCGAATGCCGGCATCGATGGCCTTGTGATAGTCCTCATCGGACACTCCGGATCCACCATGCATGACCAGCGGAACCTTAATGCGCTCGCGAATCTGGTTGAGAACCTCGAAAGACAGCTGGGGTTCCCCCCGATACAGACCGTGAACGGTACCAAAGGAGCAGGCGAGAATATCCAGACCGGTCGAGGAGGCAAACTCGAGAGCCTGACCGGGATCGGTATACGTCGCGCCCATCCCCCCAACGGAGGCCGCATCCCCCTCTTCAAGAAGATCTCCCTCGCGTGCGCCAAGGCTGCCAAGCTCGCACTCAAGGCCGCAATCAAAACCAGCGCACATAGCCGCGGCGCGGGCAGAGTTAGCGACATTCTGCTCATAAGGCAGCGCGGATCCATCAAACATCGCGCCGTTGAAACCCATCTCCAACGCACGGCGCATGTATGAAAGGTTCTCGCAATGATCAAGGTGCACGCATACCTGCGCGCTGGAACGCTCTGCAAGAGCAACCATGGCGGGACCCATGACGTCAAGCGGGGCGATGTTCTCGTGGCACTCGGCATGCTGGATAATCACAGGATAACCCGTGAACTCGGCCGCATCTATAGCGGCGCGAACCGCTTCCAGGCTCGGCGTGTTGAATGCCGCGATCGCCATATTGTTCTGCTCGGCGATAGCGCAGATGTCACGAAGGTTGACAAGCATGGTAATTCCTTTCCTCCCAATACTCGGCCGTCGATGCTCCCAGCGGCGAGCGCGGGGGCTCAGCAGGACTTGATTGCACTTACTTTTTCTTTCGCTGGTGACGACGAGATTCTGGACGAGTTTTATCGGCGGCATCATCTTCGAGGTCGGCGGCCTTACGCGCCTCCACAGCTCGCGCGCGAACGCGCAGGTTATCCGGATCGAGCCGCGCCTCCGTTTCCAAAAAGAACCTATACAGCCGTTCCGCATTGTTGCCCGACGCATCATGCATGTCCCCGCAGCCCACAAAGTATCGTCCACGAAGAATTCCTCCGCCATTTATCCTGACGTAGGCGCTGAGCGTCGTTCTGTTCTCACGCACCTGCAACCGCCGGATCTCTTCGAGCGGATAGACATCGGTTCGTCCAAACGAATAAAACGTCAATGCGTTATCGTCAAGCGAAGCGGTAGCTGGATACGTTCTGGCAATTAGTGTGTTGAACAGCGTATATGCTGACACAATAAGAAAAATGAGCGCCACGGGCACCAAAAAGCGCGCCGCAATCATAAGGGTCGCGGTCGGGATCGCAACCGCGGACAACACCGCCGGAATCCGCACATCAAATAGATAGCGACGTGCGTCATAGCTGTACAAGATGCCGTTGGCGTTCTCTTCCACTTCTCACCTTTCAGATCGCGGACCATTTCAATTGCCGGCTGCCAATCGCATTCGATAGAAGAACCGCGCCCGCGTCCAGGTTGAACAAGCGTGCGCGGTTCTAACAATCATCTCTTTGGAATAAGGAATGCGGTCACTATGCTTTACGCCTCAGCGTGCAGCTCCTTGGCTTCCTTGATAATACGGGCGCGGTTCCACAGGGCGAAAGCAATCGCCGCGACACCGGTCACGCCAAGGCAGAGCCAGCCGTTGATGTTGCTCAGGAACACAAAGATGAACGTAAGCGGGTTGGCGCCATCGCAGAGCGAGGAGATCAGAGCGTTCGCGCTACCGGCGGCGGCTGCGATATCGAAGCCGGACTGCAGGGCGGCCGCGGTCTGGAACGGAGCCATATACGTAGCGATGAGCAGGCCGACGGCGAGAACAACGATGCCGACGATGAGGCCGCGGAAGCCGTTCTGGTTCACGATGGGGGTAACAAGAACAAGCATGTAGGTAGCGACGGAAAGGTCGACCAGCGGAATGACCTGGTTACCCAAGGGTTGAAGGACAACAGCGAGCAGCAACATGACTGGTACGAGGATCAGGGCGAGGGACAGGGTCACGGGGTGGCCGACGCCCACGGCGGAATCAAGGCCGATGTAAATCTTACCGCGGTTGGGCATGTGCTTCTGGATGAAAGCGGAAGCGGCGTCGGAAATTGGGAGCAGGCCCTCCATCAGCAGGGAGGCCATGCGCGGGATGAGCACCAGGACGGCACCCAGGGAAACGCCGAGGACCAGAATCTGGGTGACGGAGCCGGTGATGTCGGCGGGATCGAAATAGGCAATCACGCCAATTACGAGGCCGATGATGGTGCCGATAAAGATCGGCTCACCAAAGACGCCGAACTTCTTCTGCATGGACTCGACATCGAGGTTGATATCGCGGACACCGGGAATCCTGTCGATGACCCAGTTAACCGCCATCGCGATGGGAGCGAACGCCGCGGTAAAGCCATGGGGAAGAGAGACTCCGGGCATGCCGAGGGACTTCTCAACCTGGGGCGCGGTGATGTCACCCAAGATCAAGACGATGACCTCGTTGATGACGGCGGCGGCAAAACCAATGGCCACGTTATCGGTAATGATGGCAACGATGGAGCCGGTGAACGCGAAGTGCCAGTAGTTCCAAATGTCGACATCGACGGTCTGCGTGGTGTTGGTGAACAGCATAACCAGGTTCACAAGCAGAGCGAGCGGGATGATAAACATACCAACCGTCGTTCCCATGGCGATGGCGGAAGACGCCGGCCAGCCCACGTCGATGACGGAGAGGGCCAGGCCAAACTTCTCGACCATCGTGGTGACGGCGGGAACAAGGCTGGTGCCCAAAAGATTGTTGATGATCAGGTTGAGTCCGATGAACCCGACACCAACCGTCAGACCCGCCTTTAGGCTCTTACCAAAGCCCGCGCCCAAGGCGGCGCCGATAACCGTGATGATGACGGGCATCATCACCGAGACGCCGAGACCCTGAATAAAAGAAAAGAAACCCAGGATTGCATCCATTGCGTATCCCCTTTGAACTAGGTGCTTACGAAGCGGAAATCTAGCTTTGGTTATTTCGCCATGACATCCAGAATCTTCTGCTGCGTATCAGCGACGCCCATGCCGGTTAGGAACGGCAGGCCGCTAATGAATTCGCACGTCACGCCAGCGGGAGCGACGGTGGTCGCGATCAGCAGGTCAGCGTCGGCGCACTGCGAGGTAGCCTCGGCAATGGCGCATTGCACGATGTGGTACTGATTCGCATAGCCGTTTTCGTCCAGCAGCGTCGCGACCTTATGCGCAACGGCGGTGGATGTAGCGATGCCGGACCCGCAGGCCAAAACGATCTTCTTCATGATTAACTCCTTCCTTTGGATTTTCATCGGCCGATATCAGCACGGTTACGAATTGCATATCGCAACCGACAGGTTGGTTTGCCGGCGACCTCACCGTGTCGCGCATCCAACCTATTCGCCCATAACCACGACTTTCACCTTGCGCGTACGCTCGCGGGTTCGGTCGAAGTCGACAAAGTAGATGCTGGCCAAGCCGTTCATCTCCAGCTTGCCGTCGGCGACCTCAAACGTCTGGTTGCTGCCGATCAGCGTGGAGCGAAGGTGCGCGTCACCGTTCCAAAGCATCGTTCTGTCGCCTCCCGGCAGCCATGCTTCCAGGTTGGGCCAGGATTCAACTTCCTCAAAATGGCGAAGGCCGGGATAGCGATACGTATTCCAGTCATGCTGCTCGGGGAACACGCGCTCCAGTCCCGCATTGAGGTCCGCCTGGAGATACGTGTCGCCAGCGGGCGTGTAGTCGTGGTCGAATTCTTCAGAGAACACCGCGCAGGTGGTGTGGCAGGAAATGACCGTGACAACGCCCTCTTTGATTCCAGAGTTCTCGACAGCGCCGGCCACATCGGCCGTAACATCGACATACGTCGGCTTTCCGGCGAGCGTGTCCATCTTTACGATTTCCTTATAGACAGCCATGCGCTACGCCTCCTTATGAAAGTCGGTACGAGCGCGGTCGAGCGCCTCGAACATCTCATCAAGGGTTGCAAACGGATCCTCCGCAGCGACGATGCCGGATGTTCCACCCGTAGCGTCGGCGCCGTACTTGATGGCGTCGTATACGTTTTGTCCAGTTGAAATGCCGGCCGCCTGCAGCACCTTGGTCTGCGGGGATACAGCCTTCACGGCCTCGGTCGACGCGCGCATGTAGTCTTCGCCCGCAACCTGGCCGGTACCGATAAGGCTTGTCAGCTCGCACACCATCACGTCGGGATGCAGGCCGGCGATCCACTCGCCCTCTTCCACCGAATCGGCGCACACAACGGTAAGAATGCCCACCTCGTTGGCGCGGGCGATGGTTGATGCAAGCTCGTGAACGGTGCAGGGATTCTCCGCATGATTGAGAAACGTTGCCTTGACGCCCGCGGCCGCAAGAGCCTCGGGAAGCACGTGGCCCATGCCTCGACCGGGCTTCAGGCTCTCCATGTGCTGCGCGCACGGAATAAGATGCGGGCACGTTTCCATGATGTGGGGGAGGTCGATGAGCTGGGCGGTAAACAGAACGTCAAAGTCATACTTTGCCGCAAGCTCATCGGTTTTCTTCGCTAGCGCATAAATCTCTTCGCCGTACAGATACGACTTGGGATTAACCACGAAGAACGGCGTCCTGAGCTGAGTTTTCTCCATAGCATCAAGCCCTCTCTATTCTCGGCCAATGTTGCCCTGCATCCGCTAGACAACTTATGGACTAGTTGTACACTTCACTGTGTACAACTAGTTGTATACACCAGAATGGACAGGTTTGTGTGCCCCGTATGGAGACATACTCTATAAATGGTTGTTTTTCTCTCTTAAACGGTTGGGCAAATTACTACATCATTAGCATTGATTAATCGCCTGACCTGCTAATTTGGTTGCTCCGCTGTGCCAACAATACTCTGTCCAGGCTTGAACCAGGTATACGCCCACTCGACGCACACCCCGTCTTCCAGACAGATGTTCTGCTCCAAAAGCAGCAATGCCGCAGACTCACTGCATCCCAGTAGCTCTCCGTATTCGATACCAGCCGTCCGCGCGCTATATCGCATATGGGAAGTCTTCACCTTGCGGTTAGAGCAATGTTGCACCGCGTTAAATAGTGACTCGCGCGTATAGTCGATCTTCTGCAGCCCCGGGCACTCGCCCAAATTTAGCCAACTCTCCTGGCACATAATTGGCTCTTCGTCCACCGTCCGCACTCGACGCATGAACATGACCATGTCTTCTTCCAGAACGCCAAGCTCGGCCGCAACCTCGGCGCTCGCCGGGCACACCTCTTGCTTTATTACGATTGTTTTAAACTCTTTTCCCTGGTTGCGAAGGGAATCCGCAAAGGAAAGCGGGCGCACACCGGCCGGATGAGAAATACCGGGCTCCGCCACATACGTTCCGCTGCCGCGCACCTGAACCAAGAGCCCCTCATCAACAAGGGTCTTCAACGCCTTGCGCACCGTACCGCGCGCGACCTCAAACACCTCCATCAGCTCGTGTTCCGATGGAATCTTGCTGCCCGTTGCCCAGCGCTTTGAAATAATGCGCTCGCGCATGATATCTGCAAGCTGGAGATAGATGGGATCGCGAGATGTTAGAGGCGGTATTCCACCGGCTGCTCTTGAGCCTGCGTGCCTTAATTGCAGACCACTTGATCCGTGCAGATGGCCACGCCGTTCATCGGTGTTATCGAACAATACCCTCGCCTCCCAGTTGTCTACTTCTTGTTTACCATATCGCATAACGGAAGCCGGCTCTAAATTAACCCCCCGCGTCGCCGCGAGACACTAAAAAAGAACAGCCCCCTATTCCTGGGCTTCCGTTTCATGCCCAAGAAATAGGAGGCTGCATGCGTTGCAAACCTCTATGATAGCGGCCGGAAGGCCATCGCCCCGTTACCGGCCGCTACATAAATCCAGCAAGCTACTTGGTGCTTGCGGCCTCGAAGGTGAAGGGGGTTGCCCAACCCTCGGGGACAGCGCCGGTCTTGCCGTTGCCCAGATCCTGGACAACCCAGCCCTCGGGCACGCCGCCCTCGCCTTCCCAAGCGCCAACCTGGTGGCAGGAAGCGCAGGTGAAGACGGACTGATCATGCATGAGGTGGCAGGAGTTGCACTGCTGCACGCCATGGTAATCGCTGTGCGGGTCGAAGCTGAAGTCCTTGGTAGAGGACTCGGTGGCACCGGGCATAACGCCGGCACCCAGGTGGCAACCGCTCTGCAGGCAGAAATCGTTCGAGAAGGTGACCTTGTCGAACGGCTGCGGGTAATCACCGGACAGCTGGATCTGGACCTCATGCACCATCTGGGGCAGAGTTGCCTCATGGCAGCCCAGGCACTGGTTGTTGGTCGCAGCGCGGTGCTTGTATGCCAGGGTGGTGGTGTCCTGGGTGTAGGTCTGGTAGTACTTGCCCATGGTGCTGTGGCAGATAACGTCGCAGCACTCGGGAGTCGCATGCCAGGCCCAGCCGGCAACGCCGATGACGGTCACAACGACCACAGCGGCGATGATGATCGGGAGGCGCTTGCCCTTCCAATCAAACTTCTTCTTAGGAGTGGCCTCGGGCGTACCCTCGGTGCTCTCCTTGATCTCGTCAGCCATTGTTTTCTCCTTTCGAGACCACTAGGCGTTCGCGGGGTTATCGCCGCAGTACTTCTTCAGCAGGCCGTCGTACTTGCGCGTACGCTCGTCGTAGGCAGTACCGCCGTCGGCCAGCAGGCCAAGCTCCTCAAGGTCCTTGGACTCCTGCTCAAGACCCAGGTCTGCCAGGCACTGCTTGGTGGGGCAGCCCAGCTTCTCGTCCCAGCCAAAACGCTTGTAGAACATGGTGAGGGACTTCTTCCAGTCCTCACGGTCCATCTTGTCGGTGCCGGGGGTGAAGGGCTTGATGTCGGGATCCTTGGTGAAGACCCACTCGGTGATGACGTCGTGGACGTTGCGCATGTCGTTGCAGCCCATCTTGCCGTCCTTGTCCTTCATGCCGCGGACGGTGTTGACGCGCTGGAGGGTCATGATGCGCTCGGCAGCCTTGTACAGGTCGTCGATGGTGACCTCCTGGCCGGTGACGGCGGTGTAGAACTGGGCCTCGAGGTCCAGGTCGCCGCGGTAGCTGCGCTCCTTAGCGGGGGCCATGGCCATGGGCCACACCCAGTTGCACAGCGTCAGCGAGTCATGCAGAACGTCGGTGACGATGCTCCACCAAGCGAACTCAACCTTATGCTCGTTGATGGGGGTGTAGTTCTTGTCCGGATCCATGGCGTCCTCGCCGCCGAACATCTCCTTGGCCATCTCCTTCTTGAGCTCGATGGGCAGGCCGCAGCCCTGGAGGTTGACGGCGGAGTGGATCATATCGTCGCGGTTGAAGACCATGTTGTACAGACCGCCGACCTGGGCGAAGCACTCGATGGCATGGTGGACAGGCCAGCCGCGGTAGTTGATCAGCGCGGAGGTCTTGTTCTCGAACCAGTCGGGACGGTTCCAGTGATCCTTGTCGGCCCAGACGTACGGACCGTGACCAAGCCAGGAAATGGGCTTGTTCTTGGTGTCGTTGGACGAGATGTCGAGGAGGATCTTGATGAACGACGTGGGGTCGCCGGACATGATGCCCTCGAAGTTGTACTCGGCCATCTGCTCGGGGGTGCAGTGCTCGGCGAGGATGCCCTCCTTGTAGGTCCAGGCAAGGTCGCGATAGAGCTGAGCGTAGTTGCACCACAGGCCAAGGTCGTCGACCGTGACGGAAATCAGCTGGTTGTAGAAGACAGACAGGTCGGTGAGCGTCTTGTTCTCGCCCTCCTGAATGCCCGGAACCTGCAGGATGGGCTGCATGTACGCGGAGAACGGGAAGTTGGGAACGCAGGTGTTGCCCGAGGACTCGTAGCCGGTGGCCTCCTGGACCTGGGGAACCTTCACCTGGGCATAGCAGCGCACGGGGCAGCCGTGGCAACCAGCCATCTTCACGGTGTACTTCTCAGCTGCGGGGCCGAGGTCCTTGGTGGACTTCATGCAGCGATAGCCCATGGTGTTCGGCTCGAAGGGCTTGGGCTCGCCGGTCTCGATGGGGCCGCCTTCGGCAGCTGCCCAGTACAGACCCTTGCGGGCGGTCCAACGCGAACCCTTGTCGTAGTACTCGGCCCAGGACTGCTGGGTGGAGGGGACGACGTGGTTGTTGTTGGAACCAAGGACCTGGGCGATCATGTAGTCGGACAGGTCGGCGACCATCTGCGGGTCGGCCACGTTGACGGCCTTGGTGCCCTTAACGACGACGGCCTTGACCTTCTTGGAGCCAAGGACGGCGCCCAGGCCAGCGCCCGCGGAGTGGGAGCGGCTGTTCATGACGCACGCGTAAGGGAGCAGGTTCTCGCCTGCGGGACCGATGGCGGCGACGCAGCACTCGAGACCGTGCTTCTTGCACAGGGCCTCGGTAGTCTCGCGGGTGCCCTTGCCCCAGAGAGCGGAGGCATCCTCGATGCTGATCTTGTCATCGTTGATGAAGATGTAGACCGGGGTATCGGCCTTGCCCTCGATAATCAGGCCGTCGTGGCCGGAGTACTTGAGCATGGCGCCCAGCTGACCGCCGCAGTGGCAGTCGACAACCAGGTGGTCCTGGGTAAAGGTGGACAGGGTTGCCCACGTGGAGCGGCCCGCCAGCGGAACGCCGGCACCGGTCAGAGGACCGACTGCGAGAACGGCCTTGTTCTCCTCGTCCATCCAGTCAACGCCGGCAGGAACCTCGTCGTACATGATCTTGTTAGCAAAGCCCATGCCGCCGATGTAGTCCTTCTGCATCTCGACATCGGACTCTTCGGTGATAGCACCGCTCGTAAGGTTGACGCGGGCGATCCAGCCAGCCCAACCGTAAGAGGTATCAGCCATTTACTTCTCCTATCCTTAACCGATCTTGCCGCCGGCGACGAAGTCCTGCTTCTCGGAGACGAGCGGCCAGGGGTTCTCCTGCTTGGTCGGGCCGGAGGAGTGGCTCACGTCCTCCCACTCGATGAGCTCGATCGCGCCGTTGGGGCACTGCTCGGCGCAGCGACCGCACGCGATGCACTTAGAGGACTTGCCGGTGACGGTGTTCACCACGGGCATGTGATAGGGGCACGCGGCGACGCAGGTGCCGCAACCAACGCACTTCTCGGCGTCGACGTAGCGAACGCCCTTGTCGTCGGTGAGGATGGCGCCCTGCGGGCATGCGGTCTGGCACAGGGCCGTCTTGCACATGTGGCAGGCGCGGACGTTCCACTCGCAGGAGTAGTAGATACCGTCGCCGGATCCGAGCTCCTTACCAAACTGGTAGCCGTCGTGCACGTGGATGCGGGCGGCTGCGGGCTGGGACACGCCATCGTTCTGAAGCGTGCAGCTCATCTCGCAGCGCTGGCAACCGGTGCAACGGGCGCGGTTGACCTTGAGCACGTGAGACGGGGTCGCATAGTAGTCGACCTTGCCCTTCGAGCTCGTGGGAGCCGCTGCGGCGGTGTCCGGCAGAAGACCCAGGGCCACCATGCTCGCGACGAACGCGCCAGAAACCTTCACAAACCCACGACGGGTGAAGAAGGAGTCGAGGCGATCCGCGCCGGAGCCAACCTGCTCCAAAGCGGTGTTCTCTTTCATAGTTCCCTCCCCTTACTGCATTACGCGATACGCCCAAGGGACGGCGCATCGCACCTTTACCTTGGCGGGACCGTTGGCGATACAGTCTCCGCCGTCAGTATGCATTGTGCGTCAAACGCTTCTTCGGTGTTCACCTTGTTATGGGTATCTTTGAAAATTAGTGACATGTAAGCCGTAAACCTTGTCACCTGTTATAGGGTACACGGTCTACCTGCGGGTTTACATTTGATAACCAGTTGCATGGAAGCACTGTAAATACTTTATCCCAATGGAGTTGTTGCTATTCCTATTTATTTCATAGGTTTATTTTTCGTCCATTATTATTCAAATGGAAGCCTCGCGTGCAAGGTTTGCTTGTGGTGCAAACAAACCCCGTGGCGCCTTGGAGCCAATCGATGCACAATAGATTGGTTCAACCGCACGCTTTCAAACACGACACCCCGGAGGTCGATCATGCTTTCCGAACGCCTTCTCTCTAAGACCGTTGGCATAGGAGCCAGACAGCTCTTCCGCTCCAAGGGCGAGTGCGCACGCACCCTGCCCGCGCCAGAAGCGGGGCACGAGTACCTTCTCTACGTACACATCCCGTTCTGCGACGTCCTATGCCCGTATTGCTCCTTCACGCGCTTCCCCTTCCGCGAAGAGGCCGCCCGCCGGTACTTCGATGCCCTGAGGCGCGAGCTCAAGATGATTCACGACCTTGGCTATCAACCGCCCAGCGCCTACATCGGCGGCGGCACGCCCACCATCATGATGGATGAGCTCGAGCGGACCATCGACTACATGCGCGAGCTTTTCCCCACCATCAAAGAGGTCTCCAGCGAAACCAATCCCCCGCATCTTGATCGCGACCGCCTCGAACGCTTGAGCCATATGGTCCAACGATTCTCCGTGGGCGTCCAAAGCTTCGACAACACGCTCCTCAAGCGCATGGACCGCTACAACAAATACGGCAGCGCCGAGGAGATCGTCGAGCGCATCCAAGACGTCCATGACATGTTCGACACCTTCAACGTCGACATGATCTTCAACTTCCCTGGTCAGACGGCCGAAATGGTCGCCCGCGATATCGACGTGTTCCGCACGACCGGTGCCAACCAAATCACCTACTACCCGTTGATGGCATCGCCCGGGTCCGAAAAGCTCATGCAGACCTGCTTCCACGGGCAGGTTGACTACAACCTTGAAAAGGATCTCTACAACACGCTCTTTGACAAGATGACCGCTCCAACAGAGAAGGGCGGCGTTGGATTCTACGCGACGGACGTCTACACGTTCGCCAAGGACCGCGACGCCATGATCGACGAATACGTGGTCGATTACGGCGAATACGTAGCCGCCGGCTGCGGAGGATACTCCTTCCTGGGTGACGACATCTACACCAACGACTCCTCGCTGGACGGATACTGCCGCCGCATCGAGGAGGGAACCATGAGCGTCGCCTCGCATATCTCGATGGGACACGTCAACGGCAAGCGCTATCGCATGGGGCGCGAACTGTTTGGCCTGCGCCTTGATAACCGTGCCTGGAGACGCGACTTTGGCAAATACATCCAGTACGACATGCCCGTGGAGTACGGCTATCTCTACGCCAACGGAGCATTCGACAAGAACAACGCCGACGAGCTCACGCTCACCCGCAAGGGTCGCTACCTTGTTCTTGTCATGATGCGGCAGATCTTCATCGGCATGAACACCGAGCGCGACCGCCTGCGCACCCTGCTTCCCGAGTGCGAGCGAAAGATGTTTACGGACTCCGCCGCGCAGCAGATAGCAGCCGCCAAGGCAGCAGACGAGGCCGCGGGGCTGGATACCGGAAACTAAAGGCTTGCCAACCCGGAGGGCAAACCATTCTAGTTGACTAAAAAACGGAGGCAGACAAGCGCGGTCTGCCTCCGTTTAATGTATCTACGCTCCGCGCGCGCCGTACTCGGAGATGTAATCGAGGATCTCCTGACGAGAATGCAGGTCGGTCTTGTCATAGATGCGCTTGATATGCGTATGCACCGTGTTGGGAGACAGCTTTAGCTCCTCGCTTACCCGCGCCTGCGTATGGCCCAATGCGTAAAGTGTAAGCACCTCGACCTCGCGACCCGTAAGACCGAAGGTCTGCCCCATCTCCATCACGGAGGTCGCTATGTGGACGCTGGGCTTTTGATTCACCATGGGAGCCTGAGCCTGCGGCGAGATGGCCAGCACGCCCATCAAGGGGATACGGCGCACATCAGCCTCCGTAATGGGTCCCTCAGCGCGGCTGCTTTCCGTTTGCTCGGACGGTGCGGCCAGCAACTTGGTGAACACCACTTGCGTCGCTATCAGCACAAAGAAGCTCATAATCGAGATAATGACCGGTGCGTTGCTAGGCATCACGCGCGTGATGGCCGTATCGAACTTCATGCCGGCGACGGCAAGCATGTTGCTCGCCACCCAGGCGGCGGATGCGTAGTAGAAGGAATCGCGCCACCCAAAGCTGATGAATGCGATGGTCAGATACCAGATGAAAGCGTTGAGCACCAACGATGCCGCCATGACAAACGAAGCGCCTATGCTGATTGTCTTGGGCCAGATCGCAAAGAAGATGGCTCCCAACGCGATGAGGACCTCCATAACCACCCAGATGCTGGTAGTCAGGGCGCGCATGCGCGACTTAAGGCCGTTTCGCACCCACAGGGCAGCGACCACCCACACGAATATCATGATGAGGAAGCGCGGCACCGTACTCATGTAGATGGGGTCGCCCGCGGGGAAGCCCCTTCCCATGCCGATGGGGATGGAGATGAACCAGATGCCGACGGCAGCCACCACAAGGAAGCTGCGGTTGGAGAAGCGGTTCTCGTCCGTTCCAAAATACGACTCCGACACGGCGGGGAATGAATCGCTGGGCGCATCCATGGTACGAGAGATTTTTATAGCCGCCATCTGCGCAACCGTGAGAATGGCGCCTGCAGCGTGCCAAACAAACTCGCTGGAGAAGCTCATCATGAACGTAGCGGTTTCGGAGAGCGCAAGGGCGGAGAAGACGACAACGACCGCCGCCTGAGCGGAGACCCCTCGTAATTTGCGCAACCAATAGAATTCAAGGTAGGTACTGCCCACCGTAATACCGGCGCCCATCATCAACGCCATCCAAGGCGGCGGCGCCGCGCCTACCGCGTCGAGCGAGGCGGACGCCAGGGAGCACGCTGCCGCTACGAGAATCGCCGCCAACGTGGTGGTCGAGATAAAGCGCTTGTCGAAACGCTTTACAACCAGCGTAGACAAAAAGAGAAGCGAGATGACCACGGCGGAGATGAACATGGTGAAGCCGGAGAACGTGGAGGTGCCCGTGGTCGCGTGAGCAACCTGGATGCATATGTTGACCACGGTCGAACTCAGAGCGAGCCCGCATATCGAAGGCAGCAGCACCTTGTAGGCCTCAAAGCCCAATGGCGGCATAACCGTCTGGTCCGCTTTTTCCTGCGACACGCTCTCTCCCCTTATATTCCTTTGGGGCAAACCAACACATAAGGCTTATACGCTGCCATAACGTTTGCTCCCCAACCATCTCTGGCGATGGTTTAGTATACCTTGTACTACACTGGTTTGCATGGACCTAACATCATATGAGTCACAGATCGAAAGGCGCGCAATGACCGACACCACCGATCAGCAGCCAACAAATCTACCAATCGCGCCAGAAGGCGAGGTCGCGCCCATCGAAGGCGCGGATGATGGAAAGCCGCAGCTCTCAGATGAAGAGCGAGCGAGCATCTATCGGCGCAACTCTCTCATTCGCGCATGGGACAAGGCGCTCACGGACATGAGGCAGCGCTCCTTCGAAGGCAAGCTCACCACGCCGGCGCGTTGGAAGCGCCTCGCGATCGCGCCACAAGACATGGACGACGCCTCGTTTGAAGCCGGGCTTATGGAATACATCGAAGACAGCCCCCATGCCGACGATTCCCCCGCCATAGGCAAGATGGAAGCTCCCAAGCCCTTGGACGTGATGCTAGAGGGCCATGAAGTGGACGAGGACACGCCCCTGCCCGACCTCGACGTATCCGACGTCGTGTTGCTCTATGGCAAAAAATCCGTCTACCTCTACTCCAAACCGCTTCTTTCCAGCAGCTTTGCCCACGCGCTGTTCATCACCACGGAAAATGACGATTTCTCGACCTTTATCGACGTGGTGCGCACCGAGTCTCGCGTATATCCCCGCCCTGTCTCCATCCTTGATTTCATGAACCCACCTTATCTGTGGTCCATTGAGAAGACGCGCGGCCTTTTTGAGAGCATTGGGGACGAAGAGGCCTTCGCGGATATTCACTCCTGCAAGACCAGTTTGGACGAAACCTTCTTCTACTCAACCAGGTTCCTCAGCGACGCCCAGGGTAAGGCGCTGGCTGAGTTCTACGGCGTCGAGAAGGGACGCAACCCCTAAAGACCGGGAGCTCACGCCTTATCGCGCGACGCCTCCTCGTCCACGTCATCCATACCGCCCACGCCCCACCCACCCGGAAGGAATACCATGGCCAAACAGCGCCTCACCCAAGACACCCCGTTCCTGCGCACGCCGGACATGTACCAAATAGAAAACGATGCGCCCATTACCGAGTACGCCGACGCCACCCTCGACCTCATTGCAGATGCCGCCAACTGCGGTATCCCCGATGGCGCCAACGCCTTCTGCAGCGTGGGCAAGGAGAAGCGCGGTACCGTCCAGATGCAGCTATTCGCGCGCATCGATCCTGAAACCGAAACCTTTGAAGAGGTCGGCTTCCGCAGCCACGGATGCCTGGCGGCCATCGGTTGCGCGGCGCTGCTGGCAAACAAGCTGCCTGGAAAAACCTTTGAACAAGCGCTCGCCATCACCAAAGAAGAGCTCGATGGGGAGCTTGGCGGGCTCCCTAAAAGCCGCATCTACACATTGATCTTCGGAATCGAAGCGATTCGCGCGCTCATCGGCGACTACTGCCTGCGCATCAAGGGATATTCGCTTGAGCAGCTCACCCAGGAAATCCCCTGCGACTACATGTGCGTCAACTGCCTGCTCACGGAAAACTGCTCCCTGCGCGACGAGCGCGTTGACCAGGAGATGCGCGAGCTGGGCGAAATCGAGTAGCGCAAGGCATGGGTCTAGCCCCGTCACGCTACAATGGGAGTATCTGACCTGCGCGGCGTCCATGCCGCTCGTACAGAAGGAGTCGCCGGTGATCGACCGTTACACTCGCCCCGAAATGGGACACATCTTCTCCCTTGAGAACAAGTACGCCATCTGGCAGGAGATCGAGGTCCTCGCCTGCGAGGCTCATGCCGAGATGGGCAAGATCGGCATAACGCGCGAAGAAGCCGCTTGGATTCGCGAGCACGCCAAGTTCAACAAGGAAGAGGTCGACGCCATCGAGGCCGTCACCAATCACGACGTCATCGCCTTCCTCACCAATATGGGCGAGTATATCGACGCCGAAGTGCCGGAAGGCGAGCCCAAGCCCAGCCGCTGGGTCCACTACGGCATGACCAGCTCCGACCTGGGCGACACCGCCCTGTGCTACCAGTTGGTCCAAGCCACCGACATCATCATCGAAGACGTCCGCAAGCTGGGCGAGATCTGCCGTCGCCGCGCCTTTGAAGAGCGCGAGACCCTGTGCGTCGGCCGCACCCACGGCATCCATGCCGAGCCCATGACCTTTGGCATGAAGTTTGGCAGCTGGGCATGGGAGCTCAAGCGCGACCTGGACCGCCTGCTCGATGCGCGCAAGAACGTCGCCTTCGGTGCGATCTCCGGTGCGGTCGGCACATACAGCTCCATCGACCCGTTTGTCGAAGAGTACGTGTGCGAGCGCCTGGGCCTGGCCCACGACCCGCTGTCCACCCAGGTTATCTCCCGCGACCACCACGCCTACCTGGCAGGCGTTCTAGCCACCACGGCCGCAACCTGCGATCGCATCGCCACGGAGATCCGCAATCTTCAGAAGACCGATACCCTTGAGGCCGAGGAGCCGTTCAAGAAGGGCCAGAAGGGCAGCTCCGCCATGCCCCACAAGCGCAACCCCATCACCCTCGAGAAGGTCTGCGGCTTGTCTCGCGTGGTAAAGGCGAACGCCCAGGTTGCCTTTGATAACGTCGCCCTGTGGCACGAGCGCGACATCTCGCACAGCTCCGCCGAGCGCGTCGCCCAGGCCGACAGCTTCATTGCTCTGGACCATATGCTCAACTGCCTCATCCGCATCGTCGACGGCCTTATCCTGTACCCCGCTCGCATGCAGGCGAACCTTAACCTCACCCGCGGCCTTATCTTCTCCTCCAAGGTTCTGCTGGCATTGGTCGACACCGGCATCACCCGCGAGGACGCCTACAAGATTGTCCAGCGCAACTCCATGGCGGTTTGGGACGACGTTCACGCCGCAGTCGACGGACCCAACCTGCGCGAGCGCCTGGAGGCAGACCCCGAGTGCACCGTTTCTTCCGAGAAGTTGGACGAGATTTTCGACCCTTGGGATTTCCTCACCCGTATCGACGTGGTATTTAAACGTTTGGAGAACCTCTCTTTTGAGGAGTAAGTCTCCCGTACATGTGTCTACCAAGGCCCTGGGCACGTCCCGGGGCCTTTTTCGTCTCCCTCGCACTGCACCGCACGTATGAAAAAACCCGGCACCTTGCAGCGCCGGGTCACACAATCCCTGGAGCGGGCAACGGGACTCGAACCCGCGAGTGTCAGCTTGGGAAGCTGATGCCTTACCACTTGGCGATGCCCGCAAAATGAAAGCCATCTCTGGCCGTTTGATAAGTATATCCCCCACCACCTAAGGCGGCAAGACTTCATTTCCCAACCATGGCATACCAGTACTGGCGACGACTTTAGTCGCGCAAAACAAATCTTTGGATGACCAGGGTGCTCTTTTGGTGATACAACGTGCCTTAAGTCCATCGTCAAAAAATCTGAGCGCGATGCCAGACGGGCATCTACCTGCAGGTTCGATATACCTGTAAGAATCTTCGATACATCTATCTACCACTTTAGGATCTTTTCATATCGCTTGGGAGTACATAGTCGGATCTAGGCTCCTTTCTCATCCGCACACCATGCGCGCGAGAAAGGACATGCCATGAATCACCATCCGCCCAACCGCAGACAAACATTCTTCTCCCTCGTGTCTTCACTCAATCCATCCATTGTGATTCTTGTTCTCGCCATCTTTGCCGCGGCTATCGTAGGCAGCCTTACGCCCATTTTCCACCTTGTGGCGGCAGACACCGGCAAGGCAAAGATTATCGAGGTCGCTGAAAATGAATTTGAGGACGAGGGTTACGCGCCATCGATCGACTTCGACACCATAACTATCGAAAGCGGCTGGGTGGAAGAAACAGACGTTTCTAAGTACTACAGCACATCTGGAGGCACGGAGCCCAATCCCGATGGCTCCAGGCCCGTTGTGGCGCCGCGCGGTAAAGGCTATGCCTTCTTTATCGACGAATCCACGCCGAAGAGCTCTCGTCCAACCCTGCGCTATTCCGGCGGATCGTACGGAAAAGACAACGTAGACGCCCTAGTTACGCTGGTGGATTGGGACTACCTTGAACCAACCTGCGGATGGGATGAGTTTCCCGAAGTCAAAGATAAGTGGTTTGAAGAGTTCCGCACGGGCGTTTTTGTGAGCGACCTTTGGCGATCCGGCGCGGACGATGAGACCGGCTACCAGAATTTCAACTTCTACACCGTTGGTCTTGCCAATATACGCGTCGACGTTTCTTGGGTGTATGCGGGAACCAATACCCCCATCGAGCTTAAGGGCCATATGACCTGCATGGACCTGGACGTTAGCCAGTCCTTTGGATTTGGCGGGTCCGTTACCCAAGCGCGCATCGTTTCCAACAACGACCATCTGTGGACCACCGATGACCAAACGCGCGTGCAGAGCGAGAACACGGCGCTCGACGATCAATACAAGCGCAACCCAGAAGAGTATCGCATGGGCCTGGTAGGCGCGTACTACGACACCACCGCAGGGGGAAAGCTCAAGACGCCTACCGA
>DBEWRE010000004.1:0-23371 GCA_048207125.1 Collinsella sp.
GGGTCATGTTGGGAATGGGCGGCGGCCTGCGCGGGGCCGCGCCGGCGGGCCCGCTGTTTCGCGGCGAGCATGGAACCAGGCCGGCAGCGGGATACGGCGCCTTCGAACACGGCGGCGGGCAGCGGAAACTAAGCGAGAAGACCAACTCATTCAAAAGCCTTATGCCGTGCTTTGAGCAGCTGTTCGACCAAACCATCGACCCCAGACGCGCCGTGCGCCGCGTGAACATTGGCTTTGGCAACCTGCTCCCAGAGGAATTTGCCACCTACAACCTGTTCACCGACCTCGAAGCGGAGGCGGAAGAGCGGAGCCTGCAGGAGGCGGTGCTGAGCGTGAAACATCGTTACGGCAAGAACGCCCTTCTTAAGGGGACCAGCTTTAAGCAAGGCGCCACCGGGCGCGAACGCAACGAACAGGTGGGAGGACACCGTGCCTAGCAATGCCGACCGCATGCAGACCCGTTATACCCAAGGCGGCAGGCCCCGGGCGGACCGCGCCCAGCAGTTCATGCCGTTCGCCGCACTCACGGGATACTACCAACTGATACGCGACATGCAACGCGTGGCCGAGGAGCGCCACGAACTCACGGACGAGGAGGCGGCCGACCTCGATCGCGTACTTTCGCAGGTTCGCCGTGGCGACCTGGTGCGTATACGGTATTACGACCGGGACGGCTACACGTCCCGAACTGACATCGTTCGCCAAATAGACCCCGCGCTACGCAAGGTTCGCCTAGAGCATATAGATATACCGTTTGAAGACGTGCTCTCGGTCGAGATAGCGGGACGGTCCGAATGAGAAAGCATCGAGACCCCAACGGCTAAGACAAACAGGCGGCACGAAAAGTAGACCCACCCGATCGACCCGGCATAAGGCGACGCGGCGATACAATAGGCTAAGCGAGGAAGGCCGAACGCCCCCTCGCAAGGCGGAGCGCGACCGCTCCGAGATCGCAACCGCAGGCACGAACCCAAACAATTCGTCCGCGCGCATAGACCGAGCCGCCAGATTGGAGCACCATGAACGATTTCTCCTTCTACTCCCCCACCCGCTTCGTCTTCGGGCGGAAAGCCGCCGACAAGGTCGGCGAGACCCTGTCCGCCTCCGGCTACCACCGCGCGCTCATTGTCTACGGACAGGGATCGGTAGTTCGCTGCGGCACGCTCGACCGCGTAATGACCTCTTTGGACGCTGCGGGGATAGAGCACGTCGAACTGGGCGGCGTGCGCCCCAACCCCGAGATCGGCTTGGTACGCGAGGGAGTCGAGCTCGCACGAAAGCATGAAGTCGACATCGTCCTGCCCGTAGGCGGCGGCTCCGCCATGGACTGCGCGAAGGCGATCGCCCTGGGCGTGGTCTATGACGGAGACGTATGGGATTTCTTCCGCAAGCGCGCTACGCCCGCAGATCGCGTCGACGTCGCCTGCGTGGTGACGATTCCCGCCTCGGGTTCCGAGGCTTCCAACTCCTGCGTCATCAGCAACGACGAGGAGCACCTTAAGTGCGGCATCAACACGGACCTCAACCGTCCGGTCATCGCCATCCTCGACCCCGAGCTCACCTTCACCCTGCCCGCCTACCAGACCGCCGCTGGCGTAACTGACATGATCGCCCATATCACGGAGCGCTTCTTCTCCGGCGAGCCCGCCGTGGGCGTCACCGATAACATCGCGTGCGGCCTGGTTCGCGCCGCCATGGACGCCGCGTCCAAGGTGATGGAGAACCCCGAGGACTACGACGCACGCGCCGAGATCATGTGGGTGGGCACGCTCGCCCATAACGGCCTTGCCGGCTGCGGGCTCAACATCCCCGGGTTGCGCGACGGCGACTGGACCTGCCACGGCCTGGAGCACGAGCTGTCGGCGCTGGACACCAAGATCACCCACGGCGCCGGCCTCGCCGTGATCTTCCCCGCCTGGATGCGCCACGTATGGCGAAAGCATCCCGAGCGTTTCCTGGAATTCGGCGCCCAGGTCTTTGGCATCGAACCCGTCGATCCGGAAGTGGACGAGCTCGACGTGGAGGTCACGTCCGAGCAGGCCATCGAGTACGCGGTGGAAGCAACCATTGATGAGCTGCAAGAATTCTTCGTCTCCCTAGGCATGCCCCGCACGCTATCCGAATTCGGCGTTACCGAAGACGACATCGAGAAGATGATGCCCGGACTAAAGATCAACCGCGGCGAGAGGTTTGGCAGCTTCATGAAGCTCACGCTGGACGACGCGCGCGAAATCTACCGCAGCGCGCTCTAGGCCGTCGGCAGCGAAAACCGCGGCTCAACCCCGGGACAAGGCGCCGCCCTCGAGGCGTGCTCAAAACCCCCGATAAGAGCGAGGGGCGCCCCTCCAAAGCCTGCAGGCTGGAGGAGCGCCCCTTTCACGCGTATCAACACGCGGGAGCGACAGGGCGAAGCGTCAGCCGAGTAGCCCGCAGAGTCGTTTGGCTCGCAAAATCCGCATGCAGCTCGGGTCGATACGCTCCCGCGAAACCCTCCCCTTCAAGACCGCGTCGAGCACCCCCTGGTGCGCTTTGCGAAGATCGGCTGGAAGCAGGATGAGGTCACCGCCGGCCTCGATGAAGCGCACCGCGGCCTCGTCCGCATCGAACACCTGCGTGATGGCGCCCATCTCGAACGAATCCGCCACCACCACACCCTCAAAACCAAGGTCCCCCCGCAACGCGCCATCAATCATCTTGGGCGAGAGCGATGCGGGAAGATCGTCTCCACTCACCAGGGGAGCCTGGATGTGCCCCGCCATCACCATGGGGCATCCGGCATCGATCGCCATCTTGAACGGCACGTACTCGCAAGCCGCAAGCTCTCCCGCAGACCGGCGGGTGACGGCGGCGCCGGTATGGGAATCCTCGCTCGTGTCGCCATGACCGGGAAAGTGCTTGGCGCAAGGCAGGACCCCCTCCCCCAGCATAGCTTCTACCTGGGCGGCGACCATCGAGCCCACCATATTCGGATCGCTGCCGAAAGAACGGGGACCTATTACCGGGTTGTCCGGATTGGTGAGCACGTCGGCGACGGGAGCGAAATCGACGTTGAAGCCGATATCCGAAAGGTAGCCGGCGATAGTCGAGCCCACGGAGGCAGCACGGGCGGCATCTCCCGAAGATCCCACCTCATGCATGTCGGGCACGCGCTCGACGTCGAACAGGCCGGAGTTGGCCACGCGGGCGACAAGGCCGCCGCCCTCCTCATCCACCGCAAGAAACGGCGAAGGAATTCCCGCATCGCTCCAACACGAAGGCGCTCGCGTTAAAAAATCCTTAACCTGCTGCGCCGTCTCCATGTTTTGCGAGAACAGGCAGACACCGCCCACGGGAACCTCCTCAAGCGCGTCGACGAGCTGCGCAGACGCCTCGAGACGGCTCGCCTCGCCCGCAAGCTGCTCCGGGCGCACCATGAAGAGCTGGCCCACGCGCTGCTCAAGAGTCATCTCAGAGAGAACCTCGCTCAGCGGTAGGGAAACGCGCGACCCAGGGCCCCCGGATGATTCCAGGGCTTCAAGCGAACCGCCGGCCGAGGAACCCTTGTCGCGCCCCACTGAACCACACCCCCAAAGTCCACTAGAAACAGCCATCGCAGGCAGCGCCGCGCAAGCGAGAGCGACTCGCCTCGAAACGGGCTCTTGCGCAAAATCACCCAAATCATCCATCTCCTTGCGATTGCGAACGGGCAGCGCCATATCCGGCTCCTGGAGCCCCCATCAGTACAGTGAGTACCACCCTCCGTGCCTCGCGACCGTGAGCGGCACGCTGAACAGGTCGCTCATCACGTCGCTGGTCAGCAGGCGCTCCTTGGAGCCGTCGGCGAACACCGCGGCGTCCTTGATCAGCAAGACGCGGTCGATCTCTGGGACGATGTCCTCTGGATAGTGGGTCACCAAAATAATGGAGCGACCCTCTGCCGCAAGCGCGCTCATGGTCTGCCGCAGATGGTACATGCCCTGCGGGTCGAGACCGGTGCAGGGCTCGTCGAACACCAGGACCTGCGGGTCGCGGACAAGTTCGCGCGCCACGAGCACGCGGCGCACCTGGCCGGTGGAAAGCGTCATGATATCTCGCTCGGCAAGCTCGCCTATGCCCAGGCGAGCCAGGGCGTCAGATGCGCGATCGCGGACCCCGCGGTCTACGCTGACGCGCATGGGCAGGCCCAGCGTGCCGAAGATGCCGCCCATCACGATCTCGATCACCGGCAGGTGCACGCGAACCTGGTCGTGCATGGTGGCGCTGACGATGCCCAGCGCGGAACGGATATCCTCGAGCAGCGGCCGCTCCCGACCGCGAAAGCGAACCGGCGGCTCCTCGCGGTACAGGGGAAACACCTCCCGCGTGAGCAGCTGAATAAAAGTCGACTTACCAGCGCCGTTGGGACCGAGAAGCGCCACGTGCTCTCCCTCGTTCAAAGAGAACTCGTCCACGTGCAAAATGGTCTTACCCGCACGGACCACTTCCGCATCGCGGATCTGGAACAACGGCGACGACGCCGGTCCCCCTGCTTGTTTCATCATGGCACCCTCCCCTGCTGCGCTGAATTTGTCTGCTATCCTACCTCCTAACGCTCAAGAACAACCCCCGCGCGAAAGAAGTTAACCATGTCCGAGATGCTCACCCTCGAGGCTTTTGAAGAGGCCTCGATCAAGGTCAAGGAAGTCACGCAGGAGACCAAGCTGGTCGAGAGCCCCTACCTGTCCGCCGCAACGGGCAACCGCGTATGGCTCAAGCCCGAGAACATGCAGCGCACCGGAGCCTACAAGGTTCGCGGCGCGTACTACAAGATCTCGACCCTGACGCCCGAGGAGCTCTCGCGCGGCATCATCACCGCCAGCGCGGGCAACCACGCCCAGGGCGTCGCCTTCGCCGCTACGCGCGCGGGCGCGAAATCCATTGTGGTCATGCCCACCACCACCCCGCTCATCAAGGTGGAGCGAACCAAGGATTACGGTGCCGAGGTCGTTCTTCACGGCGACGTCTATGACGAGGCTTGCGAGTACGCTATGCACCTGGCAGAGACCGAGGGATATACCTTCATCCACCCCTTCAACGACCCCGTGGTCGCGACCGGGCAGGGCACCATCGCCATGGAGATCGTGCAGGAGCTGCCGCTCGTCGACGCCATCCTGGTACCCATCGGTGGAGGCGGGCTCTCTTGCGGCGTCTCCACCTTCGCAAAACTCTACAACCCCAAGATACGCGTCATAGGCGTGGAGCCCGCTGGCGCGGCATGCATGAAGGCCTCCGTCGAGGCGGGCCACGTGGTCAAGCTCCCCGGAGCAAGCACCATCGCGGACGGCACCGCGGTGCTGGAGCCGGGCGACCTGGTCTACCCCTACGTGCGCGACAACGTGGACGAGATCATCACAGTCGAAGACGAGGAGCTCATCGTCTCGTTCCTGGACATGGTCGAGAACCACAAGATGGTGGTCGAGAACTCCGGCTTGCTTACCGTCGCGGCCCTCAAGCACCTTCCCCCTGAGAACAAACGCGTGGTCTCCATTCTCTCCGGCGGCAACATGGACGTCATCACCATGTCCTCCGTGGTGCAGCACGGCCTGATCCAGCGCGGGCGCATCTTCACCGTATCCGTGCTGCTGCCCGATCGCCCCGGCATGCTGCTGAGCGTGGCGAGCATCGTCGCACGCGAAAACGGCAACGTCATCAAGCTGGAGCACAACCAGTTCGTCAGCACCAACCGCAACGCCGCCGTCGAGCTGCGCGTAACGGTAGAGGCCTTCGGCGAGGACCACAAAAGGCAGATAGTCGACGCGCTCGAAGCGGGCGGCTTCGACCCGACCATCGTCCAGACCTCTCTATAGCTCGCATCGGTAAACAACTTCTTTTTTCGGCCAGCGGTCACTTTGTTACAACGAAGTATCCGCTGGCCGCTTTTTATTGCAGCGCGCTAAAGCGCCCTGTATAGTGCACGTCATTGAGCAAATGCGAGGACAGGGCGAGTACACGCCGCATCCATCCCACAGCAAGCGGGCAGGCACCTGAGAACCCGTGGTGGACGGCGAGGAACAGTCCCTCGAGCAGTCTTGGCAACGCCGTCGTCGCCCGCGGTCACCCCCGCGCAGGACGAACCCGCAAGTACCCAAGACCGGCAGCCACCGTCACAGGCATCGAGGAGCGCGCATCTTAAGCCCTCGCATTTCTCCAACCTGCAGCCAACGCCCAGGCGTTTGAGGAAGAGAGCGAGGACAAGGATGCAGCTGAGAAGCGATGCCATCAAGAAGGGGCTGGCAAGGGCGCCGCACCGTAGCCTTCTCAAGGCGGATGGATTGACCGATGAGGAGCTCGACCGCCCGCTGGTCGCCGTGGTCTCATCCCAAAACGAGGTCATTCCCGGGCACATCCACCTTCAGCAGATCGCCGATGCCGTCAAGGCGGGCGTTCGACTTGCCGGCGGAACGCCCCTGCAGGTCAACACCATTGGCGTCTGCGACGGCATCGCCATGAACCACGAGGGCATGCACTACTCGCTCACAAGCCGCGAAGTCATCGCCGATTCGGTCGAGTGCGCCGTGCAGGGCCATCAGTTCGACGCCATGGTCCTCATCCCCAGCTGCGACAAGATCGTTCCCGGCATGCTCATCGCCGCGTGCCGGCTGAACATCCCCACCGTCCTGGTTTCGGGCGGACCCATGCTCGCGGGCCGCGGACGCTGCGGCGAGCAGACCGATCTCAACACGCTGTTCGACGCCGTCGGCCAGGTGACGGCGGGCACCATGACGCAGGAAGAGTGCCATTGGCTCGAGGAGACGGCATGTCCCACCTGCGGCAGCTGCTCGGGCATGTTTACCGCGAACTCCATCTGCTGCCTCTCGGAGGCGCTGGGCATCGCGCTGCCGGGCAACGGAACCGTCCCGGCAGTCTATTCCGAGCGCGTCCGGCTTGCCAAGCGGGCGGGCATGAAGGTGATGGAGCTCCTGGAACAGGGCGTCTGCGCACGGGACCTCATCAACCCCGCATCCATCCACAACGGCATGGCGCTCGACATGGCTTTCGGCGGGTCGACCAACACCATGCTCCACCTCACGGCGATCGCCCACGCGGCAGGCTGCCCCGTCACCATGGACGATTGGGACCGGGTCTCTGCAACCACGCCCAACATCGTCCGAATCGCCCCGGCGGGACCGCTCCATATACAGGACCTCAACGACGTGGGAGGCGTCCCCGCCATCATGCGGGAGCTGTGGGATGCCGGCGTTCTCGACACCGCGGCTCTCACCTGCATGGGACCGCTCGCGGACATTATCCAAACCTTCCCGACGGCAGACGGCGACGTGGTGCGCGGACACGCCAACCCCTACTCGCCCGACGGCGGCCTTAAAGTTATGCGAGGCAACCTCGCACCGGACTGCGGCGTGGTCAAGAAGAGCGCCGTCGCACAAGATATGCATCACCACCAAGGCCCCGCCCGCGTGTTCGAGAGCGAGGAAGAGGCTTGCGAGGCGATCTTTGGCGGCGAGATCAACCCCGGTGACGTCGTGGTCATCCGCTACGAAGGTCCGGCGGGGGGCCCGGGTATGCGAGAGATGCTCACCCCCACCAGCGCCATCTGCGGCATGGGACTCGACAAATCCTGCGCGCTCATCACCGACGGCCGCTTCTCCGGCGCCACCAAGGGCCCGGCGATCGGCCACGTAAGCCCGGAGGCAGCCGCCGGCGGCCCCATCGCCCTGGTTCGGGACGGCGACGTCATCACCATCGATATCGATGCGGGGTCGCTCACCCTCGAGGTGGACGACGAGGAGCTGGCGCGCCGTCGCGCCGCATGGCAACCGCCCGCACCCAAGTACACCACCGGCGTGCTCTCACGCTACGCAAAGCTGGTCACCAGCGCAGACAAGGGGGCGTATCTCTCATGACGAACCTGGAAGACAAACTCGTCCGCCGGCGCCGGGCTATAGAGGGCAAGCCCTTTGGCCCGGGCAGCGCCACTGAACACGAGGGAAAGACCATGACCGGCGCGCAGGCGATCATCGCGAGCCTGGAGGCGGAAGGGGTCGACACCATCTTTGGATACCCCGGCGGCCAAGCCATCAAGATTTACGACGCCTTGTACGACTCCAAGAAAATTCGCCATGTCCTCGCCCGTCACGAGCAGGGCGCCACGCACATGGCGGACGGCTACGCGCGCGCGACGGGCAAAGTCGGCGTAGTCCTGGTCACCAGCGGACCGGGCGCGACCAACACCGTCACCGGCATCGCCACCGCCTTCATGGACTCCGTTCCGCTGGTTGTCATCACCGGGCAGGTCACACGCGGCGTCATCGGCACCGATGCATTCCAGGAGTCCGATATCGTGGGCATCACCATGCCGGTGGTCAAGCACAGCTTCCTGCTGCAATCCTGCGACGACCTCACCCGCACCTTCCGCGAGGCGTTCTATATCGCATCGACCGGGCGACCGGGTCCCGTGCTGATCGACATTCCCAGCGATCTTTCCGGTTCCGAGATGGTGTTCCATTATCCAGACTCCGTGAACATCCCCAGCTACAAGCCGACCTACAAGGGAAATGCCAAGCAGGTGCGCCAGGCCGCATCGCTTATCGAGCAGGCGAAGCGCCCGCTGATCTACGCCGGCGGCGGCATCGTATCCAGCCACGCTTGCTCCGAGCTCACGCAGCTGGCGGAGCATATGCGCATCCCTGTGGTCACATCCCTGATGGGCAAGGGCGCCATGCGTTGCTCCAACCCGCTCAACCTAGGTCCCGTGGGAATGCACGGATCCAAATACGCCAACATGGCCGTCACCGAATGCGACCTGCTCATCGCCGTCGGCGCGCGCTTTTCCGACCGCGTCACCGGCAAGGTCTCCGAGTTCGCCCCTCACGCCAAGGTCATCCATATCGACATCGACCCGGCGGAGATCGGCAAGATTATCGATCCCGCCGTCCCCATCGTGGGCGACGCCAAGGTGGTGCTGGGCGCCATCTGCGACCGCCTGACCAAAGACGGCGCCTCACCCATCGACGGCGAATGGGAAAAGACCGTATTCTCGTGGCGCGACCGCTGGCCGTTCTACGCCGCCGACTTCGCCGACTACCCCGATAAGATCGCTCCCGAGATCGTGCTCTCCAAGCTTTCCGACAAGCTCGATCCGGAGGCTTCCATCGTCACCACCGAGGTTGGTCAGCACCAGATGTGGGCGCACCAGAACATCCACCGCGAGCACGCCCGCACCTTCATCTCCTCGGGCGGCCTCGGCACCATGGGCTTTGGCTTCCCCGCCGCTATCGGCGCCAAGATCGGTTGTCCGGAAGACCAGGTCGTCTGCATCGCCGGCGACGGATCCTTCCAGATGAACTCGCAGGAGATGGCGACCGCCGCGATCAACCGCGTTCCCCTCAAGGTAGTCATCATCGACAATCGCGCGCTCGGTATGGTCCATCAGTGGCAGAGCCTCTTCTACGATCGCCGCTTCTCGTTCACCGAGCTAGATGCCAACCCTGATTTCGTCAAGCTGGCCGAAGCCTATGGCTGGCAAGCGATGCGCATCGACCATCCCGAGCAGGTAGACGACGCGCTCGACACCATGCTCGCCTCCGATGGCCCGTTCCTCCTCGATGTGGTCATCCCCACCGAACAGACCGTCTACCCGATGGTCGCACCCGGTGCCGCGCTCGACGACATCATCGGAGCGCTCGACGTCACCCTTGGTGGCGTGCGCGTCAGCGAGAAGGGCTTTGGCTCGGCACCATCTCCGTTCAGCGATAAGGAGGACGAGTAGCCATGATTCACATCCTCTCAGTTCTCGTCGAGAACAAAAGCGGCGTGCTATCGCGCGTCACCGGTATGATCAGCCGTCGTGGCTTCAACATCGAATCGCTTACCGTTGCGCCCACGGAAGACGAGACGCTTTCGCGTATGACCATCATCGTCGAAGCGGACGAGGTGGGCTTCGAGCAGATCACCAAGCAGCTTCACAAGCTCGTCTCGGTATATAAGATCTCAGACCTCACCCATTCCGACGCAATCGAGCGCGAGCTGGTCCTCTTCAAGGTGCAGGCCCCGCCCGAGCGACGCCACGAGATCATCGAGATCGCGGGCATTTTCCGCGCGAACGTTGTCGATGTAGGAAAGAACACCCTCACCGTCGAGGCGACCGGAACCGCAAGCAAGCTCGACGCCATGGAGGACCTTTTCCGCAGCTACGGCATCAAGCAGCTTACTCGCACCGGAAAGATCGCCATGTCGCGCGGAGCGCATGACCAGTAATCCCCGGCAAGCGCCCGCCTCCCACGACGGTGCCACGCAAACGCCGTCGCCCACCCCGTCTCACATAGCGCCATCGCTTATGAGAATAGGCTTCGATAGAAGCCATGCACGCACATCCAACCAGCACGCACGTATGTAAGGAGAGAAGCAAATGTCCGTCACCGTATACTATGAGCAGGATTGCAAGCCCGAGGTCATCCAAGGTAAGAAGGTAGCCATCATCGGCTACGGCTCCCAGGGACACGCCCACGCCCTCAACCTCATGGATTCCGGCTGCGACGTCCGCGTCGGCCTGCGCGAGGGCTCCTCGTCCGCTCAGAAAGCAGCCGAGGCCGGCCTCAAGGTCATGGGCATGGCGGAAGCGGCCGCCGAAGCCGACGTTATCATGATCCTCACCCCCGACGAGACCCAGCCCAAGGTCTATGAGGAATTCGTCGCCCCCAACCTCAAGGCAGGCGACACGCTCGCCTTTGCGCACGGCTTCAACATCCACTACGGCTACATCAAGGCCCCCGAGGACGTCAACGTCATCATGTGCGCGCCCAAGGGTCCTGGCCATATCGTGCGTCGTCAGTACACCGAAGGCTCCGGCGTGCCCGATCTGGCATGCGTCTATCAGGACGCCACCGGCGACGCTTGGGACATCGCCCTGTCCTACGCCTGGGGCGTGGGCGGCGGCCGCTCCGGCATCATCAAGGCGACTTTCGCCCAGGAGACGGAGGAGGACCTCTTTGGCGAGCAGGCGGTTTTGTGCGGAGGTCTGGTCGAGCTGGTCAAAGCCGGCTTCGAGACCCTTACCGAAGCGGGCTACCCCGAGGAGCTCGCGTACTTCGAGTGCTACCACGAGATGAAGATGATCGTCGACCTCATGTATGAGAGCGGCATCCACTTCATGAACTACTCCATTTCCAATACGGCCGAGTACGGCGAGTACTACGCAGGCCCTAAGGTCATCAATGACGAAAGCCGAGCCGCTATGAAGCAGATTCTCGCCCGTATTCAGGATGGCAGCTTCGCCCAAGAATTTGTGGACGATTGCAACAATGATCATAAATGGCTCCTCGAGCAGCGAGAAGCCATCAACACGCATCCCATCGAGGTAACCGGAGAGAAAATCCGCTCTATGTTCAGCTGGATTAAGAAATAAACACTCTCTAGGGAGCTTCTATTTGGAAGCAACGAAAGCCTGTAGATCATGCAGGTTTGAGCCGAGCGCCCGCAGCCAAACGTTGGCAGCGGGCGCTACTTTTTTCGAATACGGAATCGATGAAGCTTTCCGCGGCAACGCATGCGTTTCAACACATTCGCAGTTGCCAACACCCAGAACATCCCTAGTAGAAATGGTGACGGTCGCGGGTAAAAACACGCTACCACAAAGCGGGCGCCTGTTTTACCCGCCCGGCATCGCATGGGATCTGCAGCGGCCCCTGTTTGCCAATCCTGCAATAGACGCGCTGCAGCGATCGTGAGTCTCAAGGCAGCGCATCAACCACGCATGTCCCAGATCGCTCGAATAATCGCTCGTGAACATAGAAGCATTCAGGCATGACCACGCATGTGATTCGGCCCAACAACAGTCCCGTACCCTAGCGCCATCGAATCCCACACAACTATTGTCAATGCCCCCCAATGCGAACAGCCTGACCACACAAAAGGGGCGACGCTCTCGCGCCGCCCCGCTACTATGCCCTTTGGTATCACCCTTACTATCGATCTGAGGAACAGATACGATGCGGTTGTTCTTGCGGACCCGCCGGTGATTCCTCTTTAGCCAAACCCCGATACTACGTCGGGAAAAGGTGGCGTTCTCGAAACGCCCGAATCGCTACACGGCCTCGGTTTCACGAACGGCGGGTCCGAAGTTTGCTATCTCGTCGTTGTACATCGGAACCACCTCCCGTTTCGGTCGCTTGCCTTTGGAGCGACTGCCTTTACTCATTGATATTTGTTCCCGCACTCCATCAAAATAAACATCTATTTGGGAAGGGCGAGCGAACGGTATAGAAATGCCCGCGAGCGGTATTCTCGCGGGCATCAATTATATCGATAACGCCTAGCTAGCAGCTGCTAGGAGATATGTCCCAAAAAGTCCTTCGTACGCTCCGACTTAGGATGATCGAAGACCTCCTCGGGAGTACCCTGCTCGACGATCACTCCCCCATCCATGAAGATGACGCGGTCGGCAACGTCGCGTGCAAACCCCATCTCATGAGTCACCACGATCATGGTCATGCCTCCACGCGCAAGGTCGCGCATGACTCCCAAGACGTCGCGGACCAACTCGGGGTCAAGGGCGCTGGTAGCCTCGTCAAACAGCATGACATGCGGATTCATCGCGAGAGCGCGGGCGATGGCAACGCGTTGCTGTTGGCCACCGGAAAGCTGCGAGGGCATGAAGTCCACGCGGTCGGCAAGGCCCACCTTCGAAAGCTCCTCGACCGCGATACGCTCCGCTTCATCTTTGGAACGCTTGAGCACTTTTTGCTGTGCAATCATGACGTTCTTTTTGGCCGAAAGATGCGGGAACAGGTTGAACTGTTGAAACACCATGCCCAGCGTTGAGCGCACCTTGTTGATATCGACGCCTTTCTTGGTGATGTCCACGCCCTCGACCACGATCGAACCGCTTGTAGGGGTCTCGAGAAGGTTAACGCAGCGCAGCATGGTCGACTTGCCAGAACCGGACGGCCCCAGCACAACCACCACCTCGCCTCGACGAACATCTAGGTCTATACCGCGCAGCACCACGTTATCCCCGTACGCCTTATGCAAGCCGCTGATTTGGACGACGGGCTCTTCTACACCCCGATCGGCGACGTCTGATACGTTCCTATCCTTAATCTCTGTCATCGTTATCACTTCCTACAGGCCTGCGATGTGATCGGGCGGAGTGGGCACCACGGTGCCGGCGCTCTTTTGGGGCTTCTTGCTCAGGGGACCGGCATTGGTGCCGGCGGTGGCGCCGGTGAGACGAGCCTCAAGCATGCTGACCACGCGCGCAAGCGGGAGCGTGACCACCAGGTAGAACAGCGCCGCCACAACATAGGGGGTAATGGACCCCGTAGTCGCCACGATAGTCTTGGCATACATGACGATCTCCATGACGCCTACCGCGGCGAGCAGCGAAGTGTCCTTGTAAAGCAGGATGAATTCACTGGTAAGCGTGGGAATCACGTTGCGGAACGTCTGGGGAATGATAATGGAGACCATTGTCTGGGTCGCGCTCATGCCAAGCGAGCGCGCTGCCTCGGACTGGCCCTTGGGGATGGACTGAATGCCCGCGCGGAAGATCTCGCACAGATATGCAGCCGAATTCATCGCCATGACTATGACGCCGAGCGCATAGTTGTCGATATTGATACCAGCGAGCGGCAAGCCAAAGAACGCGATGTAGATCTGCAAGAAAGCAGGCGTTCCGCGGATAAGATTGACGTAAACACCGGCGACAGCGCGCAGAATCCTCGATTTAGAAATACGCATAAGGGCGAAGACGAAGCCGAAGGGAATCGCAAGGGGAAACGCCACCAACACGATCGCAAGCGACATCAAAAAGCCGGTGAAGATGATGGGAAGGCTGCTGACGATCAGGACGGGGTTGAAGAAGAGGCGCAGGAACGTATTAGAATTCCACGCCTTCACCCAAGCCTGTTCTTCCAAAAACATCTTGAATTGGTCGAAAGGGGTCACGCCCTTCACGGCGACGGCGGGAATGCCGTCAACATGGCGCTCGGATCCGTCCTCTAACGTATAGGTCCCCTTGCACAGCATGTCGCCACCCGTCGCAGGGAAGACCACCCCGTAGAGCTCAACACGGAAAAACCTGCCAGCAGGGGCGGCCTTGGGAAACGCGAGTCGCAGGGTCTCGCCATCCTCCTCGACCTTGGGTTCGATGAACTCACGATCCATGAGGTCCTCACCAGAGAGCATGGTGAGGCGCAGGTCCTCGGTGGTATAGGCGGTTCCCTCCGGCACAGTGATCGACAGGCCTTTCAGCGCCTCGTCCGAATCTGCCTGAACCTCCCAGGTGATGCGCGTCTCGACGCCGCCCAGCACGTCGCTGCCTGAATCTCCGTTTGGACGGCAGGTGAGCTTTACGACCTCGAGCGCGCTCGCCTGAACGGGCAAAGCCGTCACGCTGACGCACGTTGCAACAACGACGCAGGCGAGCACGGTAGCAACCATCGCACGTACGCGGGCGAAAGCGCCCTTGCAGCGAAGCGGATCGAATCTCGACGTTCCCCTGTTCTCCATCGTCTTTCCCTTTCTTACAAACAACACTGGTAGGACGCCATCTGCCGACTCGTCCCTTATGCCGCGAAAGCCCTCCTCGCGCGTAGGCGGGGAGGGCTGGGCACTCGCGGTGAATAAACCTTTACTTGATGTTGTACTTTGTCATCAGCTCGTCCACGGTGCCGTTCTCGGTAAGCTTGGCGATGGAATCATTGACGGCGTCCAGCAGAGCGGTGTTGTCCTTGTTGACGGCGATGGCGTACTCCTCGCCGGTAGAGATCTGCTTGATGACCTGCTCGTTGCTAAAAGAGGTAGCGACCAGCTGGGCGGCAACGGAGCGGTTGGTCACCAGGGCGCTCGCCTGACTGGACTGGACGGCGGCGAAGCAGTCGGTAGCGTTCTTGAAGGGAACCAGCTCTGCGTTGGGGAAGTTCTCCTTGGCAAACGCCTCAGCAGTGGAGCCGGACTGGACGGCGATTTTCACGCCTTCGGCGTTCAGCGCGTCGGCATAGTTATCACCGGTGATCTCGGCGTTATCTGCCATGGTGACGATTGCCTGGTCATCCATGTAGTAAGAATCGGTAAAGCCGACCTCTTTCTCGCGCTCGGGCGTTGCTGTGATAGCGGCGATGCCCATATCGTACTTGGTACCCGAGGCGACACCGGGGACGATGGTATCGAAGTCGACGTTCTCGATCTTGAGCTCAAGGCCCAGATCATCGGCGATAGCCTTGGCGAGCTCCAAGTCGAAGCCCTTGTACTCGCCGTCCTCCATATACTCGAAGGGCTCGTACTCGGCGGAGGTACCGATGGTCAGCGTGCCGTCGGTAACCAGCTGCATGGCATCGGAGCCGGAGGCGCCCGCGCTGCCAGCGGTGTCGGCAGGGGCATCAGAGCTTCCGCAGCCGGTAAGAGCCAACGCGCCGGCGAATGCGATGGATGCGGCGGCGGCACCCAGCTTTCTCATCTTGAACATATACAATCACTCCCAAAGGCAAATACGAGAAACTGTTTTCCTTCCGTGCAGTTTCTTTTGGTGCAGTATACGCTTTCTTGCATATGTGGCCTCTAAAGATGCTTGTATGTTTCTCGTTTGTTTCATCAAGATCAATACGTTATGCACGCTCTATACACAGACGAGAAGCGGCCCCACCCCATAAGGGGCGAGGCCGTATTCAGAATAGGAAGGATTGGATGCGTTTTAGCGGGCAAGGCCTCGAAGGAGCTCGATCTCGCGGGCGTAGCCGGGAAGCTCGTTGGGGGTTTCTAGGATAAACGGCAGATCGCGCAGCGCGGGATGCGACACGATGCGCGCGAACACGTCCAAGCCGCCGCCCAACTCTTCTTTTCCCAGGTAACCCTCGCCGATCACCTCATGACGGTCCTTGTGGGCGCCACAGGGGTTCTTGGAGTCGTTAAGGTGCATGGCCCGCAGGCGCCCGAGTCCGACCACTCGATCAAACTCGTCCAGAACGCCATCGAGATCGTGAACGATATCGTATCCCGCATCGCTCACGTGGCAGGAATCCATGCAGACGCCCAGGCAGCCATCGAGCTCGGGGCGCCGCGAGACCACGCCCTGGATGATGGCGGAAACCTCCTCGAAGCTGCGGCCGACCTCCGTGCCCTTGCCAGCCATGGTTTCCAGCAGAACGCAGGTAGACTGCCCCTCGAACATCACCCGGCATAGCGTATCGACGATGAGCTCGATACCGCGCTCGGCACCTTGCCCCACATGCGAGCCGGGATGGAAGTTGTAGTACTGCCCGGGGAGCATCTCCATGCGCTGCAGGTCCTCGGCCATCGCACCCAGCGCGAATTCGCGAGCGCTTTCCTTCGCAGAACAGGGGTTGTAGGTATACGGGGCGTGCGCTACCAGCGTACCGAACCCGTTTTGGTCCAGAATCTCGCGAAGGCCGGACACGTCGGCGGGATCGAGCGCCTTGGCATTGCCCCCACGGGGATTGCGGGTAAAGAAGGCAAACGTGTTGGCGCCTATTGACAGAGCCGTCTCCCCCATCGCCGTATAGCCTTTGGTGGTGGAGAGATGGCATCCTATCGAAAGCATGTAATTGGCTCCTTCCTCGCGGACGATCATCTCGGTCATCCGCAGTACATACGCTGCAGTTGTATATTTTCAGTCGATATATTCATATTGGATGTATTCATATTCATAGCCGCCCTACTCGTCCGAAATCACCACTCCCAGCAGGCCTACAAGCTCGAGCGCCTGTGCGGGCGAAACCACCAGACCGCGAAGCTCGCGGTGATCGGACGAGAGGACGGGCGCCGCAAACTGGCAGCTGCTCACGTCAACGCCCTTGAGCGGAGTGCGAAAGACATCCATCCTTGTAAGGTCGCTTTGGCTGAATTCGCACCGCTTGAGGCGGGCGCTCTGGAAAGCGGCCTCGCGCAACCGGGAGGATATCACGCGCAACCGGTCTACCGAAGTCTCGGACAGGTTGGCGAACGAGAAGTCGGAATCCACTATGGAGACCCCTGCCAGGCGAGCGGACAGCAAGTTAAGTCCAGGCGCGGAACACGAGGAGAAGTCGCACCGATCGAGCCAAGCGCGCTCCATAGAGCAGCGAATGAACCTGCAGCTCTCGAAGCGCACGTCCCGAAACGTGCAACCGGAAAAATCGACGCCCTCGAACTGGCAGGAACGGAACAAGACGGTATCGAAGGTTGCCTCCGCCGCCTCTTCATAGGAGAGCTCGATGCCGTGAACGGACGTGTTCGCGACGAGCGCCTCGCCCTCGGCGAACGCATCGAGCAGATGGTCGAAACCAATGTGCTCCCCTATCGAATCGGGCACGCGGGCAAAACCGCGCGCGCGTTCGGATCTCTCCATATACATATCCTCCAATCGCCTCGAACCATCATACCCGTCCGACTGCAACGCGGGCCCGCGGGTATGATGTAAGGCAACAAATCGAGCATGCATCGCGGGACGAGCATGCCGCATTAAGGAGAGGAGCGCCAAGTGATCAACGCCTTTTGCAAGATGCCGCTGTGGGAATGCAGCCGCGAGCTCATAGCCGTCGCGCAGGGCCAGAAACCCGCAGAGACGGTAATCCGCGACGCCAAGCTGGTAAACGTCAACACGCGCGAGGTCCTGGACCATATGGACGTCGCCGTAAGCTGTGGACGCATCGCATACGTGGGAGACGCGGCGCACTGCATCGGGCCCGATACAAAGGTGGTGGAGGCGCAAGGCCGCTACCTGGCGCCCGGATTCCTAGACGGTCACATCCATGTCGAGTCGTCCATGATGGGAGCCTCGCAGTACGCGCGAGCGGTCGTTCCCCACGGCACGGTGGGCATCTATTGGGACCCGCACGAGGTGGCCAACGTAGTCGGCCTCGACGGCGTCAAGGTTATGGTCGAGGACGCGCGCCGTACCCCGCTCAAGGCAATGGTGACCACGCCCTCATGCGTCCCGGCGGTACCCGGATTCGAGGACACGGGCGCCGCGATAGGCCCCGATGACGTTGAGGAGACCATGTCCTGGGACGCGGTGGTCGGCTTGGGCGAGATGATGAACTTCCCCGGCGTTCTAGCGGGAGCCGAGCACCCCTTGGGCGAGATCGCCGCGACGCTCAGGGCGGACGAATGCGTCACCGGGCATTACTCCATTCCCGAAACCGACCGCGGCCTTAACGCTTACGTGGCAAGCGGCGTGCGCTGCGACCATGAATCGACCCGCGCGGAAGACGTGCTCGCCAAAGTCCGCCTGGGCCAATACGCTCAGCTGCGCGAGGGATCCGCATGGCGCGACCTCGCCCACCTTGCCCCAGCGATTGTCTCAGGCGCCATCGATACGCGCTTCATGAATCTCATCTCCGATGACACCCATCCCAACACGCTGGTCGAGAACGGTCACCTGGACCACATCTTGCGCCGCGCCGTGCAAGAGGGCATCGACCCCGTTATCGCCTTGCAGATGGTCACCATCAACACGGCAACGTGCTTCCATATGGACCACGAGCTCGGCAGCATCGCCCCGGGAAAGTGCGCCGACATGGTACTCATGGGCGACCTCGAAAACTTCGATGTGCAGATGACCATGATCGACGGCGAGATCGTTGCGGAAGACGGTCGGGCGCTCTTCGGGGTCGAAGGCACGACCTATCCGGAATGGATCCTCAACACCATGCACCTGGGCCGCGAAATCTCCCCCGAGACCTTCCGTATCCCCGCGATCGATGCGAACGGCGAACCCCTCTCCGGCCCTATCGCCAACGTCAGGGTTATGGAGGCGATCCCGGGCCGCGTGGGCAACACCGAGCGCCATATGGACGTACCCGTCAAAGAGGGTCAGCTGCTCTGCGACGCCGATCGCGATGTGCTCAAAGCCTTCGTCTTCGAGCGCCACCACGAGACGGGAACCTTTGGATACGGATTCACCAGCGGCTACGGAATCCACGGCGCCCTGGCGCAGACCGTGGCGCACGACGCCCACAACCTGTTGGTCATAGGCGACAACGACGAGGACATGGCCATGGCGGCGAACGCCTTGGTGGAATGCGGCGGCGGCGCCGTCGCCGTGCAGGACGGACGCATACTGGGACTGGTGGAGCTGCCGGTGGCAGGCCTTATGAGCACCAAACCGCTGGAAGAAGTCGCAAACGAGGTCGCCGGCCTGGAGCGTGCCTGGGCCGACATGGGCTGCACCATGCCCTCCCCCTTCATGACTATGGGCCTCACCTCGCTCGCCTGCCTGCCCGACTTGCGCCTCACCAATCGCGGCCTGGTCGACTGCAACGCGTTCAAGTTCGTACCGTTGACCGTGGACGAGGACTAGGCAGAACTCCGAGAGTCTCCGGATGGTACTCGCGCCACCCGCTCGACAAGCCTTCGATGCAAATGATCAAGCCCCGGCTTTCAGGCCCCACGGACCCGAAGGCCGGGGCTTTCGTTCAAACTCGCTCAAGATGACAAGGGCGTGTACCCCGCGCGCTCGACGAGAAGCTGGCCCTGGGGCCCAAGCATCCATTCGACCAGCTGCGCCACGCGCGGGTTCGACTCGCCCTTGCGCGTCCACGCCTTGAAGGTGCCCGTCAACGGGTAGGTGCCATCGGCAATGCGCTCCACAGCGGGCTCGACGCCGTCGATCGCGAGGAGCTTGACGTCTGCGCCCTCGACCATCTTCGTCGCATAATACCTAAACGAGTAGCCCAAGCCGTTGGGCCGGTTATCGTATCCCGCAACGGCGCGTACCAGACCTCCCATCGAGACGATGCGCCAAGACTCGGGTGGATCCATCAGCGCGGTATCCCCCATAAAGCCCGCCATGCGCGATTGCGAGCCGGAACCCTCGTTGCGCTGGAACGGGATAATCTCCTCGTCGTCGCCGCCCACTTCGCTCCAATTCGTGATCTTGCCCGCGTAGATGTCGCGAACCTGCTGCTGTGTGAGCGAACAGACCGGATTATTCTCGTTCACGATAAAGACGAACGCTTCGAGCGCCAGGGGCGTCGACTCGAGCTCCACGCCGTGTCGCGCGGCATACTGAAGCTGCTCTTCGCTCGGATCGGTCCCGATGAACACGTCCGTCACGCCGTCGACCAGGTTACCGAACCCATTCGGGCTGTTGGTATAGCGAAAGGTGGCGCCAGGGCTGTCTCCGCCCATCCAGCGCAGGAGCTCGTCGTAGCGCTCCGCCTCCTCATCGGTAAGATCGCGATCGACACATGCCAAATCCAACTCATCGAACTCGCGCTGCTTCTCCTCGTCCAACACGCCCTGAACCGCGATGGCTTCCGGGTATACCGTGCTCACCACGCCGGACGTGAAGGGCAGCAGCGCCGCCGCGCAATCCGTGACGGGAAGGTCGTCCCGCTCGGTAAAGCGCAGGCTCGCCTCCCCATCCAAACGCGGAATCTTATCGCTGGTAAATGGCAGGTAGTCCTCGTAGACGATTGTGAAGTCGAGATCGTCGTTTGGTAGAACCTCGTCAGGATCTTGGACGATGGTCCCGCGCGTGGCATCCAGATAGCTCAAAACCATAAGCCCGGAGCCAAGCGCGAAGAACAAGCATCCCATCCAAAGAAACCGCTTCTCGCGTCTCCAGATCAGTGCAATCAACGAGATGACGCACACCGTGAATGCCGTCAAGCTGCCATCGAACCCCAGAAAGCCAAAGGAAACCGGGACTCCGGACAGCAAGAGGAATGCGGGAAACACCATCAAAAGGATTGCGACCGTAAGCGCGACCTTGATAAAGAACCTACCGTTGCTCTTGTTATCGCGGCGTTCCATGACGTCCTCCCCAAGCACCAGGGCGCATTGCCAAGAAGCATAGCGTCTACCCAATCGTACCCGCAGGCGCCTTGGGAGGAATGGAGATGGTCCACGCGATGGGCGGCGGCGCGTTTCGCGCGGCAAGCGGCAGCCGAGGTGAACGGGCGAGCGGCAGACGTCGCGGCGCTACCGCCCAATCGCGTCCAACAGGTCCTCGACCTGCATGGCGATGCGCGTCTTATCCCATTCCGAAATCTCGTAGACGCCATCAGACCAGGCGGAGCCCGGCAGCACGAAGCCCTCGCCCTCGCCGCCCACCACGGTCGCTTCGACATAGTTCAGCAAATCGACCAGCTGGCGCCGCACATTTGCGCATGCGTTCCTGCCACCGGCCCCGCTCAGGGCCACGGGCATGTCGGTAAGCGGCACCGCCGCATCATGGTCGCCGGAGACCCGAGGACGGCTCAGCCAATCAAGAACGTTTTTGAGGACGGCGGGGTAGCTGAAGTTGTACTCGGGAGTGAAGATCCAAACCCCGTCCGCCTCCTCCACCTGCCGGCGCGTCCGCTCCACGGACGCCGGGGCGGGAAACTCGATATCCTCGTCCATAAACGGCACGTCCGCGTATTCGAGGAAGTCGACCTGCGCGCGATGGCCCACCACCTGCACCGCGTAATCCGCGAGCGCGCGGTTGAACGATCCGCCGCGCAGCGAACCCACTATGAACAGCAGCTTCTTCCGCGTGCCCGGCGAACCCTCATTCGTCCTAGCTCCATCGTTCTTATTCATGATCCCTCCAGGGGTAATATATCCTACTGGTTTAATATCCTTTTATACTGGTACCCTTAATCGCGAAACCCCATACGTCGAATTCCGCATCCATCTACCCGCCTGCGGTGCTAGCCTATCCCAAACGCTAGAATGGCGCCGTAGAACAAAGCGAGGAGGAGCCGTGCATCGCACTAGCACCAATGGGCTGACATGCAGAAGAGCGGCCAGGCATGGTGGCGCGTGCGTCTACAGCCCCGGAGGCTGCGGGTGCGCGCTGCTGATGTTTCCCGTCGTAGCCGCCGGCGCGGGCATCGCGCTCGTCCTCTCTGGCGCGGCGTTCATAGCGGCAGCTTGCTTGGCGGTCGCCATAGGCTTTACCGTCTTTCTCGCGGCGACCGCGGATAAACGCCGCGAACGGGGCAAAACGGCGGGCGGCTTAATCGCGATTCCCATCATGCTGTACGCGATATCCATCCCCTATCTTCTCTTCTTTTGGTGGCTCATGAGCCAGTAGGCTCGCGCATAAGAAAGGCAAGCCATGGATCAAATCGAATTACGCGGGCGCGCCGATGCAAGCCATAGCGCCCCGCAGACAACGCCCGCACTTGAAGTTGAGAATCTCTCATACGGCTACACCGCGCGCGACCTTGTGTTCGAGGCGGTCGATTTCGAGCTCTACGCCGGAGAGGTCGCCTTTCTCACCGGCCCCAACGGAGCGGGAAAATCAACCTTGTTTCGATGCATCGCAGGCTGGATGCCGCCAAGAACCGGCATCATCCGCCTCTTTGGACAAGAAGCAGTTGCGGGCGGGCGGGCGCATCGCGACGGTAGGCCCGACCTCCTGCTCATCAACGACGTACCGGCCTTTTACGATGACATGACCGCCCGCGAGCACATCGACTTGGTCATGCGCGCCAACAACGCAGGCGCGGATACTCAAGAGCGAATCGCAGGCCTTGTCGAGGATCTTGGCATCGCGCGCCAACTCGACCGCCTGCCGTCCGCCTACTCGCGGGGCATGAGGCAGAAACTCGCCCTCTCCATAGCGCTAGCGGCAAGACCGCGCGTCCTTCTTTTGGACGAGCCGTACGGACCACTCGACCCGGACTCGAGCGACGTGCTGAGCGGCGCCCTGCGCGACGCCGCGGCAGATGGCTGCGCCATGCTGATCAGCAGCCACCACGAGATCGCAGAGCTCGCCCCCGACGTCGCCTTCCATTTGCAGGACGGCGCGCTTGAGACAAGGGAGCCGTAGCATGACGAGCCCGATCTCATTATTGCTGAGACTCGATGCGCGCCACGCCGCCGACGAGCTGCGTTGGGCGTTTTGGGCCGCCGGCACCGACCTCGCGGACGAGCGTGACGCGATCGACCGCATCTATCAGCTCTATATTGTCCTTATCGTGTTGGGGCTCATCGCGTCCTGCTGGATGTTCGCACTCGATACCGCGCGCGGCGCGGGCGCAACCCTTGCCAACGTCAGCGCTCCAGTCTGCGTATTCGTCCTTCGCATAACTCCTCTGGTCGCCCTCGCCCTTAAAGCGGACGAAGCGCTAAGGGGATGCCCCGTGCATATGACGGAGGCGGACATCGCCTGGCTAAGCCGGTCGGTCCCCAAGGAGCTGTGGGCCGTCTCGAGCGTGACGAAGAATTTGTTTGCGAATGCGGCGGTGGCCTGCTGCGGCGGATACCTGTTGGGCGCCTTTGGCGAGGACGCGCTCGGACCGGAAGCGCCCATCGCCCTTGCCGTCCTTGCGGGCTTTGGAGCGTTGGTCGGCTCCGCCGTGGGAAATGCTGCCGGAATGGCTCGCATGATCCCCTCGCGGAGGCGTTGCCTTGCCGCCGCAGCCATACTAGCCGCGGGAGCCGCCTGTTGCTGGGGCTTTGGAAG
>DBEWRE010000005.1:0-18989 GCA_048207125.1 Collinsella sp.
ATGAGTTTGAGCGTGGCGACCAAGACAAGCGGAGCCAGTACGGATGCGGCGAAGGCGATGAGGTAGAGCTTCATGACGTCGTCTTGACGGCGCAGCACGGTGATGATGGCGTACAGGAAGTCGATTGCCGCGGTGATGCCGCCGGCAGCGATCATGAGCATGGCCAGCGTCCGGAAGCGCTCGAAGTCCACTCCGTACATAAAGCTCATGACTGGAATACCTATAGAGCCCATGACCAGCGCCGTCGCTACCGTGATGCCTAAGATCACCGCCATAACGGCGAAGACCACCATGTCGAAGCGACGGCGCTTGCGCGGGTTCGACCAGATGCTGGCGAGGCGGAGCAGCTGGGGCTTGTAGACAAAGCCTATTGCCAGCAGGATGCCCTGGGCAGGGAAGTACAGCGCGTTGAAGTAGAGCTGGTTCTCATAGGGAAGCATGCCTTCCATGACGAATTTGGGCATGCTCTCGATGAGGTTGAACAAAAACAGCGCGGCGAAAAGCGGGAAGCACTGCCGAAGCAGCGACCCCACTTCGCCCATGCTCCAGCGGCGCGATTTCTCGGTCTCGAGCAGCGCCAGCGGGGCGGAAACCAGAACAAGCGAGGCGTAGGCGACCACCGCCATGGCAACGGAAGCCACGGCCAGGTTCCGAGTGAGGAAGAGCGCAACGGAGAACACGGCCGCGACCGCGATCGAGCGCAGCGCCTGGCTGATGCCGGCGAGGTACAGCTTGTCGGCCTGCTGCAGGCGCCCCTCGTAGACGTCTGCCAGGCCGTCGACCATCTTATAAACGTAGACTCCCATGGAGATGGTCATCATATAGGGCTCGTATCCGCGCAGGGTGCAGTACAAGATGCCCGCTACCAGCGCCAGGATGCTCGTGATCCATCGGTTGACCTGATAGGACGAGAACGAGTTGACCTCGTCGATATCCGATACCTGGAAGTTGCGCACTCCGTAGTTGGCGGCGATCATGAGAAGGGTGCCGGTGACGAACGCCATGGAGAACATGCCCGCCTGCTCGGTGCCCACCAGTTGCGTGGCAACCACCGTAAGTAGGGGAAAGACCATGCCCCATACGCCTATGCCCACCGTATTCCACAGGTAGTCGCGCTTTGTGCTGTGGGACTCGTATTCGGCCTCCTGCTCGCTGAGCGAACCCTCGTAGATGGATTGCAGCAGGCGGTTCCACCATTGGTTGACCATGCGCGCCGCAAAGGTCTGCTCGCGGTCCGGCCGACGGCGCTGGTCGCGCGCGGTCCCGCGCCGGGTCCCGGCGGCGGGGCGGGAGCCTTTCGTTACGGTGGCGCGCCTGCTTTGCGGGCTGCCCACCACGATGTCGCCTCGCCGCGCCATGCGCTCGCGGATGATGTCCAGGGGAGTGTTCGCCACGCCAGCCTCTTCTCGTCCTCTAAAGCCGTCTCGAGTGTTTGACAAATCATTATACTGTCGCGAGAAATGGGTCGGGTAACAATACCATCGGGTAACAACAGATGTAATTTTGGGCTTCTCCTTGTTCGATACGCTATCCTTTTTGACGTTTTATACGGTGCCGGCGCGACAAGCTGCGTGTAAGCCGCGTCGCCGGACAGTGTTGGGGACTCTATATGGATTTCGTCTCGTTTATTCTCGCCCTGGTGCCCATTTTGTGGCTCGTCGTCATGCTTCTAGCGTTCAAGTGGCCCACGTGGAAGGCCGCCATCGGCTCCTTCGTCGCGTCGGTGCTTCTCGCTGTAGGCTACTGGCATATGCCGGTCGTCCATGCGGCGACCGCGAGCCTCGAGGGGTTCCTCATGGCCTTATGGCCCATCGTCCTTGTCATCATCGCCGCCGTGTTCACGTATAACCTGTGCGTCAAGACGGGGGCCATGGACGTCATCAGCCAGATGATCACCTCGATTTCGAGCGACCGCAGGATCCTGGCGCTTTTGGTGGCATGGTGCTTCGGGGGCTTCATGGAGGGCATGGCGGGCTTCGGCACCGCGGTCGCTATTCCTGCCGGCATGCTCGCCGCCCTCGGCTTCTCACCCATACCCGCGGTTCTCATGTGCCTGCTCGCCAACGGCGTACCCACTCCGTACGGTTCGATCGGGATTCCCACGGTGTCCCTTGCCAACTTGGTGGGGCTCGATTCCGCGCAGCTCGCCTCCGTCCAGATGCTGCAGCTCGCGCCCTTCTTCCTCGTCGCCCCGTTCCTCATCGTCTATGTTGCCGGCGGCTCCTCGCTTGCTGGCGCCTCGGGCGCCAAGGCCGGTCTCGCCGCTCGCTTCAAGGGCGTCTTGCCCCTCACCCTCGCTTCCGCCGTCGCGTTCGTGCTGCCCACGTACGCTGTTGCCACATTTGTCGGTCCCGAGCTCTGCGTGGTCGTGGGAAGCATCTGCTCGCTTGCCGTCACCGCGCTTTTGGCCATGCGCGCAGAACGTTCCGGCAAGCTCGACCCCTCCTTCCATATGGAGGCCCCTGCGGGCGAGCCCCTGGACGTTCGCTCCGCCCTCAAGGCATGGTCTTGCTTCATCTTCATCTTCGTCCTTCTCCTGGGCACCTCCAAGCTGGTTCCGCCCGTCAACGGCTTCCTGTCCCGTTTCTCTAGCACCATCACGGTATATAGCGGCGAGAACCCCGGTTCGCTCACCTTTTCATGGGTTAACACCCCGGGCGTATGGATCTTCTTGGCGGCGTTCGCCGGCGGCATCATCCAGGGCGCGAGCCCGCGCACCATGGGAGGAGTACTCGCGGCAACGGTCAAGCAGATGATGCCCACCGTGATCACAATGCTCTCGGTCCTGGGCTGTGCAAAGGTGATGGGCTATTCCGGCATGATCTCGTCCATCTCCGCGTTCTGCATCGGCGTGACCGGTGCGTTCTTCCCGCTGGTTGCTCCCTGGATCGGCATGATCGGCTCCTTCGTCACCGGTTCGGGCACCAGCTCCGGCATGTTGTTCGGCCAGGTGCAGTCTCAGGCAGCGCAGGCGCTCTCCGCCGATCCCTACTGGATGGTCGCCCTCAACTCCCTGGGCGTGGCCTCTGGCAAGATGCTCTCTCCGCAGACGCTCGCCATCGGTCTCGCGGCGGTGCGCGTGACGGGGAAGGACGCCGAGCTTCTTAAGGCGGTCTTGCCCTACGCGCTTGGCTTCTTGGTGGTAATGAGCGGTATAGCGTTCTTTGGCGCGAGCGCGTTGTAGCAAGCAACCGGCAAGCGTTTGGTCCCTGCTGGCTGCTGACCTCGAGCCGACCCCTAGCTTCCCCCGCCGGCCCCAACGTTGGGAACGGCGGGGGTTTCTTTTTGCCCTGTTTGATCGCGCCCTCCGCGAGAACAGGGCCACGGGCTGCCCCGCCTCGCGCTCCCTCGCCATCGGAGGCGGACTCGAGGATGCGTGCGCGCGGCTTTCGCGGTGGGTTACACGATCCTTATGTGTCGACCTTGAGTAGGGAGGGCAGTCTTTAACAAGAATGTTGACTAGTTAACAAATAGCATTAAGATGTTTACCCGTTAACAATCAAACTGCTAACGTGAGATGAGGTGCGGTATGGATACGAACGGCAAGGGGGTTCTCGGGGACTTCGGTCGGAGTGCGGATGAGGAGCGCGAGCGGTTCGAGGACTTCGTCGGGCTTGTGTCCGCCCTCTCCAAGGAGATTCAGCGCATCAAGATGAGCGAAGCGGCAAAGTTGGGCATCAAGGGGGCTGACGTCATGTTGCTGTTTCAGCTTGCCCGGCACCCCGAAGGGCTCACGGGGGCGGAGCTTGCTCGGTGCTCGGGAGTGACGCGCGCGGCGGTATCGCGTGCGCTTGCCGGATTGGAGGAAACCGGGTTTGTCGAGGTAGGGTCCAGCTCCGATGCGGGTAGGTACCGCGCTTCCGTGGTCCTCACGCCCCGTGGTGCGCGTGCGATGGAGTCGGCGACCCAGACCATCGACCGCGTGGTCGCCGAAGCGGGCAGCGCGGTGGGCGAGTCCGAGCGCGCCACCATGTACGCTTCGCTTGCCGCCATTCTCGCACGGCTCAGGACCATCTCGCGCGAATAGCCGCATAGGATTGGCCGCGTATGCGGGCCATCCGCTTTCAACGTTACGCCGTGCTCGCGAGATCTGCGAGCCCCGATACCAGGAGGTACATCCATGCCCGTTCGAATCATCGCCGACTCGGCCTGCGACATGAGCAGCGCGGACCATCCGCAACTTACCGTTTTGCCATTGACCGTCGCCTTTGGTACGACCGTTTACCAGGACGGCGTCGACTTGAGCCATGAGCGCTTCTACGAGCTGCTCATCGAGAGCGACGAGCTTCCCAGCACGGGCCAGGTCAATCCGTACGCTTACGAGCAGGCATATAAGGAGGCTGCCGCTGCGGGCGAGGACGTGGTCGTGATCGCCCTTTCCTCCAAGCTCTCTGGCACGCATCAAAGCGCCGTGACCGCTGCCGCCCAGACGGAGGTCCCCGTGCACATCGTCGATACCATGAACGTCACGGTAGGCGAGCACATCCTCGTCAAATACGCGTTGCGGCTGCTCGACCAGGGGCTCGATGCCCGGCAGATTGCCGAAAAGGTCGAGGAGGCGCGCGACCGCGTGGTTGTAATCGGCCTGCTCGACACGCTCGAGTACCTGCGCCGCGGAGGACGCATCTCCGGCGCGGTGGGCGCGGTGGGCGAGATGCTCTCCATTAAGCCCGTGGTCACCGTGGAGGATGGCGAGGTCCGCGTCATGGGCAAGGCGCGCGGTTCCAAGAACGGACGCAATCTTTTGACCAAGAAGATCGAAAAGGTGGGCGGTGCCGACTTCTCCATGCCCGTAGAGCTCGGCTATGCCGGTTTGGACGATAAGCTGCTGCGCAAGTACATCGCAGACAGCCGCTCCCTGTGGGAGGAGTACCCCGGCGACGAACTGCCCGTTCATTCCGTGGGCGCTACCATCGGCACCCACGTTGGCCCTGGCGCCATCGCACTGGCGTTCTTTAGGAAGTAGCGGGCCCAAAGAGCCCGACGGCGCCCGATCGGCTTCGCTGCCCGACGCTCTGGCCGTGGTTGGACGCGGGGATTCTTCGGTTTTATCGGCCGAGGGGTTCCCGCGTCCTCGTATGCGATAGCATTGAATGGCTTAAGGGAGTGAAGGGGGAGCACCATGATTAAAGCCGCCTTTTTCGATATCGACGGCACGCTGCTGAGTTTCAAGACGCACAAAATGCCTGAATCGACCAAGAGGGCGCTGGCAAGGCTGCGCGATAAGGGGATTCTGACCATCGTGTCCTCCGGTAGGCCTACCTACCAGCTGCCTCCGTGTATCGCGACGGGCTTCGATGCCTATATAACGTTGAGCGGGCAGCTGTGCTATGACGCCGACGGCGTCTTCCGCTCCAACCCCATCTCCGATGACGGGGTTCGCCGCGTTGTCGATCAGGTGAAAAAGGGCTGCTACGAGGCTTTGGTGCTCCAAGGTGATAGGGCGTTTTGCAGCAGGCTGACCGATGATGTTGCTAAAGTCGCCAAAAACGCTGGCCTTGTCTACGAGGTCGACGATATTGACCGCACCTTCGATGCGCCGGTCTATCAGTTCTGCGCGTTTCTGGACCAGGAACGCGAGCACATCATCACCGATGCAATCCCGGATGTTGCCACGACTCGTTGGACGCATCTGTTCTGCGATGTCATGCCGGCGGATGGGGGCAAGCTCCACGGTGTTCGGGCGGCTTTCGATCGTTATGGTATTTCGCCCGACGAAGCGATTGCATTTGGCGACGGAGAGAACGACCTCTCCATGTTCGATGCGGTAGGTACCAGCGTGGCCATGGGCAACGCATGGGACACGGTGAAGGAGCGCGCGGACTACGTCACCGCCTCCGTGGACGAGGATGGCGTCTGGAAGGCGTGCGAGCATTTTAGCTTGCTGTGATCGTGGGTGAGGACCGCCGACGAGCGGTAATGAATGCGGGGGCGAGAGATGCATCGTGCTTTCTCACCCCCGCTAATCGTTAAATGGATTTCAGCTTTCGCACTCATCTTGCTCGTTATGGAGCCGGTCCTCGTTGCATTCTGGGCAAAGACCAAAAAACATCGTGCTGTGCGTGATCTCTGAAAAACCAGAGCTCTCCTTGCAGCGCTTATCGAGCGAGTCGTCATACGAGAGCGGAATATCGCGGACGCATCCGCACTTGCGGCAGGTAACATGGGCGTGACCGTCTACGCGCCAGTCAAAGCGGTTGCCGCTGGACGTCTTGACAGAGCTGATTTGACCGGTCTCTTCAAGAAGGTTGAGGTTGCGGTATACGGTTCCGCGGCTGATCTTCTCGTCCACCTTACGAATATCAAGGTAGATTTCGTCTGCGGTGGGGTGGTCGTTATGTGCCCTGACGGCATCGAGCACTAGGGCGCGCTGGCGGGTATTGCGTCTCTGCACGCTCAATTTGACCTCACTCCCTACATCGTGCGCACGGGTCGCACCTTAATACGGGTGCTTAATTGGCTCGTTAATCGCAATCGGTAAACAAATGCCATTATCACACTTGTATATTTCAACAGAAATCAGGGCTCGACTCAAGATTCTGCTTGACATCTCCTTTTCTCTAAACATAATAAGACTCAATACTAATAAGGCAGCATCAAGCTGTTAAGAAAGGAGACCAAATATGTCACTTATTGGAAAAGAGATTGCCGATTTCTCCGTCCAGGCGTTCCAGAATAATGAGTTCCGTACCGTTACCAAGGCAGACGTCCTGGGTAAATGGTCCTTGTTCTTTTTCTATCCCGCTGATTTCACCTTTGTATGTCCTACGGAGCTCGAGGATCTTGCAAATAAGTACTCCGAGTTCTCTAATGCTGGATGCGAGGTCTACTCCGTTTCTACGGACACGCACTTTACCCATAAGGCGTGGCACGAGACTTCCGAGCGCATCGGCAAGGTGGGCTACCCTATGCTCGCAGATCCCACCCACGCGCTTTCTCGCGACTTCGAGGTCCTTATTGAGGAGAACGGCCTGGCTGAGCGAGGCGCCTTTATCGTCGATCCCCAGGGCAAGATCCAGGTGTACCAGGTAAATGCCGGAGGCATCGGACGTAATGCCGATGAGCTGCTGCGCCTGTTGCAGGCGGCCCAGTTTGTTGCCGAGCACGGTGACGAGGTGTGCCCGGCGAAGTGGCAGCCTGGTGCGGAAACCCTCAAGCCCTCGCTTGACCTGGTGGGTCAGCTGTAAGGGCTTTGAGCCGCGATGCGTGCTGCGCCGCGCCCCTTTGGCGTTGCGCTTGCGTGCATGAGCCCCCTTGGGGCTAGAACACGATCCTGGGAGGGGCCGCGGTAGGGGAGAGATCCCGTGCTGCGGCCCTTCTGCTGGCGCGCTATCGTTAAAGTTTCCGCGCGCCCTTAGCTATTTGCGTTGGAGGACCAATCTATGGATATCGACAAACTCTATGATGCCGTTATCATCGGCGGAGGGCCGGCAGGCCTTACCGCGGCGCTCTACCTCGCCCGCGCGCGCTACCGCGTATTGGTGGTCGAGAAGGATCACTTTGGAGGCCAAATCACCATTACCGACGAGGTGGTTAATTATCCCGGCGTGTACTCTGCCAGCGGCTCGGAGCTAACGGAGACGATGAGACTCCAGGCGGCGGCGTTCGGAGCCGAGTTCATGCTTGCGGAGGTGACGGGTTTCGACTTGGATGGAGACGTCAAACGTGTGAATACCACCAAGGGGGACGTTCCGTGCTTTGCCGTCCTGCTTGCCACGGGCGCGAGTCCTCGTAGCGTTGGCTTTGCTGGTGAGGAGGAGTTTCGCGGGCACGGCGTCGCTTATTGCGCGACGTGCGATGGCGAGTTCTTTACCGGCAAAGATGTTTTTGTGATAGGCGGGGGCTTCGCCGCGGCGGAGGAGAGCGTCTTTCTCACTAAATATGCGCGTCACGTCACCGTTCTGGTGCGCGAGGATGATTTTACCTGCGCGCCCGCGGTCGCCGAGGAAGCGAAGCGCAACGAAAAGATCACCGTTCTCTACAATACCGAGGTGGTGGAGGCGACGGGGGACTCCGCGCTTCGCGCCGTGCGCTACCGCAACATCAGGACCGGCGAGGAGTATGTCTACCGCGCGGATGACGGCGATACCTTTGGCATCTTCGTCTTCGTTGGCTACGCGCCTGCGACGCAGCTGGTCCAGGGTATTGCGGAGCTCGATTCCTTTGGGTACGTGCTGACGGACGAGCGCCAGATGACTTCGGCGGACGGATTGTTTGCGGCGGGCGATGTGTGCGTGAAGAGCCTGCGTCAGGTGGCCACTGCTGTGGGCCAGGCCGCGCAGACCGCTACGGACATGGAGCGCTATCTCAAGGCCGCCCAGGAACGCACCGGGCTCGTGCCCATGGCGCCCGCGGGCCGTCCCGTCGCGGCCGCTGCTGGCGAGACGGGCGATGGCGCCGCGGAGTCCGGGGCCGGGTCGAACGCGGGCGGCGGGTCCGGTGCAGCAGGTTCGCAGGTGGGCGCCACAGGCTCCTCGTCCTTATTCGACGATGCCATGCTCACCCAGCTGGACACCGTGTTCTCCCGTATGGATCGCTCGTTAGTGCTGCGCTTGCATGCGGACGAGTCCGATCTATCCGCTGAACTCCGTGCGTATATGGACGAGCTTTGCGGCCTTACGGACAAACTGAGCCTGGTGACGGCGCCGGCCGCGTCGGCGGCCGAAGAGCTTCCGTTTGTCGAGGTGTGCGATGCGGAGGGCGCCGCGTTGGGGCTTGCGTTCCACGGGGTCCCTGGCGGGCATGAGTTTACCAGCTTTGTGCTGGGGCTTTACAACGCAGCGGGACCCGGGCAGCCCATCGCGGAAGGGGACGCGTCGCGAATCGCCGAGCTGGTTGACGAGGTTTCCATCAAGGTGCTGGTGTCGCTCTCCTGCACCATGTGCCCCGAGACGGTGATTTCCGCCCAGCGCGTCGCTGCGGATAACCCACGGGTTTCTGCGCATGTGTTCGATGTCGCGCACTTCCCGCAGCTTCGCGAACGGTATAACGCCATGAGCGTACCATGCGTAGTGGTCGAGCGCGCGGGCTCCGAACGCGTGTCGTTTGGCAAGAAAAACCTAAACCAAATGCTCGATCTGCTGAGTTAGTAACGGACCTCGAATTCTCTGTCGCACGACCGCAGGGAGCAGAATCGCTCCTCGTCCAACCAGATGCGGTTGTTAAAGCGGTGGTAGTAGGCGTGAACGGCATCTAGATGCGCGGCGATGGCGACGGGCGGTCCTTGGATTTCCATCTCAACCGATCCGTCGCCGTTGTTGCGCACCCATCCTGTGAGGTTGAGTTGATTGGCGATGCCTTGGTTGGTCCATCGAAAGCCCACGCCCTGCACGGTTCCTATAAAGCGCAAGTGCAGGCGCAGGGACGCGGGCTCGCTTTGGGCCTCGCCGGTATCGCAGCTTTCGTCAGAGGCGCGTCGCAGCCTTATGAGAAGGTCCTCCTCTACAGGGCTGCGCAGGTCAGCCTTGCTCGTCCCCTCATCGTCCGCGCCGGTGTTTGCGCCGAAGGACATGATGCGGTCGAAAATTCCCATGCGTCGCCTTCCTACGTTCTAGAGGCGCTGCGCGTCGCAGGGGAAGACCACGCCTGCCTGGCGCCGCGCGGCGTCCATGATCTCAAGCGATGCCAAGCTGATGGCTTGCAGGTCGCCCACGTTGCCCGCCCAACCTGCCGGGGCTTTCGCAGCTGTTTCGCCGTTGCGCACCGCCTGCACGGCATCGATGAAGTCGTCAAGCTCATAGACCATGGTGTTGGGGCAGCTGGGTAGATCGAGCATGCTTGCGGTGGTGGATGTGCTGGAATAGCCCACGCTGTCAGAAGCCTTGGTCTCGCGCAGGTCGATACGGGCGTTCGAGGGCATGGATATCCCGCTGAACGTGAGCGTGCCCAACTCGCCCTCGATTTGGTTTTCCGCAAGATCGGATGTGATCTTCGAGTAGTGAAGCGTTGCCACATGGCCGGGGTAGCTCGCGCAGATCACGCCCGCGCCGTCGATGGCGCCGTTGGTGACGTCGTGCGTATCCTCGTCCAAAAGCGCCACCGCGCACTGCACGGATTGGGGCCGGCCAAACATGGCCACCAGGGGCTCCACGCAGTAGACGCCGATGTCCATGAGCGCCCCGGATGCCATGTTGCAGTCGAAGATGTTGGTATGGCGGCCTGCCAGCACGTCGTCATAGCGTGAGGAGTACTTGCCAAAGCGCAGGGTGGTACGGCGGATGGCACCTAGGCGGGGCAGGGCGTCTTGGATCTGGCGCAGCGCGGGATCGTGCAGGGGGCGCATCGCTTCGAGCGCGACCACGTTGTGCTCCGCTGCTGCTTCGAATAGCTGCTGGGCTTGGCCCCGATTGGCGCAGACGGGCTTTTCGACCAGCACGTGCTTGCCCGCCCGGATGCAGGTGAGCGCCTGGTCGAGGTGGATGGCGTTGGGGGAGCCTATATATACGGCATCGACGTCGTCTGCCGCGGCGACCTCGTCTATGGAGGAGAATCCGCGCTCGCCGCCGTGCTCCCGTGTGAATGCCTCCGCTCGCTGGGCGTCACGCGAGCAGGTACCCACAAAGGTTGCGCGCTGGTTGGGCGCGAGCACCTCAAGCAGGCTGGTGGTGATCATGCTGGTACCGATGGTGGCGATGCGAATCATGGCAGCTCCCTAAGTTCTAGTCGGTGTCCCCCTCGACGAATCCAACGTCGATATCAAGTGTACCCGAGTCCGCCGCGCTGGTGGCCAGTTGGTCGCAGCGTTCGTTGAGCGGATGGCCGGCGTGCCCCTTGACCCACATGAACGTGACGCGATGGGGCTCCTTGGCGGCGAGCAGGCGTTTCCAAAGATCGATGTTCTTGACTGGTTTCTTTTGGGAGGTTTGCCATCCGCGGCGCTGCCAGCCATCGACCCAGTGCTTGTTGAAGGCGTTGACCACGTATTGCGAGTCGGAATGCAGCTCGACTTCGCAGGGTCGTTTGAGGGCTTCGAGCGCTACGATGACGGCGAGTAGCTCCATGCGGTTGTTAGTGGTACGCTCGTATCCTCGGGAGAGCTCGAGCACGTGTTCCTTGCCGGATGGGGACACGTAGCTCAAGACCGCGCCGTATCCGCCGTGCCCCGGGTTTCCGCGCGCGGCGCCGTCAGTGTAGACGATGACCCTCACCAGTTCCTCCTTAATCGGTATGTTCAAGGTCAACCATTCTACCCCTTGCGCATGGTCCCGGGGGCGCTTGCGTACGGGCGTCCGCATCCTCGTTCATGGGAAATCTTTAGAATAGTTTCCTTTGTGCAACTACATGGATTGAAATGATGGTAGGCTCAAAACATATTAGCGTTTCGCTCCGTTATGCGCCGAGGCCTGCACATCGTTTCGCATGGAGCGCATATTCCCAGGAGGCCCTCATGTCGAAGACCGCCATCAAGATCTGCCCCAAATGCTCCGGGATTAAGGGAAAGCACCTGAAGGAGGCCCTTTCCAAGGACGACTATTCCTGCGGATGCTTTGGCAAGTGCCTTAAAAAGCATCCCGAGCTCGAGGGTAGGGTGTACGCGCGCATCAACGGCAAACTGGTCGCCTGCGATTCCCGGAAGAAGCTCATCAAGAAGATGGTCGCTGCGGTGGCGTAGCCCCGTGTCGCTGCGTTTGTGGGGTTGAGCGCCTTTTTCCGTGGGTATATTGGACGTTATGTATCTATCTGTCCTATAACGGATAAAGGAGTGGACCGACGGTGGCCCAAGGTAACGACGATTTCAATAACGATGATTTTCAAAACATGCTCCATAGCATGTTTGGGTTTTCCGGCAACGGGTTTGGATCCGACTTTGGTGGCTCTGCCCCGTCCGGTTCAGATGACGGACCAATTCCCGTCGACGCGGTTATAGATGGGGAGGAGCGCCCCGCGGACTCGGGCGGCGTTGGCGGTTCCGGCCGCAGCGGGAATTCCGGAAGGGCGGGCGGTTCCAAGCGGAGCGCCGGCCATCGCGGTCCCAGTCCCATCGCCCAGCGCATCGCTCAATGGAGCCGTCGTGCCTTTATCGTGCTCGCCGTCTTGCTGGCCGTGGGTCTGGTCGCGGGCTACTGGTGGTTCCATCCCGCACTCAACCTGCAGAGCCCGCGCGTGTGGATGTGGATTCTACTTATCGCCTTGGCGGCCGTTCTCGGCTTCAAGGTCGCCGCGCTAAGGTCCGATAAGCACGCGACGCTCTTCAACCGCCTCGCCTTACTTCCGGCGTCCCTCATCGTCCTTTTCTTCTTGGGCGTGCTATGGGGCGAGCCGTTTATGCCCGGCAACGCCCAGCGCTATGCCACCGTGCTCGATACCACGGACGGCGACTTCGCCAAGGATATCGAGCAGGTCGATTATTCCGAGGTCCCCGTTATCGATCGCGATTCCGCCGTGTTGCTCGGCAATCGCGCCATGGGTTCCATTCCAGAGTATGTGAGCCAGTTCGAGATCAGCCCTGCCTACAGCATGATCAACTATCAGGGGCGTCCGGTGCGCGTGAGCCCGCTTACCTATGCCGACCTTTTTAAGTGGTTTTCCAATCGCAGCCAGGGCATTCCCGCCTACGTGCTGGTTGATATGGTGACCCAGGAGGCAAAGGTGGTGCGCCTGGAGCAGCCCATCAAGTACAGTGAATCCGAGCCGCTGGCGCGCAACATCGATCGCTACGCGCAGCTCAAGTATCCTACTTATATGTTTGACCAGAAGTCCTTCGAGCTCGATGAGGAGGGCACTCCTTGGTGGGTGCTTCCCGTGCAGAAGCGCACCATAGGCTTGTTCGAGGGAACTACCGTGAGCCGCGTGGTGCTCATCAACGCCTGCACGGGTGAGACGCAGGACTATGCCGTCGAGGACGTTCCCACGTGGGTGGACCGCGCTTATCCTAGCGATCTTTTGATTCAGCAGTACAACTGGAGCGGCGCCTATGCCAAGGGCTGGCTCAATTCCTGGCTCGGTCAGCAGGGCGTGGTCCGCACCACGCCTGGTACTGACGGCCAGCTTGGGTACAACTACCTGGCACAGGGCGAGGACATCTACTTGTATTCTGGCGTCACCTCCGTTACCGCCGACAACTCGAGCGTTGGATTCATCCTAGTGAACCAGCGCACCGGCGAGTCGCACTTCTACTCCGTTCCCGGCGCTACCGAGGATTCCGCCATGGCGTCTGCCGAGGGCCAGGTGCAGAACCTCAAGTATCAGGCGACCTATCCATTGCTGCTCAACGTTTCCGGCCAGCCAACGTACTTCATGGCTCTGAAGGACAACGCGGGTCTTGTCAAGATGTACGCCATGATCAACGTGCAGCATTATCAAAGCGTCGCGACCGGGTCCACCGTGGCTGCCACGCAGGAAAGCTATCTTTCCATGTTGGCCGCGGACGGCACGTTGAGCGAGGACGAGGCGGCGGCATCTGGTGCGGAGGAGAAGGTCGCCGGCAAGATCGCCAGCATCGCGCAGGCGGTCATCGATGGCGATTCGCACTTCTATGTAACGCTGGAGGGCGACGCCGCCATCTATGACTTTGCTCTGCCGGACATGCTCGATATCGTGCGCTATCGCATTGGCGACGCCATCGAGTTCTCCTACGCCAAGCCTATCGAGGGCGAGGACGCCGATGTCGGTGATGCGGCGACGCGCCAGGTTACCAAGTTCGGCGCCGCCCGCGCGTCTTCGGAAAAGGGCTTCGATGGAACGCCTGAGGGCGATGACGCTGTCCCGGCCGATGCCGCTGCATAGTTGAGGTATGGCGCGCCGCCCCATCCGTATCGCAACGGGGAAGGCGGCGCGGACGAGTATCATGGCGGGCGCACGCTTTTGAACGGCTGGAGGGGCTATGGAACGCATTCGCTGGGGCATTTTGGGTGCGGGCTCGATCGCGCATCGCTTTACCGCAGCGCTGGAGCGCGTAGAGGATGCCGATCTTGTTGCAATCTCCGGCAGAAACGCCGAGCGGCTCGCCGCGTTCTCCCGGCAACACCGCGTCGAGGAGGATAAGTGCTACGCGAGCTTTGGAGATAACGGGCTGCGCGCGCATGATCGCCTGCTATCAGATGATGACGTGGACGCCGTGTATGTCGCCTTGCCCCACGGGCTGCACGCTGCCTGGAGCCTTCGCGCGCTGCGGGCTGGCAAGGCGGTTCTTTGCGAGAAGCCGGCCGTACTCTCTGAATCTCAAGCTCTGGAAATCGCTCGGGCGGCTCGCGAGTCGGAGACGTTGTTCATGGAAGCGATGAAGCCCCGGTTCACGCCCGTACGCGAACGGGTCGCGGAGTTGATCGCGAGCGATGAGCTGGGAGCCGTTACAGGCATGGACGTGGCCCACCTTCTCGACTACGGCGAGCACCTGGATGGTTACCTGCTCGACCCCGAGCAGGGCGGCGTCCTGTATGACCTCGGGTGCTACGGGCTCGCTTGGGCAGAAGATATCCTGGACGGCGACGTTGCCGTCGAGTGGTCGGAGGCGAGCTGGATCGAGGGTCGCTGCGGCGCCCTTGTCGACATCGCAGATGAGATTCGTCTTCGCATCGGCGGCGTTCCGGTGCATCTCGAATTCTCGGGCGAAAGCCGGGCGTATAAGGTCGAATGCCGTATCGAATGCGAGCGCGGGTCCATCCTCGTCCCCACGTTCCATCGTCCGTCCTCGCTGGTGGTGGTGCGGGAGGGAGGCGGGCCCGAGGTCGAGGAGTTGCCGCTCGCGTTCGATGATTTCTACGGCGAGGTCGCGCATTTCTGCGATCTCATGCGTGCGGGCGTGGACGAGAGTCGTATCATGCCGCTCTCGTCCACGGTGCGCGTCGCTCGCGCGATCGATGCTGTTCGCGCTGCGTGGGGCCCTCGGCCCGTGCGAGGCGCGTTGCGTTAGCGACCGCCTTCCGACAATCTACTCGCTGTCCAAAAACGCTCCGGTCTGGCGGTTCCACAGCGCTGCGTAATCACCGCCGGCAGCCGCGAGCTCTGCGTGCGTGCCGTCTTCGACGATTTCTCCGTCTGCGAGCACCACGATACGGTCGAGCGCGGCGACGGTTGACAGGCGGTGGGCCACTACGATGGAGGTTCGCCCCTTCATGAGGTTTTCAAGGGCGTCTTGCACCAGCGCCTCGCTTTCGGAATCGAGTGCGCTGGTCGCCTCGTCCAACACCAAGATGGGGGCGTCTGCGAGGATGGCTCGTGCGATCGCCACGCGCTGGCGCTGTCCGCCGGATAGCTTGACTCCGCGCTCGCCCACCAGGGTATCGAGGCCCTTGGGCAGGCGGTCGATGAACTTCAGCGCGTTGGCGAGCTCCGCCGCGTGCCTAATCTCCTCTTCGGTTGCTTCCGGCCTGCCATAGGAGATGTTCTCGCGGATGGAACGGTGAAACAGCAGCGCTTCTTGCGGAACGTAGGCTATCTGGCGGCGCAGGCTCTGCTGGGTGCAGGCGGAGATGTCCTGCCCGTCAACGTAGACGTGGCCGTCTTGCACGTCGGAGAGGCGTAGGAGCAGCTTGGTGAGCGTGGTCTTTCCGCTGCCTGATTTTCCTACCAGGCCGACGCGCTGCCCCGGTTCGATATGCAGGTTGAGGTCTCGAAAGACGGAGTCTTCCCGCGCCGCGTCGGCGTAGGCGAACCCTATGTGCTCGAAGTCGATGGCGCCGCGGGAGACCGACAGGTCCGGTGCGCCGGGGGCGTCTTCCACCAGGCGCGGCTCGTCCAGGATGCGCGCCATCTCGCTCGCATCGCCTATGGCGCGGTTCATGCGCTGCATCATCGAGTTGATGTAGTTGAAGCGCATAGAGAGCTGGTAGGTGTAGGAGAACATCATCACCAGCATGCCGCTCGAGATGCCAAACCATGCGTTGCCGCCCGCGACGAAAATCGAGACGACCAGCATGATGACGGTGATGATGCCGCTGGTCGTGAAGCCGCGCTGCATAGTCGCCCGCATCGAGCGGCTCTCGGCGCGCATGGCGTCGAGGTCCGCTTGGTTGAAAAGCTCCTTCTCGAAGTCTTCTCGACCGCAGGTCTTGACGGCCAAGATGTTGGTGACCGCGTCGGATAGCACGCCGGAGAGTCGGTTCTGCGCCTTGGCGGTCTCTGCGGAGAGCGGCAGGATGCGCTGGTACATGCGCGTCGCCACGATCACGTAGACCACCAGCATCGCTGCGAGTGCCAAGGCGTAGACGGGCACTGCCGGGGCGAGCGCGATGAACGTGCAGGCGGTGCTCGCGATGGTGGGGATGAGCGAGTAGACCACCACGTCCACCATCTGGGTGTACCCGCTCATGAACTTGCTGGTCTGACTCACCAGCGCGCCGCCGAAGCGGCTGGTGTGAAACGTCATGGATTGGTTGGACAGCGTGTCGAAGCACAGGCGTGCCAGGTGGTAGTTGCCGTTGATCTGTAGTTTGTAAACGGCGTAATCCTGTAGCTTGGAGCATATCTGGCCTATAAGGTTCACAGCCAGCAGCGCCAGGATGTAGGGGCCGAAGACCTGCCACACGTCTTCGGCCGCGACGGGGGCTGCCTGCACGCGGTCCACGATGAGGCCCATCACCCAGGTGTTCACAAAGACCAGCAGGGCTATGTATGCCACCGATGTGAATACGGCGAGCGCCGCCGCTCCCGGCTTCATGCGGGTGACTTCCCAAAAGCGTTTGAGCGTCCTGCGTACGGCGGGCTTCTCCAGCTTGGTTACATTTCTTTGAGACATGCGACTCTCCTCGTCCTCGTTTCGCTCCTTTAGGTTATCCCTTGAACCTCGCTCAAGGTCAAGTGCGCGGCGAGGGCATGCGTGTGCTACGGTTGTCTCAGACGGTCCGCGCTGCGGGTCGCCACTGTTTTAGGGGACGATGAGGGGGAGCGCATGCAGTACAGGGTCGATCCCAAAAGCGGCAACAAGATTTCAGCCCTGGGGTTGGGATGCATGAGGTTTCCCGGCTACCAGGTGGGCCGCCCGGACGCCGCGGCGGCGGGGCGAATCATTGCCCGCGCGCTTGAGCGGGGTGTCAACTACCTGGACACGGCATATCTGTATCCAGGTAACGAGGAAGTGGTGGGAGCTGCGCTGGAGCGGCTGGGTGCCCGCGACCGCGTGTACCTTGCCACCAAGCTGCCGCATGCATCGTGCAAGCGCGCGGAAGATTTCGACCGCTTTTTCGACGAGCAGCTGCGCCGTCTGCGCACCGATCGCATCGACTATTACCTTATCCACAACGTTACCAGCCCCGCGCAGTGGGAGCGCGTGTGTGCTTTAGGGATAGAGGACTGGATCGCACGCCAGAAGCGCGCCGGTCGTATCCGCCAGATAGGCTTCTCGTTCCATGGCAGCGCCGGAGACTTTCCCGTGATGCTTGATGCCTTTGATTGGGATTTCTGCCAGGTGCAGTACAACTACGCCAACGAGTTCTACCAGGCCGGTACCGCGGGCGTGCTTTCCGCGGCCGAGCGAGGCCTCGCCGTCTTTGTGATGGAGCCGCTGCTTGGGGGTCGTCTGGCGGGCAAGTTGCCCACGGAGGCGGTTAAGGTGTTTGACCAGGCAGGGGATGCAGAGCTTGTAACGCCCGTGGATTGGGCGCTTGCCTGGGTATGGAGCCATCCGCAAGTCACCATGCTGCTCTCAGGCATGGCCGCGCCCGAGCAAGTGGATCAAAACGTCCGCATCGCCAACCTTGCCGTTCCAGGTTGCATGGATAAGGAGAGGCTGAACGCTATCGCCCGCGTGCAGGAGATTTTCGAGGCGGCGAACCGCGTGCCGTGCACCGGATGCAACTACTGCATGCCGTGCCCGCGCGGCATCAACATCCCAGGTTGCTTCTCGGCGTATAACGCCAGCTTTGCTCACGGGTGGTTTACGGGCGTGCAACAGTATTTCACGGCAAGCGCCATTCGCACGTCCAGCCCTAAGCTGGTAAGCAACTGCGTTCACTGCGGCGCGTGCAGCCGCCACTGCCCGCAGGGTATCGACATCCCGGCGCGCCTGCAAGACGTGGGTCATCGCTTGACGCCCGGGCCGGTGGGCGCCGTGCTCAAAGCGATGGCGTCTACGGGTGGGCGCAGCTAAACATGGTCTACAAGCTGCTGACATGCGCCGTCTTGGGAGCGATCGGCGCAGAGCCGGAATCCGGCCCGCGTCGCTGCCGGCGCCGTGCTTGAGCTAGCGCCGTGCCAGATAGAGCATGGAGACGGAAGCAAGGGCCAGCACCGCCGTTCCCAGAAGCCCGTCGATGCCGTAGGTCAGCAGTGCCGCCGCGCCAAGGCAGATGAATGCGATATCCGGGCCGGGTTTCTTCGCTCCGGGCTTGAACGAGGGATCGTCGTAGACTGCCGTGGCAACCAGCGATGCCACCATCCCCATGCTGGCGAGAAGGCGCAGGGCGACGACCGATGTTGATTCGCCCGCGCTGAGCAAGAGGACCGACGCAATCGAGCAGGCGGCAAGCAGGCAGGCAGCGGGCGCGGAGTCCGCGAGGAGCAAGTGGATTCTTCCAAACGGCAGCGCACCGCGTATGGTCCGGTTGCGGCTGTCTTCTGTGAAGATCCTGGTTACCTCGCGCGCGGACTCCATGCCTTGGATGGCGAGCACCAGCCAGACCAGGTTCATCATGAAGGGATGCGCGGTGGTGGCGAGCACGGCGAACCACGGGATGATGACTACGCCCCAAAGCAAGATGGCGCCTAGCAGGGGGAGCGGCTGGCGCATATGCGATATGAGCGCACGGGATGTTGGGGCAAGCAATCCAGATCCAATGTTGACAACTGATTTGAACCGGCGCGCCTCAAGACGCCTGATGCGAAGGACTTTGCGGTAAACCGTGCTGCCTCCCGGGGCGATGCGCAGGTGGCGAAGTGCGTGCATGTCCGCATAGAGGTTGTTGGCGTCGATAATTCTATCCATGCGGGCGGCGCGCCCGGCGGTGATAAGGGGCGCGAGGCCCATCGCGCAGGCGGATCCGAACAATATGCCGGGCGGGGAGGCGACCGGCAGCGGCGCAAGCGCGATGCCCTGGAGGGTCGTTGCCAACAGC
>DBEWRE010000006.1:0-14919 GCA_048207125.1 Collinsella sp.
GACGCCCATCAGAAGCAACGCCACCCCGTTTATCACGTTAATCGCCAATATCGCCACAGCAATCAAGCGCATAGAATCAGTCGACACGTTGCTCGAAATACCGCGCGAAACGGTGGCGAGCGAAAAACAGCCGATTGTAAGAAGCAGCGACATCAATCCAACCGGAGCGGCAGAGGTCATATCATAGAAAAGCCCCGAAAAGAAACCGATAAGAACGGCGGTGCCTACCTCGTTTCCCAGCGACATGCAGAGCGCGAAGACGAGCATGAAGTTAAAGGCGCCCCCGAACAAAGAGATCTGAGGGGCCAGAGCAAGCTGCAACACGGCTGCCACGACGCAAGCGATTACAAGCGAGCGTCGCTGACGATGCGGATCACGTACTTCCACGAACCCTCCTACTCCACGTTGGAATCTTCTGTAGATGCATTCCCCGAGTCACTGGAAGAGGACTGCGAGGCGCTCTTACCCTGAGCCGCCTTGTTTGCAGCACTGACATCCTCGGAAGAGGCGGTCTGCTCGTCAGTTAAAGACGTAATGACGAGAACCTCCTCGTTACTCTCCGCCGTGGAGATGGCCCTGACCACAATGGTGTAGTAGGTTGCGTTCGCTGCGCGACTGACGGACGAGACGGTACCCAAAGGAAGCCCCTTGGGGAATCGTCCGCCAAGGCCGGAAGTGATGACCACATCCCCAACCTTGACATCAGCGTCGGCGGGAACATAGCTCAACATGAGCGTACCGTCGGGTTGGCCCTGCAAGATACCCTGAGCACGCGTGCTCTGGACCATGGCAGAGATACCGGAATTCTCGTCGTTAATCAACCGAACCGTAGACGTCGCTGCGGAAACCTCGATGATCTGACCTATCACGCCGCCGGAATTACATACGGGCATGCCGATTTCGAAGCCGTTGGCGGATCCTTTATCGATAGTGACCGTTTGGGACCAAGCGTCGCCCGTGGTTCCGATGATTCGCGCGGCGGTCGACTGGAGATTGTAGGTAGACTGTAAACCGAGCAGGCTTTCGAGCCTCTCAGCGGTCTTCTGGGCTTCGGTAAGCTGAGCGAGCTCGGAAGTGAGCTCCTCGTTTTGTTTCTTCAGCTCAGATAGCGTCTCCTGGGGCGCCGATAGGTTCGTAAAGACATTACCGATCGCGTTAAACGGCGTCGCAACAACGGCACCGACCATCCTAACCGGCGTCGCGACGGTGTTAACGCCGCTGCGAAGCGAATGAATGACACCGGTCTCCCCTTCTCGTACGTAAAACGTAAGTAGAAGAAGGGAGACCAGGCAACAAACTACGAACGGGCGCATTCCCGATGACTGTCTTCTATTGTTCAGCGTCGAGGTATAACGCTTCTTGTTGGAACGAGGCAAAACGATAACGCCCCTTTACGCGTTGCTCTGAACAAAGCCGCCGTCGAAGGCATTCGCCTCCAGGACGCGCGCGCAACCGTTGACCACGTTGTCCAAAGCGGTAGGACTGACGTTGACCGCAACGCCCGTCTCATCGCGAAGTCGGACATCGAGGCCGCGAAGCATGGCGCCTCCGCCCGTAAGCAGAATACCGTAATACATAAGGTCGCTTGCGAGATCGGGAGGAGTGGCATCAAGGGCGTCCTTGACAGCCTTTGACATCTCGTCCAGCGGCTTGTTAAGCGCTCGGCGAATCTCCTCGCTCTCGATACGCACCGTCTTGGGAAGGCCGCTGATAACGTCGCGACCGTTCACTTCGACATCGAGCTCGTCCTTAAGCGGCACGGCAGAGCCGACCTTGATCTTGATGTCCTCGGCAGTTCGCTCACCGATAGCCAGATTGTACGCATCGCGAACGTGGGTAAGAATCGCCTGATCGAATTCGTCACCAGCCACGCGGATGGACTGCGAAACCACGATGCCGCCCATCGCTATGACCGCAACTTCGGTTGTACCGCCGCCGATATCGATGACCATGGACCCAGTGGGCTCTTCAACAGGGAGATCGGCGCCGATAGCAGCTGCCATAGGCTCCTCGATGAGATATGCTTGGCGAGCACCCGCCTGAATGGTCGCCTCGAAGACGGCTCGCTTCTCGACGCTTGTCACACCGGAGGGAACGCAGACGACGACGCGCGGACGGGGTGTCCAGGGATAACGCTTCTCGGATGCCTTGTCGATAAAATAGCGAAGCATCGCCTCGGTGACGTCGAAATCAGCGATAACGCCGTCCTTTAGCGGACGAACAGCAACGATATTGCCCGGGGTGCGGCCCAGCATTCGTTTTGCTTCGATGCCGACGGCAAGGATCCTCTCGTCATTCTTATCGATAGCAACCACGGAAGGCTCGCGAATAACGATACCCTTTCCGCGTACAGACACCAGGGTGTTGGCGGTTCCAAGGTCGATAGCGAGATCGCCATCATATTGACCGAAGAACATATCCATCAATGAAAACAAGGTCACTCCAAAAGGTTCGGGTTCCAAAGAAGTGTAGCGCTCACGCCTTGGAACGTTGAGAACGCCGAAGCGATTCTGAAAGATACCATCTATTCGGACGCGGAATCAGCACCACCGAAATCGATAGATATGCCGGACACGGCCCAGCCGATACCTTCGCGGACGAAGTCGACGGTGTAATCCATGCTTCCGCCCTTCGAAAGCTCTACGGACACGGTGGCGGTGCTCTCGGTCATAGACTTATCCAGACCCTCGATAGTGGGGACGGCGCCCTCGGGGATAGAGGAGACGAGCACGGACTTGGCATCATCGGAAAGGCCAGAAGCCAGATAGGAATCCGTCTCGGTTCCATTGGTGACCGCTTCGAATAGCTTGGTAAGGGTTTCCTGCTGGGTGGGATAACCGTAGCCGCGGGTGTACGCGAAGCCAAGCCCGCCTGCAGCGATGAGGAGAAGCAGGAGGATGACCAGGAAAATCTTAAGGCCCAAGTGACGATGACGACGGCGAACCTTCATCTCCTTCTTATCCTGCTGGATCATCTCCGATTCAGAAAGGGTGAAAAAGCCGGTGTCCGAGGGATCGGGAATTAGACTTCCAGACTGTCCCAACGGATCGAGGGGGTCGATGCCGGCGGCATATGCACCGGTAGCTTGAGGAGAAGCAGGCGCCATGGAACGCTGGGCGGACAGGGTGTCCTGAGCCGCGGAGAGAGACTGCTGCTGCTCGGGAGTAAGCTGATAGATACCATCAGAGGCGGCACGACCAAATGCATCGACCGCGTCAGAATATCGACCGGCAGCCGCAAGAGCCTGGCCAAGACCGGCGTTTATGGCGCGCGGGTCATCATGAGGCCCGACGAAGTCAAGAGCCGTTCGATATGCCTCGACAGCATCCTCGGGGCGAGAAATGAGCAGGAAGCACTCGCCGAGGCTCATCAGCGCGGCGGCAGGAGCCGGGTTGGCGCCATCGATTGCGGCGGAACGGAACGCCACTCCCGCATCTGTCGGATTGCCGCTCTTCAGGAGCGCGTTGCCCAAACCCATATACGCCTTGTACGGGGTGGCGTAAGAGGAATCCTGCACAGCAAGTCCAAAGCTATTCGTAGCGCCGGCCAGATCGCCAGCTGCGGCGAGAGCCTTGCCCTGATTGGTAAGAAGAGCGCCAGCCTTTCCGTAAGAGGCATCTCGCAGCGCGGCGGAATACGCCTCGGCGGCATCCTGGAAGAGGCCGAGCCTCATAAGAGAGTTGCCGCGAAGATGATCGGCCTCACCGCAAATCTCGTCCGCAGACTTAGCAGAGGCAAACAGTTGGGCGGCGGCGGAGAAATCTCCGGCGCGATACGCTGCGCGGGCCTGGTCCATAAGCTGTGCGTTCATATATGCTCCTTCGTTTATAGCTTAGTGCCGGGCATGCGCCTAGCGTGCCTCGTGGACGATCTCGACGTGGACGATCTCATCGCCGGCGCGCAATTTAGAAATGACGTCCTTGCCCTCGATAGTGCTGCCGAACACGGTGTAGCCGGAATCAAGGTTATGCTGGGGACCAAGGCAGAAATAGAACTGCGAGCCAGCGGAATCCGGATTCATCGAACGAGCCATAGCGAGCGCGCCGTCCTCATGGCTGTTGTTGGGATTTGTGAGATACTCCGCCTTGATGCAGTAGCCGGGTCCTCCGGTGCCGGGCATGCCGTCGGGGCCCTCGAGCCCGCGCGCCACTTCGTCGCGAGTCATGTCGCGCGTATTGGGGCAGCCACCCTGGATGACGAAGCCCGGGACGTAGCGATGGAACTTCAGGCCATCGTAGAAGCCCATGGTGGAGAGCTCGCAGAAGTTCGCGACGTGAATAGGCGCGCCCTCTCCATCCAAGCGTACTCGAATGGTGCCCTGGGACGTCTCGATGACGGCGACCTCGTCACCAGCGAGCGTGTACTCGGGAGTATGAAGCTTTTTACCAAACATGAGCAGCCCTTCCGCCGTCAAGAAATAGTCATCCTTGCAATTCTAGCAAAAGGCCGGCTTGTTCACGAATTCGGCATCTGAGGGGGATTATTCCGCGGAGTCTGAAACAGGTTTCTTTTCGACAGGCTCCCATTGGACCACGTTGGCGTAGTAGGAGTCTCGCGCCTCCGAGTCCTCTTGGGTGCGATCCCTCAGGGGTGCCAAGATATCCGACTGATGGGAAGACGGCTTCTCCCCTTCCGGCACGGACAACGAGATATCCCATGAGGCGCAGTAGACGTCTACGCGAGTACGAGCCCATCCCGCAAGCTGGATAAGGTGCTGGGCGTCCTCGTAATACAGCGAGTCCTCCGTCAAATCAAGTTGGCCTATCTCGTCCACAACCTGGTCGAGCGCATCGCGAGCAGCGTAAGCGCTAGCAGACTTATCCTGACGAACGGACTTGTCGTTGGCGATGAAACCGTACTCGTAATCATCGATGATGGTGCCGAGGGAGTCGTATGCCGAGACGATCTTGTTATATGAAGAGCTCAGCACCTGGAAGACGCGGGCATCCGTCATCTCAACGGGCTTTGTCGATCCCTGGTCGTCAGAAGGTGCGGACGAAGAACCCTGCGGCAGCTGGCGGCTGGGGTACATATCGCGCGCAGCTTCTTCGAACGCCTGATAGAGCCCGGGCATAACGCCCATGGGGTCCTCAATAACAAAGTAGGCGCCGCCGCCCAACAGACCGATCGCGAGAGCGGAATAGACAAGAGGCTTGACATAGCGCTTCTTGGGCTTGTGGTAGGGATCGACCTCGGAATCAGAGGAGGCTGCGGCGGCTTCAATATCGGATGCCCGCAAAACGTTGGTCGCGGACGGATCCATGGAATCAGAGAGAACCTGAGCGGCCGTGGGCGCCGAAGACCTGGGCGATGGGACGTCGGAATCGATCATATTCTGCGTCAAGCGCGGAAAACTAGCGGTCTTGCCCGCAGCCAGGTCGGAAGAGGACGATTTTGTGGAAAGGATGCCCGGTGCGGGACGGCCGCATTTCGGACAGGTACGGTCGTGAGCTGACAACCTCGCTCCGCACCCCTCGCAGAATACGAACTCATCATGCACGGAAACCCCGATTCCTCCGACATACGCGCTGCAATGAGGACAGAAAGAAGCGTCATCTTCGATTGTCTTGAAGCAATGGGGGCAGATCACGATGTAACCCTTCGCATAGGAGTCAGTTGGTAGCCAATATACACCCTCATGAGGATAGAGCCATCTTGGTCGAGGTCTCGAGAAATCCACGCGACGCTATGAGATTTCCTTCTTGTCAGAAGAACGCCCCTTCGAGCGACGAGACCCCCTTGCAGGCATCTTTACCGTAATGCCAGAAGAAGACTTCTCCACCTTAACGGAATGCGAAGACCTATTTAAGCGAGTGGCTCGCGCGGCAGCGGAACGACCGCGCCCGTCCGCCAGCGGGGCAGCGTCCGAATGGGACGAGGAGTCGACCGCGCGCAGGGCCTCGGACCGGGCGCGCCTAAGCTCTCGTTTGGCTCGGTCTCGCTCCATGCGAGCGCGGCCCTTCTGCACAGCACGCCTAAACGCCGAGCCGGTGGAGGAGACGCTCCTGCCGCGACGTCCCGCCCTAACGCGAACGCCTCGACCAAAACCGGTTGCAGAACGGGTACGTTTCTCTAGCGACGTCTCGCACAGATCCGCCAGCTTGAAGAACAACAGGCATCCCAACGCAACGATGAGCGCGAGCAGGACCGCCTGGCCCCAGGTGAGCGGAGCGATAGAGAAGAAGTCCGGGAACAAGGTGATCCCGACGCCGATGCCAACCACCACGAAAACGAACACGGCGGCGCGCAGGGGCGTGAACGGCCAGGAGATGCGCCAGATGAGAGCCGCGCCCACCGAGCACGTGGCAACGAGGCAGAACGTAGACAGCTGATACTCGTCCAAACCCAGAAGCGCCGACGCGGCCATGCAGGCCACGGACGAAACGACCACCGCCGCTGCGGCGGGTAGCGCCTTTTTGAGAACGTTGATCAAGAAGGACCCGCTCACTCGAGAGTTATTGGGCTCGAGCGCGAGCACGAAGCTGGGGAAGCCGATGCAGAAGAAATTGATCAGCGTCATGGTGATGGGCTGGAAGGGATACGGGGGAAACGCGATGCACAGCGCGGCGAGACCCATTGAGAACAGGGTCTTGGTAAGAAACAGCGCGGCGGAGCGCTGAAGGTTGTTTATGGAACGTCTTCCCTCGGCCACCACGGCAGGCATCGACGCGAAATCGTTGTCAACCAAGACGATCTCCGCAACGTTGCGCGCGGCATCGGAACCGGCGGCCATGGCGACCGAGCAATCGGCCTCTTTGAGCGCGAGGACGTCGTTGACGCCGTCGCCGGTCATAGCCACCGTATGGCCCCGCTTCTTCATGGCCACCACGAGCTCTCGCTTCTGCTGCGGGGTGACGCGCCCAAAGACATGGTATCGATCCACTGCCGCGTCGATCTTTGCCGGCGTGTCGAGCGTGGTTGCATCGACAAACTGACCGGCGCCCGGTATCCCGACCACCCGGGCGATAGAGGAAACCGTCCTAGGATCGTCGCCCGAGATGACGTTGAGCGTGACGCCCTGATCGCAAAAATAGCGAATGGTATCTGCCGCGCTCGAACGAATCTCGTCACGGATGGTGACAAAGCCCACGGGACGAGCCTCGCCAATCATGGCGCCCTCGTCCGTAAAACCGTCAACGCAAGCCACCACCAGCACGCGGCACGTATCGGCGAGGGACGCCACGCGGTTCTCGACCAATGCGAACGCATGCGGCGAGAGGACGAACTGCGCCGCACCCATGATAAACGAGCCTTCGTCAAAAGAGGCCCCGCTCCACTTCTTCGCGGACGAGAAGGGCATGACGGCGCGGGGGTCCTTGATGGGCACCCCGGAATCCTTGTAGTGGTCGAGCAACGCCTTGCAGGTCTCGTTGGCATCCATAGACGTTGCGTGCGCGATGTTGGCGAGTGCGAAATCAAGAACGGAGACACCCGCGGGCACGCCGTGACGGGCCTCGCCCTCGCACTCCCCCACCGCTATGGGATAGGTACCCTCCACCTGCATGCGTCCAGACGTGATAGTGCCCGTTTTGTCCAAGCACAGCACATCGACGCGAGCAAGGGTCTCGATGCAATAGAGCTGCTGGGCGAGCACCTTGCGGCGCGCCAGGCGGATAGTGGCGATTGCAAGAACGGACGAGGTGAGCAACACCAAGCCTTGCGGGATCATGCCCAGCAGAGCGCCGACGGTGGTGAGAATCGCATCGGAGATGGAGCGCCATGGCGCCTGGCCGGAGAACAACCACGCCATAACGGAAAGATCCTGCGGGGCGGCTTTGATATAGAACTCGTGCACGCTCGAGACAAAGAGAGCGAGACCGAGCGGAATCATGATGACGCTGGCGAAGCGAACAATCGCGTTGAGCGCGTTCATAATCTCGGAGTTGACCTTTTTGACGTACTTAGCCTCGTTGTTGATCTTGGCAACGTAGTTGTCAGCGCCAACGTGGATGACGCGAGCGAAGACCATACCCGAGTCGATGAAGCTACCGCTCATCAAGCTGCTGCCGGGTTGCTTTCGAATAAGGTTGCTCTCACCGGTAAGCAGGCTCTCGTTGACCTGGGCATCGCCGGAAACCACGACGGCATCGGCGGGTATCTGGTCCCCTCGACCGAGCCGCACCAAATCGTCTAGGACAATCTGATCGAGATCGAGCTCGATCTCCTCGCCATCGCGAATCGCCACGACGCGCTTGGTGGCGAGAAGGGTAAGCTTGTCGACCATGCGCTTGGAGCGAACGGACTGGACGACGCCGATGGCGGTGTTAAGGAACACCACGCCCAAAAACGTGAGGTTCTTGAAAGCGCCGGTCGCAATGACCAAGATGGACAATATGAGATTGATAAGATTGAAGAGCGTGCAGAGATTCTCTATGAACAGCTCTTTAATTGATTTGGTTTTGAGATCCGTGTTGAGGTTGATCTTGCCTTGAGCGATGCGTTCCTGCACCTGGTCCGAGGTAAGTCCGGAAAGGTCCGAGGAAGGAGTCTGCGGCGCCTCCCCCGCCTTCGCATCGTGCAAAGAGGGACCAAAAGAGGAGCTAGACATACACCGTCCAATGTTTGAGCAAGTCAGACGAAAGAAAGAATGGTGCCCCGTATAGGGTTCGAACCTACGGCCTTCTGCTCCGGAGGCAGATGCTCTAATCCACTGAGCTAACGGGGCACGGTGAAAACGATTATACCCAAATGACGTAGACGGAGACGTACTTTTTTATGTTCACAAGCAAGCGCCGGCGTGAAGGGAGCTGCGAGGGCAGCAAGGACGACTGCGAAGCGAACACGAACACGGGCGAACGGCGTGTAAGCTATCAGGCAAAATCCAGTGCGCGCAGCACCAAGGCCGCGCTCCGGAGGAGCGGCCGCTTACGCCGAGCACGCGCAAGAGATTGCCCGCAAATGAGCGGCTACACAATCGGACCAAGCCCCAAAAGCCTGCAATAGGCATCTACGCCAAGCAGCAAGGGCTCCTCGTCAAAATAAAGATCGTCCGCATGCAGCGAAGACGTCGCCCCCGCGGGGCACGACGGACACGCCCCGACGCCCAGCAACATAAATAAGCCAGGAACGCGTTGCTGGTAAAAGGAGAAGTCTTCTGCGGTGAGCGACGGAGAATCGAGCTCCAGCATATGGGGAACAGCCTCGCGGGCACAGCCGAACAATACCGCATCATTGATAACTGGCGGGTAACCCGGAGCAAAGGAGACCTCGTAGGTACATCCGGTCGAAGCGCAGGCATCTTCAAGACAGGAGCGCACACCATCGCGCGCGGCATCGAATAACTGGTCGGAATACACGCGCAGGCTTCCCTCAACGTGGGCATCTCCTGCAACCGCGTTGCAAACCGTGCCGGCGCGCAGCAGACCAAACTTGACGATGCAGTACTCACGCTCGCCCAGCTGCGTCATAAGTCGACGAGAATCCTCGACAAATCGAGCTGCAGCGAGCATGGCATCATGGGTCTGCTCGTCTGGGACGCCGTACGTGGTGGCGATATGCGCGGACACACCCTTGATATCAACGTGCGTCTCGCTTGAACGGGCGAAGAGCGGCCCTGGACGAGAAGCCACCGTACCCGCCGGAAGATCCGGCCACACATGGAATCCAAAGATCGCGTTCACCCCATAGCGTTCAAAGACGCCGGAATCGCAGACGGTCTTAGCGCCGCCCGTGGTCTCTTCCGCGGGCTGGAAGATAAACAGGACGTTCGAATCGAGCGCGGCATCTTCGCCGGACGAGGAGCACGCTCCGCACTCCCCCGCGCCGCCATGCACCGCGACGCCGCGCCCAACGCGGGTGCCCCCGCAAGCGGACTCGCCGGCGACCAAACTCGCAAGTGTTAACGCCATTGCCATATGCGCATCATGTCCGCAAGCGTGCATATGGCCGGGGTTTTCAGACGGTGCCGGCGCGCAGGACCGCTCGACGATGGGAAGAGCATCCATATCCGCGCGAATGGCGACGGTGTCGTCGCAACCGACGTCAAAATATGCGCATACGCAGGAGCGGCAAGGTTCAAAGACCTCGCAGGAAAGAGACTTTAAATGATTTCGAACATACTCGATGGTGCGCGGCAACTCAAAATCAAGCTCGGGCATGCGGTGCAGGGCACGGCGATGCCGGCGCAACTCTGCAAGAACCCCCTCCGCACCTGCGGCCCCCGCGGGATCGCCGACGGTGCAGCACGCTTGAGATTCCATCCTAAGCCCCTTTCCAGTGCACAACATCCACATTACCAACATCGTCCAGATCGCCCATGTCGCGTAGGTACCTGCAGGGCCAACGAATAACCAGATGAAACGTTGCGCCATTATAAGCGGCGAGCGCATACACCGCCGCCATACGGAATCGAATTGTTTTAAAACGGTAACGAACTATCCATCACGTCGATTTTACGCTGCATCATGATAAAGTAGCCCCACTCGATAGAGGCGCGGGCGCGAAGAAGCGCGGGGAAGCCGGCAGGCGTAGATCCCGTGCAGGGGCAAACCCGCCGAATCCAGGCTCCGGGCGCGGAGTCCCGGGTGGGTCCAAGCGAAATACGCTCGGGACTGTCTGCAAGCATGCAGGGGTGCTATTCGACGTAATTTCCTGGTCGCCGGGGCGGTACACATACACCCGCGCGCGGACGAGGACTGCGAGCAAGCCCCGTGCCGTACAGGAAGGCAACAGATGGAAGTCCGCCAGCAAAACCAAGAAGACCTGGACCGCGCCTATACGGCCAAACAGCCCTTTGTAACAAAAGAGCGAATCGAGAACCTGGCGGAGCGCTACCCCACCCCCTTTCACCTGTATGACGAGGCGGGCATACGAAGGAACATGCAAGCGATACGCGATGCCTTTGCATGGAATCCAGGCTTCAAGGAATACTTCGCCGTAAAGGCCAACCCCAATCCGCGTCTCATCTCCATCCTGCGTGAATACGGGTGCGGGATGGACTGCTCGAGCGACACCGAGCTTATGATCGCCAGGGCACTGGGGTGCGGCGGGAGCGACATCATGTTCTCGTCCAACAACACGCCAGCCGCCGACTTTGCACTGGCCAACGATATGGGTGCCATCATCAACTTTGACGATATCACCCATATCGATTATTTCGAACAGGTCGCGGGTCCCATCCCCGAAACCGTGAGCTGCCGTTTCAACCCCGGCGGCCTGTTTAGGCTCTCCAACGGCATCATGGATAACCCCGGCGACTCCAAGTACGGCATGACGGAGGAGCAGATCTTCGATGCGTACCGGATGCTTAAAAAGAAGGGCGCTAAAACCTTTGGCCTGCACGCCTTTTTAGCCAGCAACACCGTCACGAACGAGTACTACCCCGCCCTGGCGCGTGTCCTTTTCGACCTGGCGCGTCGCCTGCAGGAGCAGACGGGATGCCGCGTGGGATTTATCAATCTCTCTGGCGGCGTTGGCATTCCCTATCGCCCCGACCAGCAGGCAAACGACATCCGCGCCATCGGCGAGGGCGTCCGCCGCGCCTACGAGGACATCTTGGCCCCAGCGGGCATGGACGATGTCGCGATCTACACCGAAATGGGCCGCTTCGTGATGGGCCCCTACGGCTGCCTGGTCACACGGGCGATCCATACCAAGGACATCTACAAGCGCTATGTAGGGGTGGACGCCAACGCGTGCAACCTTATTCGACCGGCGATGTACGGCGCATATCACCATGTCACCGTTGTGGGTCAACCCAGCGGCCCCGACAAGACGCGCGCACGCGCCGACGCCGTCTACGACATCGTTGGCAACCTATGCGAGAACAACGACAAGTTCGCCATCGATCGCGCCCTGCCCCGCATAGATATCGGCGACCTTATCGTGGTACACGACACCGGCGCCCACGGTCATTCCATGGGCTACAACTACAACGGGCGTCTGCGATCCGCCGAGGTGCTGCTGCATACCGATGGCACCGACGAACTCATTCGCCGCGCAGAGCGGCCAGAGGACTACTTTGCGACCCTCGACGTCTTACCTGAGGGGCGCTCCATCATCAACGCTTGCCGCGAATGCGGCGGAAGGGACGAGTAACCATGGATGCACGCGAACTCACAGGATCGATCGTCGCCCTCGTCACGCCGTTTACGCGAGACGGATCGATCGATTTCGATTCCCTGTCCCATTTGGTGGACTTCCACTTGCAGAACCACACCGATGGCCTGCTGATCTTAGGCACCACGGGAGAGTCGTCCACCATGACGCATGAAGAGGACAACGCCGTAGTCCGCTCCGTGGTCAAGCAGGTGGCGGGACGCATCCCCGTCATCGCCGGGTCGGGTTCCAACTGCACGCAGACCATGGTGGAAAAGAGCCTGGCCTACCAAGAGCTGGGGGCAGACGGTTTGCTCATCATCACCCCCTACTACAACAAGAGCAACGAGGAAGGCATCTACCTGCATCTTAAAGAGGTCGCAGACGCGGTGGACATCCCCTGCATCCTCTACAACATCCCGGGCCGTACCGGCTGCTCCATCTCGCTGGACAATATAGAACGGCTCGCTTCGCATCCCAACGTCATGGGCCTCAAGGAGGCTTCCGGCAACGTGGGCTTCGCCGCCGACGCCGCTTGCTTCGTGGGCGATGATTTCCGCATGTATTCAGGCGAGGATGCGCTCACCGTCCCGCTGATGTCGCTTGGCGCAAGCGGCACCATATCCGTATGGGCCAACCTGCAGCCGCGCGAGGTGCATCAAATGTGCGCCGCCTTCCTGGACGGCGACGTTGAGACCGCACGCAGCCTGCAACTCGCCGCGCTCCCCCTTATCCACGACCTCTTCAGCGAGGTGAATCCCATTCCCGTCAAAGAGGCCCTGGCGCAGATGGGAATGATCGAGGCGAATTACCGCCTGCCGCTTACCGCCATGTCGAACGGCGCCGCCCAGGCGCTGCGCTCCACTTTGAAGGAGGCTGGTCTTGTTGCTTAACATCGCCATCATGGGAGACGGCCGCATGGGCTCGCTCGTTCGCCAGACAGCAGAGGCCATGTGCGACGCAGATCAAAACCCCGTCTTCAACGTAGTGGCCCAGATCGGATTCGACCTTGAACGGGCTCAAGCCGCGCCCGCAGCGGACGTGCTGATCGACTTCTCAAACATCGAGACCCTGCCCGCAGTCGAGGCCTACGTAAAACGCTGCGGATGCGCCCTGGTTAGCGGCACTACCGGCTATTCTATGGACGAGATGGAGCGTCTGCGCGCGCTGGGCAGCGAGGCCGCGGTCCTGCACTCGGGCAACTACTCCATAGGCGTTGCGGCACTGCGCCACCTCACGGCACAGGCAACACGCGAGCTTCCCGGCTTTGACGTGGAGATCTGCGAGACGCACCACAACCAAAAGGTCGATGCGCCCAGTGGAACGGCGAACCTGCTGCTCGACGCCGTTATGGACGCCCAGGCAGCCGCCGGCCGTGGGGAGTATTCCCCCGTGTTTGGCCGCTCCGGCATGTGCGGTGCGCGCGACCCGCATGAGATCGGCATGCATTCGCTTCGCGGCGGCACCGTGGCCGGCGTGCACACGGTCTCCTTCTTTGGCCCGGACGAGGAAGTCACGCTTACGCACCGCGCCGGCAGCCGCCAGATATTTGTCAACGGCGCACTTGCCGCCGCGCTCAAGATGGCGACGCGCCAACCCGGCTTCTACACCTTTGACCAGGTCATGTTCGGCTAATTTTGCAGCGAGGGCTCTCCCGCAGACCCAATCCACCAACGCTGACGCCATTCGCCCCGTCCCTCAAACCAGTACAGATTCTTGCAAAGAAAGGAACACCATGGACAGCACCCAGATGAACGCCCAAGAGATCATCGATTTCATCCGATGCGCGGAGAAGAAGACGCCGGTGAAGCTATATATTCGCGAAAAACCCGGTCAGCGTATCGATTGGAAGGGCGCGCATGTCTTCGGCGGCCGCAAGGGCAAGATCATCTTCGGCGACTGGGGTGAGCTGTCCGGCATCCTGCAGGATAACGCAGACTCCATCGATTACTACGAGGTCGAGAACGACGGACGTAACTCAGCCGTGCCCCTACTCGACACCAAGGGCGTCAACGCGCGCATCGAGCCCGGCGCGATCATTCGCGACCGCGTCTCCATCGGGGACAGCGCCGTCATCATGATGGGCGCCGTCATCAACATCGGCGCCGTCGTTGGCGAGGGAACCATGATCGACATGGGCGCCATCCTGGGCGGCCGCGCCACGGTTGGCAAGAACTGCCACATCGGCGCGGGTACCGTACTCGCGGGCGTTGTCGAGCCGGCAAGCGCCACGCCCGTGATCATTGAGGACGGCGTTATGATCGGCGCCAACGCCGTGGTGCTCGAAGGCGTCCACGTTGGTAAAAATGCTGTAGTTGCAGCAGGCGCCGTCGTTGTCGAGGACGTTCCCGATAACACCGTGGTTGCCGGTGTTCCCGCTCGCGTGATCAAGCAGCGCGACGAGAAGACCAACAGCAAGACGGGTCTGGAAGAGGGCCTGCGTCAGTTGTAAGGGCAAACGCGCAAAAGGAGCCCCTCCGCTTACTGTTGGGATGCGCGCTTCGCGAAGCATCCCAACAGTAAGCGGAGGGGCTTTTCGTTAGCCCTTATCATTGGTTATGCACGGGAGGTTCCACGAACCCTTGCAAATATCCATCCAGCAGCAAAACCAACCGCAGCTGGAACAAACCCCAAGATGAGCGCAATGCCTTCCGCAGCATCGATATTGGTAAGACCCAAGGCCGTCGAGAGTCCAAACGTTGCTACGGAGAACAGGCAATATTGAACAGCTTCCTAGCGTTACCAGCGATCATGATGCCTCCCTGCCCCTAGGTGATCGATTCTTAGGGAATTTCCACCCTTGCCACATCAAAATAATGCAGCTTATAGATCACTTGAGCCCCTGGCCAATTCTTTCATCAAGCTCATCGCCGTCAAGATCCT
>DBEWRE010000007.1:0-91087 GCA_048207125.1 Collinsella sp.
GAGGACGATGAAATCCGCCAGCATGCCCGGCGCGATCTGTCCCAGCTCTCGCTCGCGGCCGCACGCCGCCGCGCTGCCGGCGGTGTAGATGCGCACCGCGTCCGCGGCACAGATGCGCTCGCCGGGCATCCAGCCGCCCGCGGGCTCATGCGTGAACGGATCCCGTCGCGTAACGGCCGTATAGAGCACGTTCATGCTGTTCACGGGCGTGATGGGCGAGTCGGTGCCAAACGCCTGGTCCACGCCGCGCGCAAGATAGGTGGCAAAGGGCCACATGATGCGACTGCGCTCCGGGCCCAGATCGCGCTCCGGGCCGCCCGGGTCCAGCGTGATGTGGCAGGGCTGCGAGGACGCGAGAACGCCCAGCTCGCGCAGACGGTCGATGTCGCCGGGCAGCAGGTTCTCCAGATGCTCCAGCGTGTTGCGACCCTGCGTGGGCGCGCCAAAGCGGCGACGAGCCTCTTCAAAGATGTCCAGCGCCTCATGGATGGCGCCGTCGCCGATGGCATGGATGCGCACGGCGTGCCCGCGCTCGGCAGCGGCGAGCACCATGGCGCGCATCTTCTCCGCCGGCACGGTAAGGCGCCCGCGGTCGCCCTGGAAATGCGGGTTGGAATACGGATCGGTAAGGTAGGCGGTGTGCTGGCTGGACACGCCGTCGAAGAACTGCTTGAAGCCCGGGGCGCGCAGAAGGGCGCTTTCGCGGTAGCGCTCCTGCATGGCCTCCAGGCGGGACTGGTCGTCTAGCAGCGTGGGGAACAGATGCGCGCGCAGGGCCAGCTGGCCGCGGGACTCCAGCGCCTCATATATATCCTCGCGAATAAAGTCCAGTCCCGGCAACGGCATGAGCGACATGTCGCAGATGGACGTGATGCCCTGCTGCGCCATGCGCGCCATCTGGTCGGCGTAGACGCGCTCGATGTGCTTCGGCGAGATCCACTCTAGCATGCGCGGCAGCAGCTGCATGGCCGCAGCCTCGCGAACAATGCCCGTGAGCTCGCCGTTTTGATCCTTATCATAGGCGCCGCCCTGCGGGGGCACGGAGTCGCGGGTGATGCCCACAAGCTCCAGCGCGCGCGAGTTGAGCCACATGGTATGCCCGTCGCCGGAATACATGGCACAGGGACGGTCGGGGAACGCTTCATCGAGCGAGCGCTTGGTGGGCGGCACGGGCGGATCCCAACGGTAATCGCGCCAGCCCTGGGTGATGACCCAGGCGTCATCTGGCAGCGAGGCCGCAAACGCCTTGGCCTTGGCCACCAGATCCGCCTCGCTTTTGCCCATCTCCATCAGCATGTAGGGCGAGCTGCCCAGCGCGGTGTGGAAGAAATGCAGGTGCGCGTCGTGAAAGCCGGGGCACACCAGGGCGTCGCCCAGATCAACCACCGGCACCTCCGTGCCCGCTTCCGCCTGAACGCGGTCGAACTCGTCCACATACGCGATGCGATCGCCCGCGACCGCGAACGCCAACGGGCGCGCGGATGCTACGCCGGGAGCAGAGGTGAACACGCGCTGCGAGCGCACGATGTAATCAGCCTTGAGAGCCATGCCAAGCCGCCTTACCAAAAGTAGTTTTAACTACGCCTCATGGTAGCGCCACGCACGTGCGCGAAGCACAGCATTTATGTGAGCGCGAAAACGTTGCACGACGGCCGCAATCGAGGCTCTGTGCTAGAGTTAGGGCAGCGTAATGCATGCGAAAGCTCAGGGGAAGGACATCAGCATGGCAAAGACCAAGGCGCAGCAGATCATGGATCACGAACACGTCCATACAGAGCAGGAAGTCACCCAGGCGATTCAGGATATCGCCGCGGAATTCGAGCCCTATATCATCCGCCAGCGCCGCCACTTCCATAAGTATCCGGAGGCGAGCCTACACGAGGTGCGCACCACCTCCGATATCTGCGGGCAACTGGATGCCATGAACATCCCCTACGAGCGCCCGCTGGAAACCGGCGTGGTCGCCACCTTGCGCGGCACCGCCCCGGACGCCTATCGCGCAGACGGTACCCCGCGTCGCCGCTTGCTGCTGCGCGCGGACATCGACGCCCTGCCCGTGACCGAGCGCACCGAAGTTGAGTACGCGAGCGCCAACGAGGGCTACATGCACGCCTGCGGACATGACTGCCACATCGCTATGATGCTGGGCACCCTGCAGATCCTGCGCCATATGACCGATGACATCCACGGCGAGGTCCGCATTGTCTTCCAGCCCTCCGAGGAGAACGGCAAGGGCGCCAAGATGATGTGCAACGAAGGCGTCACCGAAGGCGTAGACGGAGCGTTCGCCATGCACATTTGGAGTGAGGTGGATGCCGGCAAGATCTCCGTGGAACCCGGCCCGCGCATGGCCAACACCGACTGGTTCCGCATCGACATCCACGGTACCTCCTGCCATGGAGCCATGCCCCAGCGCGGCGCCGACGCCGTTATGGCCGCGGCCGAGATTGTCAACGCGCTGCAGACCATCGTCTCGCGCGAGATCAGCCCCTACGAGCCCGCCGTGGTGACCGTAGGCGAGATCCACGGCGGCACCGCGCGCAACGTTATCGCCGGATCCGCCTACCTTACCGGTACCGTGCGCACCTACAGCGACACCGCACACGAGATGATGCCCGAGCTGATCAAGCGCATTGTCACCCACACCGCCATGGCGCTTGGCGCCGACGCCGAGCTCACCGACTACACCGTCGCCAACGTCAAAGTTGAGAACGAGGCCGCTTCCAGCGAACGCGCCCGCGCCGCTCTGGTCAAGGTTTTGGGCGAGGAGGCCATAGGGAGCTACCGCGGCACCCTGTCCGGCGAGGACTTTTCCGCCTACCTGCAGCACGTGCCCGGCATGCTCGCCTTTGTGGGCTGCCGCAACCCACAGATTGGTGCCACGTTCGCCCAGCACTCCTGCTTCTACAAGGTGGACGAAAGCGTGCTCGCTAAGGGCAGTATGCTCGCCGCCCAGTACACCGTCGATTTTCTTGCCGAAGAATAGGTGAAGGCACGAATGGACACCCTCATTGTCTACGCTCACCCCTATGAGAAGAGCTTTTGCCATGCCGTGCTTGAGGCGCACGTTCGCCGCCTTGAGCGCGAAGGGCTCTCATATGAGATCGCCGACCTATACGCCGACGGCTTTAACCCCGCGCTGAGCCGCGAGGAACTGGCCGTCTACAACCAAGGCGGCGTTTTGGATCCGCTGGTTGAACGCTACCAGCGGCAGGTACTTTCCGCGCGTCGGCTTGTTCTAATCTGCCCCATTTGGTGGAACGACGTGCCGGCCATGATGCGCGGCTGGTTCGATAAGGTCATGCTTATAGGCAGCACCTGGACCACCAACGAGAACGGCAATCTGATAGGCAAGCTAGACAATATCGAGCGCGTCGACGTCTATACCACCTCCGCCAGCCCCACATCGCACACCCGCGATGAGCTTGGCAACGCCGTTGAGGGCGCACTGATCGATGGCACGCTGTGGCAGTTGGGTATCGCCGGACGCATCCAGCAGGGCAAGCCCGGACTGATCGAAGCGGGCTGCGCCGCCTGGCACAATCTGGGATTAGTCGACTCTATATCCGATGAAGAACGGTCCGCCTGGCTGCATGCCATCGAGTTTCCTCAGGGATAGATGACCCGACAATAGGCCCCAAGGGAGAACCCCCGGGATGCACGCTTCGCGATGCATCCCGGGGGTTCTCCCTTGGGGCTATTCTCCTGCTATATCCAACCGTGCCCGCTCGGGTTGGTCATTGAAGCGCTTCAGGTGGGTAAAAATGAGCATGTATAACGCTCGGAGCGGCGTGAGCGAGCGCCGAAGCATCCATTTGGCTCTTATCTTCTCACTTGGTCGCATTTTTTGCATCAGTAATGCTTATTTTGTTCGATATACATCTTCCGTTGCCGAATGATTCCAGGCTTTCGAGGCTGGCAGGATGGGTTTTTACCCACCTCGTGGCACTCATTGACCATCCCGAACTGACACGATTTTCGAGTTTTCCAAAATCGCCGATTTTCATGCAATTCAAAAGCGATTTTATCCAATTTAGCTCCGAACAAGCCGCCTCGGAACGTCCAGACATTCCGGGGCGACTCTTCTTCCCATAGGAGCGATTGCTCAACGTCGAATAAAGTCGGAATACTACTTAGCAGGCTTCAAACCAATCCAAGATTCAACTCCGTCGCTTACGGTATGGTCATGAGAGTTCGTCGCCTCAACGATGTCATAATGCGCCCAGTGGTCGGACTTAACATCCTCAAACAGCTTGAGCTTTCCTTGCCTGGAAGCCACATCGATATAGGCTTTGTCCGCCCTGCGGCCCAACATCGAGTTGGTTATCGCGGTCACCTCAGCACGCGTAATATTTGCGTTGGGACGAAACGTTCCGTCATCATAGCCGTGAATCCATCCGTAAGCGATTGATCCAACGACCGGTCCGTAATACCAATCGCTCTCGTAAACATCGATGAAGATGTTTGCCGCACGCGCTGCCTTCTTGGTAAAACGCTTAGCAATGGTAGTGAACTCCGCACGGGTAATGGGATTCTCGGGTCCATAGAGATCGGTGCCTTCGTAACCCTTGATCATACCGAGCGTCGCAAGCACCCCCACTGGTTTCTCATACCAAGCACCTGCCGGAATGTCGGAGAAGTTCTTTGTTATTGCAACATTCTTATCCTTCAGCAAGTTGTAAAACATCGCAGCGGCTTCTGCGCGAGTCATATTTTGGTTGGGAGCGAAAGCCCCATCCGGGTACCCATGCAGGAACAGATTGTGCTCCAAAGTCTGAAGCAGATCCGAAACACCCGTATCCTCAGGATTCGCTGACTGATCATCGTTGCGGAACGATACCCTAATGCTATGGTTGTCCGTAACGTTTTCAAAGGTATAAACGGGTACGGCGCCTACGTTCTCGCCATCGACAGACACTGTGTCTATCGCATGGCCCTCATCAGCGGTGAACGAAAACGTCTTATTCGATCCATGGACAACAGCCACTCTTCCATTGGGCGAAATAGAACCACCTTCACCCGCAGAAGCTTCAATGACGTGGTGGGTTACCGCGGGACCTGTTCCGCCGTTGCTCCTGAAGGACGCCACTATCGTATGGTCTTCCGTAACATCCTGGAACGTGTACCGCCCCATTTTATCCAGGACCACACTCTTGCCGTCAACAAGTACATCTTGGATGCTGTACCCCTCGTTTGCGGTGACGGTAAATGACTTGTCGCTAGTATCGCGTACCTTCACTGCTCCATCCGGCGAAATAATGCCGCCCTCACCAGCGCTAGCGTTAATCGTATGCTCGGTCTGAGACCACACCAGTGCCACGGCGCCTAAACGAGACCCGCGCTCCATGGTCACCTTGATACCCTTCCCAGTGGCTTCAAGCTTTCCGCTTTTTGAAACCGCCCTAGCGTCGGAATTCATATAGGTAACCAGCTCGCACTCTTCAATAACAGTTTGAGCATTCTCGCCATAGTCTTGCGCTGTGTAGGTTCGATCTAAGTCAAGAAAATCGAATAAATAGAATTGCGTATTTTGTCCCGTTCCCGATGGATAGGGAATATACAGGTCGTAGCTCTGTCCATACCAAAGCCTTGGCTCAACAATCACGTTAGAGTCATGGGCATCGAAGAAGTCGAGGTACTTCATCGCGTATTGTCGAGGACCATCTAGCTCTAAACCCTTGTCCGACATCTCGCGCTCCACGCGCTTGATCATCATCTGAATATAAGCATCTTCGTCCTGCTCGTTGGAGAGAACCTCGTCTTGGAGCAATCGAATGTCAACGCCCTCGTTGGGATACTGCTTGCTGATACCGTTTACCAGCCATTGGATACCGTCATCCACAACTGCTACAGCCTGCGCGACACTATTGTTCGGAACACCATCCGTCACCGCCGTGGTTTCATCTTCGATGTTCTCGATATCAGTCGCATTCGTTACTTCAAGAATCTGAAGCTCGCCAGGTTCAAAGACTATGCGTTCATCATTAATGGTGATATCCCCCGGCTTTATACCAAGCCCGGGAAGAATCTCAACACGGGCGATATAAGTGCCCGGTTCATGATCATCCTTAATTAGGACTTCGGAACCGTCTTCCTCTTGCTCGTAATAGTTAATTATAAACGGGTACTGCACGCCGTTATGCTCTACTGGAATCCACTCTTTACCAGCAACCTTTATCGCAGCGTTGGCAGGAATCCCCTTATATCGAGGATCAGGGAAGCAGTTAGTCAAATCGCCATCATCGTGAGCATGGTCTCGCGTAATGTACTTCTTCAAATCAAGAGGACGAACAATTCTATCGGGTGACTCGATAAACGCGAACACATATGGCGTATTCGAATCGAGTCCAGCTATATTAATGTTTAACGCGCTGCCACTTTGACTATCGAGCTCGACAAGCTCAACTGTCGCCTCCTCAGACACTAACCCCTCTTCATTTAGAGGGGCATAAGCTGCCCAAAGGACTTTATCGCTATCTGGTCGTGGAGTGCTGAATCTCAGCACTCCATCGGAGGGCAAGAACCACAGGTAAAGCGAGCCGTTCAAAATAGACCAGCCCTCGTCAAGCTTGTCGTTTATCTTGCTTTTGTTCGCCGTCTTCGCAGCCCCAACAGATGCCAAATAGCCAAAGTCATCTGGGATTTCTATTGTCCCAAACAGCGTTTTAATTCTAGCGCCGCAAATTACCTCTTGACTTGCAAACTCTAAACAACCCTCACCAGGCTTGGTCTTCGCTCCCGTTCCAAAGAGATAAAAGTCACACTCTTCATTTCCACTGACTTTCCCACCCGACAATTTGGAATACGAGTTTTTGTCTCCTGATTGCAGATAGATGCCATAGACATCGTTATCCGAAATAGAGCCGCCCGACATATAAAATTCCGTATTGCTTTTATTCCGGACAAAAACTCCCGCATAACCATTGCTAGAGATCTTCCCGCCGCTCATCTCACATAGCGAGCCATTATTGATAATGACCCCATAGTTTGTATTACCAGAAATCTCTGCGCCCTCATAAATCCGTGCCACCGGTCTGGTTCCACCATGATTTACCAGATACAGAGCTGAATAAGCGGAATTATTCGTTATCTTCCCGTATAACTCGTATATCGCGCCATTTGTGCTAAACAATAGACCATAATTTGAAGCATTCGCAGAGCAGCCTGTTATAACACCCGTAGCTCCCAGCACAATCTTTCCGTACCTTGGATATAGAATCGACCCATCTCTATTGATGCAGTTTTCTATTACTCCATTCAGCGTAATTGGATATTGATGATTGTCGGAATCTTCGGTGTAAAGCACCTTTACATCGTTCACGCCTGTAATAACAGACTTTTCCTTTGCCTCGAAAGAACTTTGCAGCGCAAATACCGCGGAATGACGGTCTTCCTCGACTTTATCGTTTTTAGCAATGCCCTCTATACGCCCAGAGCTGCTAAGCGTGAAGCTCGACGGATGCCTGGCAATTACTTTCCCGTCCGCATCTACATCACTCGTTATTATTTCAAACACCGCAATACCATTCGAAGAATTGCGCATATCCGCATCATTCGAGATGTTAGAAATAGTTCCGCTTACCTCTGCTTTAGCGCCTTCCATATAAATGGCACGCCCGACAACATTATTGATTTTTGAGCCATCCTCCATCACGAGGTTCCCGCCCTGCAGCCAGACGGCGGCATCGGGGCCCAAATACGCTCTATCAGCGCCCTGCGGAACATCGCCCTTGACTCGATCGACAACTGTTGTGTCCTCAATAAGAGCGCCGGACTTCATGGTCACGTTGCCAGCAGCAGCTCGTATGGCAGACATGCCTCCAAAGTTTCTCAACACTGCCCCATTGTCAAGAACAATTGATGCAGTGGAATTATAGGTAGCAACGATTGCGTCCTGCACTATCTTGGTATTTGCAATCTGCTCCTTACCCACGGTAGTGCTGCCACCATTATTGGATTCTGCTTGGAAGAAATACTGTCCCTCGTAGCGACCCGCATCATCAAAAACGATGTCCATTAAAGTAAGTGAAGCATTGTCACCATTGACTTCTAGCATCGCGCCGTTATAGTCCCCACGAGCAGAGTCATTCACGGTGGCGACATTTTCACCACGCGTCACCGTATAGGGACCATTTTCGCCACTGGTGATAGTCAGGCTTTTACCCCAAAAGCACGCACTGTTGGTAAGCGTCAAATTACTCAGAACATAAATGGTCGAGCCGTCCTCAGCAACTTCGACCGCCCTGGCAAGCGACGCATACGGGTTATCCTGCGACCCATCACCCGTCTTATCGCTGCCGTCAGACTTCACGTAAACAGATTTGGAAGCACCCGCCGCTACGTTTTCCCCGTTCCCTGGGGTACCAACAGCGTACGCCGCAAAAGTGGCGCATCCAAAGACCGCCAGCGCACACAGCACGGCGACCAACCATTTGCGTTTCATACGATCATCCTCCTCGACCAATGAAGCATCCGCCTCATTGCTTGATAGGGATAAAGCGCCTTAAGGAACACAGATTTACCTTATCAATCGCGATGGCACTAGGGGCAGAATATCTGGCGAGCGGAAACGATGAGACTAGAAGTCGCTGGTAAACCTATCCATCAAGTGAGTTTCTCTCGATGAACGGCACCGGCGTTAGACGAGAATGATCAACCAAGCCAAAAGGAGCACCCCCGGGATGCTCCGCGTAGCGCGCATCCCGGGGGTGCTCCTTTGGGCCCTTGTCTGGCTTTTGCCCTACAGCTGGTAATGCCGCCTATGCGCAATCAGCTCAGCCGCGATGGAAATAGCGATCTCGCTAGGCGTCTCGGCGCCGATCTTGATGCCGATGGGCATATGAATGCCTTCGATATCCGCATCCGAATAACCTTCCTCGGCCAGCTTGCCATGGATGAAGGCGGTCTTCTTCTTGCTGCCCAAGCACCCCAGATAGGCGGGATGAGCGGCAAGGGCCTGGGACACCACGGAAAGGTCGCTGCCATGACCCGCGGTGGACGAGATGACGATATCGCGCGGACCGATCTTGCAGGTCGCCGCCAAATCACCGTAGTCGACCAGACGTCGGTCGAGCACGCCGGGTAAAAGCTCTTCGGAAAGCATCTCCGCGCGGTTATCGCAGGAGACCACGGCGAACCCGGCATTGACGAGTACGGGCGCCAGGGCCCGGCCGACGTGACCGCTACCGAAAATATAGGTGAGGCCCTCAGGGCAGAGCGGTTCGACGTAAACGGGGGCTCCGTCCACATCGGTCACGCCGGCGGCGACGCCCGGCTCGACATCGACCACAGAGAGCGCGGGGGCGCCCAAGATGGTCGCGGCAGACTCCGCGCCATGGGCGGGAGCGTCCGCCGAACGGGCCGCCGCGAACGGCGCGAGGTCGATCTTAAGCGCTCCATCGCCACGTTCTACCAGCACTTTTTCAAGCTGCTTGAAAAACTCCAGCTTATCGCTATCGAGAAAGAGATAGCATAGGTCAATCATGCCGCCGCACACCATACCGGTATCGCTTACGCGACCGCCCATGGTATAGCTCACCGTGCGCGAAGAGCCGGAGGCGAGCAGCTCCACGGCCTCACGGATGGCGATGTCCTCCACGGCGCCGCCGCCCACGGTGCCCGCGATCGAACCGGTAGCGTCCACGGCCATCCAAGCGCCGGCGGAACGCGGGGACGACCCGCGCGTGCCCGTGACCACTGCCAACTCGACCGCGCGCCCCTGCTCGAGCGCGGAGATCAGCGCGTTTGCAACTTGAAGCTTCTCCATCGTCATGTTCCTTTCATCACGCCAGGACCGCTCGCGAAAAACGCGGCGGGGCTACCAGTGTACGCGAAGGCGCGGCGCGGGATCGGCGCCATCCCCCGCGCCATCATAGGACCGAACCCTGCCCACCTCTGCCGCAACGGGCACGCGCGGGTCTGCAGCCAAGTCGGCAAGCATCGCCGGCGCATCGTCCGCCTCCACGCAGATCATGAGGCCGCCGGAAGTCTGCGGGTCGAAAAGCAGGTCGGCCACGTCAAGAGGAACCCCCGCAAGGTCGGCCGACGCCTGGGCGTACTCGCGGTTGCGGTATGCGCCCGCAGGCACGATTCCCATAGAGGCGAACTCGCGCGCACGGGGCAAGAACTCGAATGCCGCAGCATCGACATCGATAGAGACGCCCGCGCCCTGCGCCATCTCCAGCAGGTGCCCCATCACGCCGAAACCGGTGATGTCCGTGCAAGCATGAACGCGGTAGCGCACCATGATGTCGCGTGCGCCGCGGTTGAGGGTGGTCATAATGTCCAGCACGCGCTGCGCGAGGTCCTCGTCCACCAGGTCCGCTTTCATAGCGGACGTGAGCACGCCGATGCCCAGCGGCTTGGTATAGACCAGCGCGTCGCCCGGCTGCGCGCCCGCGTTGGTGAGGATGCGGTCCGGATGCACCAGGCCGGTAACCGCCATGCCGTACTTGGGTTCGGGGTCGTAGATGCTGTGTCCTCCGCACACGATTGCGCCCGCCTCCGCGGCCTTGGCGCAGCCTCCGCGCAGGATATCTCGCACGGCGTCTGGATCCATGTCCTGCGGTACCGCCATGATATTCAGCGCCGTCTTGGGCTCGCCGCCCATAGCGTAGATGTCGGAGAGCGCGTTGGTCGCCGCGATGGCGCCAAAGGTAAAGGGATCGTCCGCGATAGGTGGAAAGAAATCGAGCGTCTGCACCATGGCGACGTCCGGCGCCACTTTGTAGACCGCGGCATCGTCCGCGCGATCGAATCCCACCAGCAGGTTGGGGTCATGCGGCTGCTCGAATCCCTCGAACAGCTTCGCCAGCTGGCCGGCGCCCACCTTGGCACCGCAGCCCGCGCAATCCGCCAGTTTGGTCAGCTTCACATCGCTAGCCATCACATACTCCAATCCGTACGCCACCGCGCGTTATTAGGACGAGAAGGGGGACGAGAAATGCAGGATCGCCTCGAGCACGCCGCCGCCCACGGCAGACGCCTTGTCGGACACCGTGTCACAAAACGCGCGCTCGTTGCGGGGGTCGATGTCGCCCGATTTCATCCCGCGTACCACCTGCACGCCCGGGGCGATGAGCCCGCGCAGCACGCCGTCGATGGTCGCGAGCATGGGCTCGCCCGCTACACGGCCGACAACCTCGCCCGCGCTCACCGCGTCGCCTATGGCGCGCACGCACTCAAAGGGACCGTCCGCCGGCGCGCGCAGCACGCGGTCTGCTCCCACGCCCGCGATAACGCCCGGAATCCCGGTGTTGGCGATAGGGCTGCCCTGGTAGATAGCGCGCCCCAGGTAGTGGCCCCGCTTGGTCTCCACCGCGGCATGGCAGTCGACCCCCGCCGTGAAACCGGGGCCCACGCCCACCACCACGGGCGCCATATCCATGCTCGTCCCCAGGTTGCGCTTGGCGAGGATGGCGTCGACCACGGCATGGGGTGCCAGAGCGCCGATCATCCGCGCGTCCGGGTCGACCACGACGGCGACGTCCCCTGCAGCGGCGATCGCGCGGGCAACGCGCGCGTCCGATGCCAGCCGAGCCGTCACGTCCTCCACGCGCGCCTCGCCCAGACGGATCGCCTCGGAGAACGCGACCGTCCTGCGTATGCAGGTAGGCTCGGCGATATCCGCCATAACAACCTGGCAGCCGGCGCGGTGCAGGCGCAGCGCGATGCCGGTGGCGATGTCGCCGGCGCCCCTCACGTAAACAAGCATGGTATCTTCCTCTCAGTCCCTACAGCATAAGGTCCACGTAGCCCGCGTCTATGCCCTCGTCATGCATGGCCTGCTCGAATATCGGGCGCTCGGAGGGCTCCATGCGCCAGGCGAGCCCGCAATCCGCGTTGATCTGCACGGGCAGCGGAATCAAGCGACCGGAAACCCCGCGCTCGGTGCACGCGCGCTCCGCATGGATGGCATCGTGCGTGCTGTGAAACGTCGCCACGCAGCACGGTCGCGCCCTCATCGCGCGTCCCCCGCATCGTCCGAATCCTCTGCAGCCAGCTCGGACAACGCCGCCAGCGCCGCGTCGACTTCTTCTTGCGTGGTGTAGTAGCCAAAGGAGAAGCGCACCGACCCCGCGCCCTGGGTGCCCAGCGCGCGATGCATCAGCGGCGCGCAGTGAAGCCCCGCACGGGTGGCGATGTCGTAGCGCCAAGCAAGGGCGTCTGCCAGCGCGGAGGACTCGCAGCCCGCCAGATTGAGTGCAATGGTCGCCACGTGATCGCAGGCGTCGCTGCCGTAAACCGTGATGCCGGGGATCTGTGCCAACCCCGCTACAAAATGCGCGTGCAGCGCCGCCAAGCGCTTATGGATGGCGTCGACTCCCTGGGCGCGGATAAAGCTGGCGCTTTGGGCGAGTCCCGCCAGGCCGTGACCGTTGAGCGTGCCGGCTTCCAGATGCTCCGGCCATGCAATAGGCTGGTCCTTCTGGTCGGAGAACACGCCCGTTCCGCCGTAGAGCAAGGGCTCGATATCGATCCGCGGGTTGGCGATCAAGCCGCCCGTGCCCGTGGGACCCATCAGCGCCTTGTGGCCGGTAAAGCACAGCACGTCCGCGCCCACCGCCTCCATGTTCACGGGGTAGGCGCCCGCGGTCTGCGAAGCGTCCACCAGCAGCAGCGCGCCGGCGACGTGGGCGATGCGGGCAACGCGCTCGATATCGACCACGTCGCCCGTAAGGTTGGACGCATGCGTGCAGCACACCAGCCGCGCACCGGCAACAACACGTTCTAGCTGCGCGTAATCAAGCAGCCCGCTATCGTCCAGACCAACGATCTCAAGGTCGATGCCGCGTTGGCGCTCCAGCGCGTAAAGGGGACGAAGAACAGAGTTGTGCTCCATCACGGTGGTGACGACGCGGTCGCCAGCTCGCACCAAGCCAAAGATGGCTATGTTGAGCGCCTGGGTGGCGTTGGCGGTAAAGATCACGCGGTCCGGGTGGGACGAGCCCAGAAGCGCGGCTATCTCAACGCGGCAGCCGTACGCCCCGCGCGCAGCCATGAGATCGCGGGTAGAGGTGCCGCGCGACGAGCTTCCCAAGCTGGTGAGCGCCTGCGACACGGCCTGCGCAACGCACGGCGGACGCATGAGCGAGGTGGCGGCGCAGTTGAGGTAGATCACAGCGAGACAACCCCTCCGGACAGCAGGATCTGCGAGATCGCATACAGGTTGGTGATGCCGCCCACGGCGAGCTTGTCCTTAAGGCCGTGGAAATCCAGGCAGGTGCCGCAAGTGAGGATCTCGCAGCCGCGGGCCTCGAGCTCGCGCAGGTCGTCGATGGAGGGAGAACCCTCGCAGGTAACCTTGGCGCCGTCGTTGAAGAACACCATCTTGGCGGGCGGAACGTCGGCGTTGGCGAAGGCGTAGATGATGCCCTTGAGCAGGATGCGTCCGAGTTCCTTGTCGCCGCGGCCCATGACATCGTCGCCCACCGCGACCACCACGGGCGCGCCGTGGACGACGGTCGCCAGCGGGTTGGGATCCGTCGCAGGGAGATCGCAGACGGCCTCGAATGCAGGCGCTCCCTCGCCCGCGGCGTCTGTCTGCGTCGCCTCTCCCCCGGCAATGCGCACGGACCACTCGCCCGCGCCCTCGACAACCTCCACGGCCCGTCCGCGAGACGCGGCCAGGCGCTTGAGATTCTCGACCGCGACCATCTCGTTGGCGAGCACCTCCAGCTCCTGATCAGCCCGACCCTGGGCGGCGAGCTGGTCCAACGCCTTGGTGGCCATGATCACGGGCTGAGGACAGGACTTGTTCCTTGCATCGATCTGCATGATGATTCTCCTTTCACGGCCGCGCCCCGGCGGCTGCAGGCGTGCTACGGTGTTGGCATGGGCGCCCCCGCGCCAACGTCATACCGACGTATATATCGATATATCCGCTCTCATATCAAGCGAACCAGGTGATGTGCATGCTCCATACCATACCGCTAGACCAGCTTCTGGCGCCGCACCGCGGCGTGATATCGGTTATCGGCAGCGGCGGCAAGTCGACGTTACTCGCATGCGGCGGGCGCGCCCTGGCGGACGCCGGGAGGCGCGTGGTACTCGCGACCTCGACCCACATGTTCGTCCCCCAAGACGTTAAGCTGGCGGGAGACGAAGCCGAGCTTGCCTGCGCGCTCGACGGCGCCGGACTGGCGTGCGTGGGCGAGATAGAGCAGCGCACCGGAAAGCTCATCGCGCCAGCGATCCCCTTCTCGCGGCTCGCGGACATGGCGGATTACGTGCTCGTAGAGGCAGACGGCTCGCACCGCCTGCCGCTGAAGGCCCATGCCCCCCATGAGCCGGTGATTCCCGGCGCGAGCTCCCGCACCATCCTCGTGGTCGGCGCCGGAGCCTTTGGCGAGCCGGTTGAAACGGCGGTGCACCGCCCGGAGATCTTTTGCCGCATCACGGGCTGCTCGCCCCAGGACGCGGCGAGCCCGGAGCTGGTAGCGCGCGCCGTGGCTGCAGAAGGTCTGGTGGACGAGGACGACCTGGTTATTCTCAACCAGATAGACCGCATGGACCCGCCGAGCAGCCTTGACGCGTGCCGTGACTTCGCGCGCGCCCTGGGCCGGGAGGTTCTGGCAGGCAGCATACGGTCGGACGTCCTCGTCCGCCTTGGCTAACGGTTTGCTCGCTAGCCCCCCGATCACGCGCTGGTCGTCTGGTAGCGACCGCGCGCGACAGCGGGGCGCAAGCGACGGCGGCGCCGTTAGCGCGCCGCGTAGCGACCGGGCTTGGAGCCCACGGGCTCGCCGTCGCGAACCGCAAGCTCACCGTTGACAAAGACCCATGTGGCGCGACCGGTGACGTCCATGCCCTCATAGGGCGTATAGTCCACCGCCTGGTGCTGGCCGGCAGCGGTGATGGTCCACGCGGCGCGCGGATCCCATACGCAAACGTCCGCGTCGGCGCCCTCCGCCAAGCAGCCCTTTTGCGGCCATAGGCCGAAGACCTTGGCGGGGCCCTCGCTGAGCAGGCGGCACAGACCGGTGGGGCCAAGCTGGTCGCCCAGCGCCGTGGCCATCACGACGGGACGGTGCTCTATGCCGGGGCCACCGTTGGGAATGCAGGTGAAATCGTTGCGACCGCGGTCTTTTTGCCCATGCAGGTTGAAGGAGCAGTGGTCGGTGGCGATGCTGTCGATCTCTCCGGCGAGAACGGCTTCTCGCAGCGCGCGGGCGTTCTCTGCGGAGCGAAGCGGCGGGCTCATGACGTACTTGGCGCCCGCGAAGCCGTCTTCCCCCTCCTCCAGATAGCGCGTCTCGTCCATGACCAGGTACTGCGGACAGGTCTCCACGTAGATGTTCCTCTGCCCGCGGGCGCGCGCGGCGCGGACTGCCTCCAGGCCCAGCTTGGTCGAGAGATGTACCACGTTGACGGGCGCGTCGCCGGCCAGATGCGCCAGGTAGAGAAGCCGGCTCACGGCCTCGGCCTCCACTACGGGCGGACGAGAGATGGCATGCCCCTCCGGCCCGGCGATGCCGCGCGCAAGGGTGCGCCGCTGCAGCTCGTTTACCAGGTCCCCGTTCTCGCAATGCACGCACAGCACGCCGCCCAGGGGCTTCAGCGCCTCGAGGACCTCAAGGGTCTGCGCATCGTTCAGGCGAAGGTGGTCATAGGCGAAATAGGTCTTGAAGCTGGTGACGCCCGCCTCGCGCATGGCGGGAAGCTCCGCGCGCGTGGCGTCGCCCCAGTCGGCGATGGCCATGTGGAACGCGTAGTTGGAGGTGCAGGCGCCGTCGGCTCGGGAGTGCCACTCGCGCAGCGCCTCGTCCAGCGTCATGCCGCGGTCCTGCGTGGCGTAATCGACGATGGTGGTGGTGCCTCCGCACGCCGCCGCGCGGGTTCCGGTCTCGAACGTATCGGCGGTCCAATCCATACCGGTCCAGCACTGCAGGTGCGTGTGCGCGTCGATAAAGCCCGGGAACACCCAGCAGCCCGCGGCGTCCACGACCCGATCGCCCTGCGCGGGCTCTATATCCGCGGCGATCCTGGCGATCCGGTCGCCTTCCAGCGCGACGTCGGCGCGGCGAAGGCCGTCCGGCTGCACGCAGGTTCCGCCCTTGATGATGATCATGAGGCGCATCCCTCCTCGGATTCGCGTTCCAATACGACGGCGCCGGACAGATGGGCGCGAACCGCCTCCAGGTCGTCCGGCACGTCTATGTCCAACAGCTCGATCTTGCTCACGGCGTCGACGATCTTTACGGGCAGCTCCTCCCCGCGCAAAACCGCGGAACCGCCGTCGGCGCCCTCGAGCTTCATCAGGTCTGGAAAGCAGCGCGCGGGAAACAGCACGGGGCTCCCGGGATGCCCCTTCCATCCCAAGCGGTGTATGCGCTGGGGTTCGCGCCGGAAAGCCTCGGCCAGGCGTTCGAAGCTCTCGCGCGACACCAAGGGCTGGTCTCCGGGTAGAAACAGGCAGCCCTGCCAGCCCTCGTCCAAACCCACTCCAAGGCCGGCCCGCACGGAATCGCTTCGCTGCGGACCGTAATGAAGCGCGAAGCGCGCGCCGTGCTGCGCGGCGACCATGGCCGCACCCGGCCAGCGCGTCGACACCACCACGTCGTAGCAAGGCGGCACGGAATCTATAGTCGTCCCCAAGACGGTAGAGGCGCCCAGGGCCTCGAACAGCTTGTTGGACGGCTCGGCATCGCCGGCGACCCTGAGGGCGGCAGCGAATCGCGACCCTGTCCCCGACGCCATGATGACGCAGCCCAGACGTCCCGTCTCATCACGTTGCCCAACCACGGCACCCTCCCTTCGCGAACCTGCGTCTATCATCTAAAACGCCCAAAAGCGGAGCGCCCGCACGCAGCAGCCGCCCCGCTTTCTAGAATACGTTAGTTATGCGCCGAGAATGGCGGTACCGGTCTTTCCGGCAAGGCCGTCAGCCGCCTTTTCAAGCAGCGTGATCAGCGCGCGGCGACCGGGTTTGCTCTGCGCGAAGGCGCAGGCGGCCTGCACCTTGGGCAGCATGGAGCCCGCGCCGAACTCGCCGGCGTCGGCGAGCTGGGTGGCCTCCTCGGGCGTCAGCGTATCGAGCCAGCGCTCGTGATCGGTGCCAAAGCCCACGGCGACCTTCTCAACCGCGGTCAAGATGATCAACTCGTCCGCATCCAGCTGCTCCGCCAGCTTTTCAGCGGCAAAGTCCTTGTCGATGACGGCAGCGGCGCCCTTGAGGTGATTGCCCTCGGTGGGGACGACGGGAATACCGCCGCCACCGCAGCACACAACCACGTGGTCGTTGGCGACCAGGGTCTGGATGGTGTCGAGCTCGACGATCGAAACGGGCCTGGGGCTCGCGACCACGCGACGATAGCCCTTCTTCTCGTCATGCATGAACTCGTACCCGCGCGACTCCCTAAGCTCGTCGGCCTCGACCACGTTCATGAACGGGCCGATGGGCTTGGTGGGGCTTTCGAACGCCGGATCATCCGGGTCGACCGCGATCTGGGTGAGGACGGTGGAGACGCCCTTCTCGACGCCGCGGTCGAGAAGCTCCTCGCGCAGGGCGTTCTGCAGGTCGTAGCCAATGTAGCCCTGGCTCATGGCACCGCAGACGGACAGCGGCACCGGAACGTACTTCTCCGGATCGCTGCGGGTGAGCTCGGCCATGGCATTGGCGATCATACCGACCTGCGGACCGTTTCCGTGGACGATGACGACCTCGTTGCCGGCGACGATGAGGTCCGCGATCGCGGCTGCGGTGCCGCGCACGGCCTCCATCTGCTCGGGAAGGTTGGATCCCAGGGCGTTACCGCCCAGGGCGACAACAATGCGCTTGCTCATACCACGTAGTCCTTACTGCTGGTTCCAACGGGGGGTAGCAGCAGCCTCGAGGGCGCGCAGGGTCTCGACCGGGTTCTTGACCTTCTGCAGGAACATCATAGCGGCGATGGCATAGGGCTTGTAGCTGGCCTCCTTGTACATACCGATGCGATGATCCTCGAAGACGTCGGCCATGACCTCGCCGTTCTCGCAGGAGACGCCGGAGATGTCGGCGGGCAGCGGGTGCATGAAGATGGTGTCCTGGCCGTTAGCGGTGGTAGCCATGAGCTCGCGAGTGGAGACCCAGTCCTTATGGGTGGCGTTCTGGGCGAGCAGCTCCTTCTCGAGGGCAGCGATACCGGCGTCGTCGCCAGCGGCGTACAGCTTGGTGCGCTGCTCCATGGCGGCAAACGGAGCCCAAGACTTGGGGATGACGATGTCAGCGCCCTCGAAGGCCTCGGCCATGGTGTTGACCTGCTTGAAGGTGGCGCCGGACTCGGCTGCATAGGCCTTCGCCTTCTCGACGACCTCGGGCATCAGGTCGTAACCCTCGGGATGCGCCAGGGTGACGTCCATGCCAAAGCGGGGCAGCAGGGAGATCAGAGACTGCGGGCAGGACAGCGGCTTGCCGTAAGAGGGAGAGTAGGCCCAGGTAACGGCGACCTTCTTGCCCTTGAGATTCTCGAGACCGCCGAACTCCTCGATGAGGTAGAGCATGTCGGCGGAAGACTGCGTGGGATGGTCGGAGTCGGACTGCAGGGAGATCAGCGTGGGACGATGGTCGAGAACGCCGTCGGCGTAGGCCTGCTGGACGGACTCGGAGACCTCGGCCATGTAGGCGTCGCCGGCACCGATGTACATGTCGTCGCGAATGCCGATGACGTCGGCCATGAAGGAGATCATCGTAGCGGTCTCGCGGACGGTCTCGCCGTGAGCGATCTGGGACTTCTTCTCGTCCAGGTCCTGGAGCTCGAGGCCCAGCAGGTTGGAGCCCTTGGAGAAGGAGAAGCGGGTACGGGTGGAGTTGTCACGGAACAGGGAGACGGCCAGACCGGAGTCGAAGATACGGCTGGAGATGTTGCGCTCGCGCAGGTTGCGGATGGCGGCGGCGGTCTCGTACAGGGCCTTCAGCTCGTCGGTGGTCTTGTCCCAGGTGTGCAGGAAGTCGTTGTTGTACATGCCGGAGTAGTCGAGGCCGGACAGGGACTCGAGGATCTCGTTGAAATTCTTGGCCATTGTGGTTCTCCTTATCAAAGAATCAGGATTGACGCGCGATCGGTCGAGGGCGCGGAAAGGCTTCAAGCCAAAGGCCGCCGCATGCCAGGCATTGGGAAGAGAGAGTGGGGCATACGGCAGCCTGTGGTCACAAGATGGGAAGGGATACTACTTGATGTCGTTATCGGTAGCGCCGGCACGGAAGACCGTGACGTCACCGGTAGCGAGGGAGTCGTCATAGAGGTTGACGGCCGCGGTGTACATAGCGGCTGCGGTCACCAGGTCCTGCTTGTAGGTAACCTCGTTGGGCGCATGGGCCTGGCTCTCAGCGCCCGGGCCGAAGCCGACGCAGGGGATGCCGTAGCGACCCTGGATGGAGACGCAGTTGGTGGAGAAGGTCCACTTGTCGATCAGCGGGCGATGGCGCTTGTCCATGGACTGCTCGCAACCGATGCGCTCTTCGCCGAACAGACCGTGGTGAGCGTCGGCGAGCGCCTGCACGTGGGCGGCGTTCTCGGCGTTGATCCACGTGGGGAAGTAGGACTCGGTCTCATAAACCTCGCCGGTCCAGCTGGGACGGTCGTACATGTACATGGAGACCTCGACGTCCTCGCCGTACTTCTTGCAAGCGGGGAGGTTGCGGATCTCGTCCAGGCAGGAGTCCCAGGTCTCGCCGGCGGTCATGCGGCGGTCGATGGAGATCGCGCAGGAGTCGGCGACGGCGCAGCGGGACGGGCTGGTGTAGAAGATCTGGGAAACGGTGCAGGTGCCGCGGCCCAGGAAGCGAGCGTCCTCGTAGTGCTCGGGGTTGTACTTGGGGTCGAGCATCTTGACCAGGCCCTTGATGTCGGTGGACTCGTCGCAGCCGTTGTTGTTGAGGGCGCGGACGTCGGCGATGATGTCGGCCATCTTGTAGATAGCGTTGTCACCGCGATCCGGAGCGGAACCGTGGCAGGAGACGCCGTGAACGTCGACGCGAATCTCCATGCGGCCGCGGTGTCCGCGATAGATGCCGCCGTCGGTGGGCTCGGTGGAGATGACGAACGCGATCTTCTCGCGAGCCTCCTCGACGCTGGAGAAGTACTTGTTGCAGATGTACTGCCAGCACATGCCGTCGCAGTCCTCTTCCTGGACGGAGCCGACGACCATGATCTTGTAGCCCTCGGGGATGAGGTTCAGGTCCTTCATCATCTTGGCAGCGTAGGTAGCGGAAGCCATGCCGCCCTCCTGGTCGGAGCCGCCGCGGCCGTAGATGACCTCGTCGTCCTCATAGCCCTCATAGGGGTCGTGAGTCCAGTTCTCGATGTTGCCGATGCCCACGGTATCGATATGCGAGTCGATGGCGATGATCTTGTCGCCCTCGCCCATCCAACCGATAACGTTGCCCAGGCCGTCGACCTCGACCTTGTCGAAGCCAAGCTTCTCCATCTCAGCCTTGATGCAGGCGACGACCTCGCCCTCCTCGCAGCTCTCGGACGGATGGCTGATCATAGCGCGCAGAAACGCGGTCATGTCCTTGCCGTAATCCTGCGCTGCCTTCTTGATGCCCTCGAAATCCAGTTCCTTAGCCATTTCTATCTGTCCCTTCTCTCTAGAAGCTGAAACACTGTCGATCGCCTGCCGACTAACGGTGCTACTCGGCCGGATATGCGCCGTCCCAAACGACCTTGCGGTAGTGCTCGGGATCGGTATCGCCCTCGGTGGAGAACATGAGGACGTTGCTGGTCTTGTCCAGCCCGATCAGGTCGCGCAGCTCGGCATAGGACTCATCCGTCATGAGCGTGGAGATGAGGCCCGCGCCCACGGCTCCCGACTCGCCGGAGATGACGCGGGGATCGCCCTTCTCGGGTGCTCCCAGGATTCGCATGCCGCGCGCGGCGACCCAATCGGGGCAGGCCACAAAAGCGGTGACGTGGTTGCGCAGGATGTCCCAACCAAGCGTGTTGGGCTCGCCGCAGCACAGGCCGGCCATGATAGTGGGCATGTCGCCGGTCACGATGCGGGGCTCGCCATCTGCCGCGACGGCGCCCTTGTACAGGCACGCGGCGTTGGTCGCCTCCATAACCACGAACGTGGGGGGATTATCCGGATACAGGTTGGCGAAGTAGCCCACCACGGCGCCCGCCAGCGAACCGACGCCGGCCTGGACGAACACGTGGGTGGGACGGTTGATGGCGGCCTCGCGGAGCTGCTCTGCGGCCTCGGACGCCATGGTGCCGTAGCCCTCCATGATCCAGCTGGGGATCTTCTCATAGCCTTCCCAGGCGGTATCCTGAACGATGACGCCGCGCTCGCAGGCATCGGCCTCGGCGGCCGCCATACGGACGCACTCGTCGTAGTTGACCTCTTCGATGGTCACGGTAGCGCCCTCGGCGGCGATGTTGTCGAAGCGGGGCTTGGTGGAACCCTTGGGCATGTGCACAACGGCCTTCTGGCCCAGGCGCTTGGCAGCCCATGCGACGCCGCGGCCGTGGTTGCCATCCGTAGCGGTAAAGAAGGTCGCCTGGCCAAAGTCGCGAGCGAGCACGTCGCTGGTGAGGTAGTCGTAAGTCATGTCGGCAACGTCGCGGCCGGTCTCGTCCGCGATGTAGCTCGCCATGGCGAAGGAGCCGCCCAGGACCTTGAACGCATTCAGGCCGAAGCGATAGCTCTCGTCCTTGACGCACAGGCTGTTGAGGCCCAGGCGGGCGGCCAGATTGTCCAGGCGGGCGAGCGGGGTCACCGTGTACTGCGGAAAGCTCTTGTGGAAGGCGCGGGCCTTCGCGACGTTCTCCAGCGACATGATGCCGAGATGGGCGTCGTCGCTCTTCTCCATGTGGTTGTCCGACCATTGAATCCTGTCAGCCATGCTTCTCTCCTAAGCTCTTCGCTGCCCGACGTTCAAATCTTTCATCTGGATACCAAACAATTTGTTTGTTAATAAGGTTTTATCACATACAAGAGATTATGTACAGACTTTTTGTTTGGTTTCATAATCGGTCGTTTTTTGGCGTTCAACGGTAGTTTTTGCATGTCACGACTATCGCCTTAATAATGTGTCAACATATACCTTACAAAATGTTTGTTAGGAGTACTGAGGAGTGCCATGACCGACAACCAGATCGAGTTCTATAAAAGGCTCGCACACGGACTCGCCCTGCAATTTGGACCCAATTGCGAGGTAGTGGTGCACGACTTGGAGACCAGCGACCTGGACCGCTCCATCGTTGCGATCGAAAACGGCCACGTAAGCGGGCGCAAGCTTGGAGACGGGCCCAGCCACGTGGTGCTCGAGGCGCTGCAGGGGAACAAGAAGATGGAGGATCGCCAGCCCTACCTCACCAAGAGCTCGGACGGCAAGATCTTGAAATCCAGCACCATCTTCATCCGCAACGACGACGGAGACGCCGTAGGGGTCCTGGCGATCAACTTCGACATCACCCTTATGAAGGGGTTCGAAAGCATGCTGTGGACCTTCATCGGAGAGGAGAAGTCCAAGCACCTGGACCCCGAACCCATCACCCGTAACGTCGGCGACCTGCTAGATGACCTGTTCCGCGAATGCGAGCACGTGGTGGGCAAGCCTGCCGCCCTTATGACGAAGGACGAGCGCATCCGCGCCATCGGCTACCTCGATCGCCGCGGCGCCTTCCTCATCTCCAAATCCAGCGAGAAGGCATGCGAGTTCTTCGGCGTTTCCAAGTACAGCTTCTACAGCTACCTCAATGAAGCCAAGGCCCTGGCGGAGACTGCCCAGTAGCGCCCCGAGCTCCCCGCCCTTGCCGCGCCATCTGCGCGCGAACAGAAAAGCCGTCCCGGTCGACAGCATGACCGGAACGGCTTTCTTATCTAAAGACACCACCTGTCCGAGGGGACGCGCGCGCCAGTCGCCATAACCCCGGCGGGCACAGAGAGGGAGCTGCCCGCCAGGGCTTGCGCGCTAGAACGACCCTTCTCGAATCTGGTCGATGATCTGTAGATACTCTTCCTGGATATCCTCGGGGACGATGCTCGAGAAGGTTCCCACCGACACGCCTCCGTTGGAGAGGTCGCCCAGAACCGTCTTGTTGCCGTACTCCCCCGCCTCGTAATCGCGCATGCACTGGACGATAAGAACGACGTTGTCGGTGACCACGCTGTTGGGGACCAGCGGGTCATCGGGTCCGCCGAGGTCGTTGGGCTGGCCGATGTTATAGGTTCCCGGAAACCCCGCCTGGGCTTCGCGAGCGCCGGCATCGACGACCGAGGCGTCGCCGAACATGACGTCGACGGCGTTTGACGAGCACATCGACGTGGCGATCTCCTTGCCCTTCGCGGCGTCGTTGAACGAGCCGGCATAGGCGGTGGTCACCTGGATATCGGGATTGATCTTCTGCGCCGCCTGCGTGTAGCCCTCGAGCTTCTGCAAGGTGGTATCGATCTCGATGCCGCCGATGAAGCCGATGCTGTTGGTCTTGGTCAGCAGGCCAGCCAGCGCGCCGGCGCACTGGCCGATCTGGACGGCGTCGGGCATCGCGGCCTGGATGCCCGCGTTGACCTCGGTTCCGTTGAGAACCAGGAACTTGGCGTCGGGATTGTCCTTGGAGACCTGCAGGACGCTGCTCTGGTATTCGTTACCGGGAAGGTAGACCAGGTCGTAGCCCATGTCGATGTAGGCCTGCATGGTCGCGCCGTAGTCGGCGGTGGCGACGTTCTCGGAATAGGCGGTCTCCCAACCGCACTCCTCCGCCGCTAAAACCATCGCCTCATAGCAGCTGGAACCCCAGCCGCCATCGTTGATGGGCGCGTTGAACACCATCGCGATGCGGTACTTGCCGCTCTCATTCTCCAGATAGCGGTCGCAACCGGAAAGGCCCAGCACCGATGCCCCGGCGAGGGCGGCGACTCCGGCGAGGAATCCCCTGCGGCTCATGGCGCGTGCGGTGCAAAGGGTATTTGTCATTTCGAACACGCTCCTAACGCTGCTCGCGGTAATAAGGCTGGCCGTTGGCCTTGGGGCCCAGCTGCTTGGCACCGAACCACAGCAGCGCGACCACGGTCACGATGTACGGAATCATCTGGAAGAACTGGTAGGGCACGCCGGGCGCCTGGACCTGCAGGGTGATCTGCAGAGCGTCGCAGAAGCCAAAGAGCAGGCAGGCTCCGAGCGCACCCTGGGGCAGCCAGCGCCCGAAGATGACCGCGGACAGGGCGATGAAGCCGCGACCCGCGACGATGCCCTCGGCATACGTGGAGGTGTAGCAAAGGGTGAGGAAGCCGCCTCCCAATCCGGCGAGCGCGCCGCAGATGATGCAGGCGATGTACTTGGTGCGGATGACGTCGATGCCCATGCTCTCGGCAGCGCGCGGGCTCTCGCCCACCGCGCGCCAGTTGAGGCCCGCCTGGAACCGGGAGAAGAACAGCCAGCATAGGGGCACCAGCAGGTAGCCAAGATAGCCCAAGGCGGTCTGGCGGAAGAAGGCGTCGCCCAGAACGGGGATGTCGCACAGCAGCGGAATGGGGATCACCGACATGGCGGCGCCCTTTACCAGCGCGGTGGAGTTAGCGAAGGCGATCTTGTAGATGAAGGTCGCGAGAGCGGGGGCGAGGATGTTGACCGCCATGCCGTAGACGATCTGATCGCCCATGAGGCCGATGGTGCAAACCGCGTACACCAAGTTGACCACCACGCCGGCAAGCGCCGCGGCGGCGACGCCCAGCCAGGGGTTGCCGGTGAAATAGCCCACCAAGAAACCAACGAGGGCCCCTATCGCCATAAGGCCGTCGAGGCCGATGTTGACCATGCCGGCGTGCTCGGAGAAGAGCTCGCCCAGCGTGACGAACACCAACGGGGTAGCCATGCGCACCGTGGTCACGATGATGGCTGGGAGCAGGAGCACAATCGCGTCCATGTTCTACACCTCGGCTTTCTGAAGCTTTTGGCCCGCCTTCGCATCGCTCCCGGTCGATGCGCCCATGCTATCGAGGTACTGCTTGAACGCCGGGAGCTTGAGCAGCGCCGTTCCGGCGACCGCGAAGATGATGATGAGGGCCTGGATGATGTCCACGATTGCCGTGGGCACGTTGACGGCGATCTGCAGCGAGATGGAGCCCGCGCGGAGGATGCCGAAGAAGATGGCGACCAGCAGGGATCCCAAGGGGTTCAGCTGCGCGATCAGGGCGATGGCGACGCCGTCGAAACCAAAGCCCGCGCCGAATCCGGACATGAGGCGAATCTGGTTACCGAGAAGCTCGACGGAACCGCCCAGGCCCGCGACGGCTCCGGAGATGAGGAAAGCCAGGAGCATGAGTCGCTTGACAGGGAATCCGTTGACGCGCGACGCCTCCGCGTTCATGCCGACGGCGCGGATCTTGAACCCGAAGGACGTGTGGAACATGACGTAGTACAGCGCCACGGCGCACACGATGGCGATGATGACGCCGGGATGCATGCGAAACGCATCGGAGATGCGGCCAAGCTGGACGCTGTCGGCGACCGCGGGCGTCTGGGGAGTGGTGCCGTCGCGCAGGGCGTTGGTGAAGACGAATCCCATGAAGAGCGTGGCGATGTAGTTGAGCATGATGGAGGTGATCATCTCGTTGAGCCCGCGCGCGATCTTCATGATGCCCGGAAGCGCCGCCCAAAAAGCCCCTGCCAAAATGCCGACCGTCAACCCGCCCAACATGCCGACGGGCCCCTCGAGCCCGGTGAGGACGCAGAATGCAGAGGTGGCGACTGCGCCCATGATGAACTGGCCCTCTCCGCCCAGGTTGAACACGCCGCACTTATACGCGAAGGAGGCTGCGAGACTGGTGAAGATGAGCGGGCACGCCGTCACCAGGGACTGCGCTATCTTCTGCGGGCTGCCAAGCGATCCATAGAACAGCATCGCGTAGCCGCGAACGGGATCTCGTCCCAGCGCCGCTATGACCACGCCGCCCGCGATAAGCGCGAGCGCCACGGCGATCACCGGCATGAGCACGGTTAGAACCCTGCGCTTATTCATCGTTGTCCCCCTTTCCCGCCATTGCCAGCGAGATGCGCTCGATAGGCGCGTTCTTACCCGGATAGACGCCCATGACGCGACCCTCGAACATGACCGCGATGCGGTCGGACATCTTGAGAACCTCGTCGAAATCCGCGGAGATCATGAGGATCGCGCAACCTGCCTCTCGCGCGGCGATCATGGACTCGTGCACGAAGCTGGTGGCCCCGATATCCAATCCGCGGGTTGGATGCACCGCCACCAACACCTTGGGATCGGCACCCAGCTCGCGGGCGACGATGACCTTTTGCTGGTTGCCGCCCGACAGGTCGCCCACGCGCTGGCGAATGGAGGTGCACCTGATATCGTTGGACTCGCGCTGCTCCACCGCGAAGCGCTCGATCTCATCAAGGCGCAGGCAGGCACCGCCGCACGCCGCAAAGCGCTCGTCGTCCGTAGACTTGAGCACCAGGTTCTCAGCGATGCTCATGTCGCCGATGAGACCCATCTTGTTCCTATCCTCCGGGATATCTGAGACGCCCGCTTTTATGAACGACAACGGATCGAAATGCTCGACCTTCTTACCGAGGAGCTCGACCGTTCCGCCGTCCGGAGCCATCAGTCCGCAGGCGACCTGGGCGAGCTGCGCCTGGCCGTTGCCGCCGACGCCCGCGATTCCCAGGATCTCGCCCGCACGGACCTCCAACGACACGTCCTTCAGGCCGCCGCGCTTCACGTTCGCCTCGACGTCGACATGGTCGAAGCGAAGGGCGACAGGCGCGCCCGCGGCAGCGGCGTCCACCTTGGCATAGGAGCCCTCGTGGAAGTCGCGGCCGATCATGAGGCTCGCGAGCTCCGCCTCGGTTACCTGGCGGCACTCGACGGTCTTAACAGAGCGCCCGGCGCGCAAAACGGTGATCTTGTCGCTAACGCGCATGACCTCTCGCATCTTATGGGAGATGAAGATAACGGACTTGTTCTCCGACGTGAGGGACTCGATGATCTGGAACAGGCCCTCGACCTCCAGATCGGTCAGCACCGCCGTGGGTTCGTCGAGAATCAGCAGGTCGGCACCGCGATACAGGACCTTGAGGATCTCCACGCGCTGCCTGGCGCCGATCGAAAGGTCCGACACGGGAACCGTTAGGTCAACGTCCAGGCCGTACCGCTCGATCAGCTCTCTCACCTTCGCCAAAGCATCCGCGCGCTGGATTACGGGCGACCCGCCCCGCTCGCCCAGGATGATGTTCTCGAGCGCGGTCATGGCATCGACCAGCATAAAATGTTGGTGGACCATGCCAATACCGAGATCTACGGCGTCTTTGGGAGAGGCGATGCGGACATGCTTCCCGCGCACGTAGATTTCTCCTTGAGTTGGTTTGTACAGCCCCATGAGAACGTTCATGAGCGTAGACTTGCCCGCTCCGTTCTCGCCCAGCAGGGTGTGCACCTCCCCCTCTTGGATTGAAAGCGAGACATCTTGGTTCGCCCAAAACGAGCCGAAGCGTTTTGAAATCCCCTCGATGCGCAGAAGCTCAGCCATGCGACCACGCCCCCTTCGGTGCAGTAAGATGAGAAACTATTCTTACTATTGCTTTTATTTGCAAACAAAATGTTATTATATATTTGCTTTAATAAAGTCTTATCAGGGCTTTTGTCGGTAGACGGCATAACTATTCGTCTGGATGGCTAACTATTTGATAATTTTCTATCTTCTTGATTTCTGTTTGCGCTTCCCTGTCGGCTCTCGCGAAACGGATTAAAGAAGCGCTGCCCCTATGGCGCCCGCGAAACGAGCGTTGGGACACGTTGAGACCGATGAGTCCAGATGCTCGGAGAGGCGCTCGACAACGTAGTCGTTCTCGCAGAGCCCGCCCGTAAGGAAATATGGCGATCCCGGCGCTTGGCGCACCAGCGAGACGACGCGCGACACCACGGACTCGATGATCCCCGCCGCGATATTCTCGCGGGGCTCGCCTCTGCCCACAAGGCCGATGACCTCCGACTCGGCGAACACCGTGCACATACTCGAGATCTTAACCGGCTCGCCCCGGCGCGCCAGCTGCGAGAGCTCCCCCTGTGATACACCCAGGCGATCCGCCATGACCTCTAGGAAGCGGCCCGTGCCGGCGGCGCACTTGTCGTTCATCACGAACTTGGCAACCTTACCGCCGCGTAACCTGATTACCTTGGTATCCTGTCCGCCTATATCCACCACCACGCCATCCGGCCCAAAGAGATAAGCTGCTCCGGCGCCATGGCAGGTGATCTCCGTGACGACCTTATCGGCGAAAGGGACCGCGACGCGGCCGTAGCCGGTTGCGACGCAACGGGCCCCCTCGTCCAGCGGATCGAATCCCGCATGCTCCAGATCGGCTCGAAGACGGCTCGCCGCATCCACGCTCGAGTAGCCCGTAGGTATAACAAGCCTATGGACGAGCAAGCCCTCTCCATCCATAACCGCGGCTTTGGCGGCGGTCGACCCTATATCGATTCCTATGCGGTAACCCATGATTCCCCATCATCCCTACGGTTTGAGCGCGATGCGAAATGCAAAGGTCCCCCGGATACCCGATGATCGCCCGAACCCAAGGGCATGGAGTACCGGCACGCATGCGTGCCTTCGAGTTCGGGCGATGATCGGAAATCCAGGGGACCCCTTGCCAAGAAAGGCTAGATCATCTCGAGGAACGCCTCGATGCGGGTGGTAAGCTGGCCCGCGTCCTCGTTGGCGTAGTCCGTGGTGATATGCATGCACGGGATGCCCGCCTCCTCGGCCGCCTTCTCGACGGCGAAAGACTCCATCTCGTAGCACGTGCAGAACTGCAGCGAGCAATCGATGATGCCGTCGGCATGCAGCTCGCGAGCCATGTCGACGATATCGGCCATGCGGCCGTCATTGGGAGTGAAGATGGCGCAGTTGATGCCGAAGTAGCGCTCGGCGATGGCATCGAGCATCTCGTCCACAGTCTGTCCGTCCTCGCGGACCAGATCCTTGTAGTAGCGAGATCCCGTACAGGTCTCCTCGCCGACCACCACGCCGCCAGCCTTCTCGATGATGTTGAAGAGCTTCCAGTTGGGCACGGCCATGGGAGTTCCGGTGTAAAGGATTCGCTTGGCGCCCTTAGGTGCCGCGCCCTCGCCGGCGGCGACGCGCGCTTCGCATTCCTCTGCCATCGCGTTGATCGCGCCGGTGAGACGGGGAGCATCGTCCATGAAGGCCGCCTGGACGGTCAGAAGCGAGTCAAGTCCGGAGATGGGTACGGGGTCGGCGGCGCGGGTGGCGGACAGGCGCTGCAGGGCGCGACGCTTCTCGTTGGCAACGCGGATGGCGTCACGCAGCGACTCGGCAGTGATCTTTTGGCCGCACTCGTCCTCGATCTTGGCCGCGAGCTTCTTAACAGCCGCCTTCCACATCCCAAGCGTCTCGGAAGTGTGGACGTTGGGGATGTCGACCACGTACATGTTCTTCTGCGTCGCGAAGAACTCGTAAGCCTTCTTCTTGCCGTCGCAGGTGTTCTCGCCAACCACCAAATCGCTCGCCTCGATGTAGGGGCAGACCTCGCCGAGCTTGAAGCCGGCGAAGCTCTTGATGAGCGGACAGGTGTTGCGCGGAAGGTGCTCCTCAACCTTGTCGGTCGCCCAGTCGGCACCGGAGCACAAGCCAACGGGGATGCCGCCCGCGGCAAGGACGATCTCCTCGGGGACGTACAGGCAGAACGACCCGACAATCTTGGTCGCCTCGCCCGCCTCCTTCTTATCGAGCATCTCCTTGATGCGACCGGAGTGGATGTTCGAGGCGACGAAGTCCAGATAGGAAGTGGACGAGGGGCGGTTCTCCTGCGACAGGAACATCTCGCCGTACATCTGGCCCACGGCGCCCAGTAGCATGTCGTGGTCCGCAAGGTTCATTCCCAGGCCATCCCACATCGCGTGGTAATCGGGCTCGGCGGCGCTTGCGGGGCTGTCTTTGGTCTCGGTCACGGTATTCTCCTTCACTCATTCTCCCTATGGTGCGGCTGCGGCGCCCCCTTAGCGCCGCAAGGACACGGGCGCCGTGCCGACGATAGCCGCGCGCGGCGCCCATATGCAGCGATTCCTGTGCCCTAGCACCTACTGTACGGTGTGTTTTTAAGCGGCAGGTCGAACTCGGGCTTGCCCGTAAACGCGCGATAGGCGTTGCGGACCGCCGGCGCGGTGGGGATGGTCGCGATCTCGCCGATTCCCTTGCCGCCGTAGGCAACGGGGAGCAGCTCGTCTTTCTCCACGTAGATGGCATGGATGTTTGGGATGTCCGTCGAGCGGAACAGCCCCAGGGTGCCGAACTTCACATCGGGGACGCAATCCTTTGTGGGCAGGTCCTCCGTGAGCGCGTAGCCCATGCCCATGAGCACACCGCCCTCGATCTGGCCCTGGATCGCGATGGGATTGACCACCTTGCCCGAATCATGCGCAGCGTATACCTCGGACACGCGCCCCTCCTCGTCCAAGATCACCACGTGCGTAGCGAAGCCGTAGCACACGTGGCTCTTGGGATGGGGCACGTCCGCACCCAGCTTATCGGTGGGCTCGAAGTAGACGTAGCCGAATTCGCAACCCTCGAGCGCGGCGAGCGCCGATGCGGGATCGGCAGGATAAACGCCCTGTCCAACGCGCAGCGCGGCTCCGGCGCCCTCGTAAGGCGTGCCGTCGTCGTACTCGATCTTCACTCCGTCGCCATGGGCGGAGACGCGGGAGGCGGGCGCGGGCTTGCCGGCCTCTATGTCGAGCATGGCATCGCGAAGCAGGAAGGCGGCGCCACGGACCGCCTCACCGGTGATGACGGTCTGACGCGAACCGGACGTGGTACCGGAGTCGGGAGCCGCCTCGGTGGAGCACTCGCCGTTGACGATGCAGCGCTTGGGCAGCCCGCATGCCTCGGCGACGTCTTGTAGAAAGACCGTATTGCAGCCCTGGCCGATGTCGGACGTCGCGGCATACACCACCGCCTTACCGTTCTCGACGCGGATGTTGCAGCGGCCCTTGTCGGGCAGACCGACGCCGACGCCGGCATTCTTCATGGCGCAGGCTATGCCCGCTCGGCCGGGATTGGCCTCGAATGCAGGCCGAACGGCCTCAAGCGTCTCCTTGAGAGCGGTGGAGCAATCCGCGATCTGGCCGTTAGGGAGCTCGGCTCCGGGCTCGATGGCGTTACGGTAGCGAATCTCCCAGGGGGAGAGGCCGACCTTCTCCGCCAGCTCGTCGATCATGGACTCGAGCGCGAACTCGGACTGGCAGACGCCAAAACCGCGGAAGGCGCCGGCGGGCGGGTTGTTGGTGTAATAGCCGATGCCCAAGATGTCGGTGTTCTGATACTTATAGGGACCGACCGAATGAGTGCAGGCGCGCTCCAGGACGGGGCCGCACAGCGATGCGTACGCGCCGGTATCGAAGCTGATCTCGCATTCCATGCCGGTGAAGATTCCCTCTTCGTCGCACGCGAGGATGAAATAGCCGTCCATGGCGTGGCGCTTGGGATGGAAGTTGATGGATTCCTGGCGGGTAAGCTTCGCCTTGACGGGGCGGTTGAAATGCAACGCCGCGAGCGCAGCCAGATGCTGGACGGATACGTCCTCCTTGCCGCCAAAGCCGCCGCCAACGAGCATGGTCTCGACTACCACGCGCTCAGGGGTCTCGTCCCAACCGAGCATGTGGGCGATCTCCTTGCGCGAATCGTAGGCGCCCTGATCGGTCGACTGCACCTTGACGCCGTCCTTATAGGGATACGCGACGGCGCACTCGGGCTCGAGGAACGCGTGCTCGGTCGCGGGCGTGGAGAAATGTCCCTTCACCACATACGGCGAGGTCGCGATCGCCTCGGCAGCATCTCCGCGAACCACATGGCGGCGCTGGCAGATGTTGTCCTTCAAAGTGACCTCGTTGCCAAACGCCATATAGGTCTCGGGATGGACGAGGGGAGCGCCCGGATGGGCGGCGTCGACCATATCGCGCACGGGCTCGAGCACCTCATACTCGACTTTGATGAGCTTCTTCGCCTTCTCGAGCGTCGCCTCGTCTTCCGCGACCACGAGCGCCAGGGCATCGCCCACGCAGCGGGTGATGTCGCCCTCGGCGATGAGGACGTCCCAGTCGTACATGAGGTGGCCCACCTTGTTGACGGGAACGTCGCAGGCGCGCAGCACGCCCAAGACCCCCGGCAGGGCCTCCGCCTTGGCGGTGTCGATGGAAAGTACGCGTGCGCGCGGATACTTGGAGCGGACGGCGCTGGCGAAAGCCATTCCGCCGTGGTCGCACTCGTCGATATCGTCCGGATACTTGCCGTATCCCAGAACCTTGGCGCGGACGTCAGCGCGGAAGGCGCGCTTGCCAACGCCGTAGTCATCGCCGCGCTCGAGGTCCTCATCGATCCGGGCGTCGCCGCGCAGCACGGCCGCCGCCAGCGAGATGCCCTCGATGATCTTCTTGTAACCGGTGCAACGGCACACGTTGCCGCGGATAGCGAACTTGATGTCATCCTCGGTGGGGTCGGGATTGCGGGCGATGAGGGCGGAGCCCGCCATCACCATGCCGGGAATGCAGAAACCGCACTGCACGGCGCCCACGGCACCGAATGCGTAAACGAACGCCTCCTGGACCTCACGAGGCAGCCCCTCGACGGTGACGATGTCTCGACCGGCGGCGAGCTTGGTAGTCAGCACGCATGCCTTGGTCGCCACGCCGTCGACGTGGATGGTGCAGGTGCCGCAAGCGCCCTCGGAGCAGCCGTCCTTCGCGGAGTGGATATGCAAGTCGTCGCGCAGATAGCGCAGCAGAGGCTTGTTCTCTCCGGTGGTGCGCTCGACGCCGTTGACGGTAAAGGTGTATTCAGCAGCCATGTCTTTTTTTCCTCCCCTACTCGCTCGCCATAATGCCGAACGCGTCATGGATAACGCCGCGGGGGCAGCTGACGGCGCACATGCCGCAGCAGATGCACAGCTTGGGATCGATCTTGGCCACGCCGTCGACCACCTTGATGGCGCCGGCGGGGCACTTCTTTTCGCACATGCCGCATGCGATGCAGCTGGTGGTGCATATCTTGCGCGCAACGGGGCCCTTGTCGGTATTGCTGCAGCGCACCGTTATGGTTTGCCCGGCGGGAATCATCTGGATGATGTCGCGCGGGCATGCGCTGGCGCATAGGCCGCAGCCTATGCATTTGGAACGATCGACAACGGCGACGCCGTCCACCATGGAGACGGCACCGCGCGGGCAAGCTGCCACGCAGGCTTCGCAGCCAACGCAGCGACGGTCGCATGGCGCGGCAGCGCCGGCGGCTTCGCAGCCACCGGCGCACGCGACATGCGCGACAAGGGTGTTACGCGCACGTTTCATTCATTACCTCGCAAGCAGATAGGAATAGCTATCGCGCACCGCGGCGATGGTGCGGCGCACGGTCTCGGGAACGCCGCAGGAAGCGTCGTCCACGTCCACGACATGGGTCTCGCCGGACAGGCGAACGGAGAACTTGCCATCCTCGAGCAGCAGGAAGCCGTCGTTCTCGCTATCGAGCATGTCGTCACCGCTCCAGAACAGGGTCAGCTTGTCCTTGTAGGGGCGACCGTTCTCATAGGGGCAGAACACGGCGCAGTTGCCGCACTCGTTGCACATGCCGTCGACGTGAACAACCTGGTGCTTGTCCAGGCCCGGCACCTCGATGGCGACGTTGGCGCGGTTGGGGCAGACATCGCAGCAGACCTCGCAGACCGCAGCGCAGCCCAGGCAACGGGTGCCACCGCAGGAGCCGCTGCAGACATTGCCCTTCTTAGCGATGCTGGCGGCAACATCGAGCTGCTCGTTCTTCTCGACATGGGCGTTGAAGTCCACGCCCGCGATCGCGCGAGCGACCTCGGCGGCGTCGGCGATGGCCTCGACGACGGTCGCGGGGCCACGGCGGCAGTCGCCGGCAGCCCACAGGCCATCAACACCGGTGGCGATGCCGGCGGGGCGGCAGCGGCGGTCGAGCTCGACGCCAGCGCCCTGGTAGAGGGAAGCGTCGATGCGCTCTCCGACAGCGCAGATGACGGTGGAAGCGGGAACCTCGACGACCTCGCCGGTCGGCTCGGGGGCGCGGCGGCCGGAGGCATCGGGCTCGCCGAGCTTCATGACGTCGCAGACGAGCACGCCGTCGGCAACGGACTTGGGAGCGCGCAGTTCGAGGAACTCGACGCCGTCTGCCAGGGCGAACTCCAGCTCCTCCTCGTCAGCGGGCATCTGGCCCTTGGTGCGACGATAGACCAAGCGGACGTTCTTCACGCCGGCGATGCGCTTGGCAGCGCGGGCGGCGTCCATAGCGGTGTTGCCGCCGCCGATGACGACGACATCGGCACCCAGGTCCAGGGTGTCGGGAGCCTTCTTGGCAGCCTCGAGGAACTCGAGGACGTCCATCTCGTTGCCCTCGCCCAGGCCGGCGGAACCGGGCATCCAGGCGCCGGTGGCGACGACGATGTCGGTGAAGCCCTGTGCGCGCAGCTCATCGATGGAGTTGACGCGGGTGTTCACATGGACGTCGACGCCGTAGGCGCGGCAGAGCGCAACGTCGTTATCGATATCGCCGGCAGCGATACGGAACTCGGGGATGACATGGCGAACGATGCCGCCGAGGTTGTCTTTGGCCTCGAAGATCGTGGTGGGAACGCCGGCGCGGGTCAGGAAGAACGCGGTGGCGAGACCGGCGGGTCCGCCGCCGATGACCGCGACCTTCTTGGAATCGGAGGAAGCGATGGGCTGGGCCTTCAGCTGAGGAAGGACGGCAGCGAATGCCTCATGGGCAGCCTTGAGCTTGGAGTCGCGGATCTGGGCGCCCTCGGGCTCATAGAACGCGCGCTCGCAGACGCGGCCGCAGGGATGCGGGCAGATGGTGCCGGTGATGTGCGGAAGGGCGTTGCGCTCGATGATGATCTTGAAGGCGTCCTCGAAGCGGCCCTCCTCGACGGCGGCGAGGTAGGCGGGGATGTCCTGGCTGATAGGGCAGCCGGTGCGGCAGGGAGCCGTGAAGCAGTCCATCAGGGGCACGTCGCCGGGCACCTTGCGGTCGGGGCTCTTGCGCAGCGGGTTGCGATAGAGCTTGCTGGTCACGGCTTCATGCTGGATAGCCTCGACGGCCTCAAGGGAGATGCCGGAGAAGGGCTTGCCGTCCAGGTCCTCGAACAGGGCCGCCATCTGGGACATGCGCTCGTAGCCGCCGGGCTTGAGAACCTCGGTAGCCATGGTGATGGGCCAGATACCCGCGTCGAACAGAGAGCGAATGTTATGGATGGTGGCGCCGCCGGAGTAGGAGATGCGGATCTTGCCGTCGAACTGCTCGGTGATACGGCGAACGAGCTCGGTAGTAAGCGAGAACAGGGTGCGGCCGGACATGTACATCTCGGTGCTGGGAAGCTCGTTGCGGGTGACGTCGACCGGGAAGGTGTTGGTCAGCTTCACGCCGAACTCCAGGCCGCGCTCGTCGCAGATGGCCTGCAGGCGCTCGAACATGGGAACGGCGTCCTCCCACTGGAGATCCTCGAGGAAGTGCTTGTCATCGAATGCGATGTAATCGAATCCCAGTTCGTCCATGCGCTTGCGGGCGAACTCGTAGCCCAGGAGCGTGGGATTGCACTTGATGAAGGTGTTGAGGCCCTTCTCGGTGATGAGGTAGTTGGCGATGCGCTCGATCTCCTTGGGCGGGCAGCCGTGGAGCGTGGACTCCGTGATGGAGTTGGAGACTCGCGCCGGGATGGAGTCGATAAAGGCTGCGTCGACGTTCTTGAAGCGGAACAGGTTCTGGTGGGCCCAGGAGATGCACTCCTTCCAGACCTCGGAGCCGGACGCGTCCTTCATGCCCTCAATGTAGGCATCGACCTTGGGGCTCTTGATGCCCTCGAGATCGTAGCCGACGGACATGTTGAAAACGAAGCCGTCAGGGGAGCCGAGGCCGAACTCCTTGGCGATGAGGTGGCAGGCGACCCACGCCTTGACGTACTCGGCATATGCCTGGGGAACGGTGAGCTCGGTGGACCACTCGCAGTTGTAGCACTCGTCCTTCGCCAGAATGCAGGGCTTGTTCACGCAGGCGGAAAGCTCGGCGCCATCCATGATCTGGACGGTCTTGAGCTCGAAGAAACGAGAACCCGCAACGTAGGCGGCGACGATGTTCTGGGTGAGCTGGGTGTTGGGGCCGGCGGCGGGACCAAAGGGGGTCTCGATCTTCTCATCGTAGATGGGAAGGGCGCCGTCGGGATTGGCGGTGACGATCTTGCGGACACCGAAGATGGAGCCCTTCTGCTCGTGCTCGGACAAGATCCAATCCATCAGGTGGTCGAAACCGATGGGACGCATGATATCGCTCATGAGATACTCCTCTTGAATAATCGCGGGACGAAGGCAGGCGATCCTGCGCCCCGCGAACCCTGTTGCGAAATGACGCTCTTGCTTAGTAGACGCGCTCGTTGAGCGTGCCCCAAAGTCTCTTGGACTGCTCGAGGGTCCACGCGTTGATGCGCTCCTCGTCCAGACCCACGAACTCGCGATCCTTGTAGAGGACGCGGCCGTTGATGATGGTGGTGCGGCAGTTCTTGCCCATCATGCCGAAGAGCATGTGGCCGTCGATGTTCTCATCCGAGAACGGGGTGAAGGGCTTGTAGTCCATCACGATCACGTCGGCGGCGGCGCCGGGCTTGAGGGCGCCCACCTCGCGCTTGAAGTACTTGCCCGCCATCAACGCGTTGTTCTTGAACAGCATGGTCATGGCCTCGCCCCAGCCGACGTTGGGCATGGCGGCGTTATGGCGCTGGATGACCAGGAAGACCTTGAGGCTCTCGAGCATGTCGTGCGTATAGGCATCGGTTCCCATGCAGACGGGGATGCCGCGGCGGAAGAACTCGAGCACGGGCGCGCAGCCCACGGCGTTGCCCATGTTGGACTCGGGGTTGTTGACCAGCCAGGTACCGGTCTCCTTGATGATGTCCATCTCGGCGGGCGTCACGTGGATGGCATGGCCAAGCATGGTGTCGGGGCCCAGCAGGTTGTGCTGGAGAAGGCGCTCGACGGGGCTGATGCCGCCGCGGTTCCGGCGGGAATCCCACACGTCGTTCATGCCCTCGCACACATGGATATGGAAACCGGTGAGGCCGTTGTTGGCCTCGGCCATCTTATCCATGGTCTCGTCCGACAGGGTGAAGGTGGCGTGTCCGCCGAACATCGCCGCGACCATGCCGGAATCCTGCTTGGCCGCCCACTGCGCGAACTCAGCGTTCTCCTGAATAGCCTGGTCGCACTTCTCCTGGCCGTCGCGGTCGGAAACCTCGTAGCACAGGCAGGAGCGGATACCGACCTCCTCGCAAACGTCCTTGATGGCGAAGAGGGAACCGGGGATCTCGGCAAACGACGCATGATGGTCAAAGATGGTGGTCACGCCATCGCGAATGGAGTCGAGCACGGTTGCGTAGGCGCTGGCGCGCGTGGCGTCCAGATCGAGGTTGCGGTCGATCTTCCACCACTGCATCTCAAGGTTGTCGAGGAAGTTCTTGGGGTCGCAGCCCTTGATGGAAAGGCCGCGGGCAAGTCCGGAATAGATATGGGTGTGGGCGTTGACCAGGCCGGGCATGATGACGCCGCCCTGGGCGTCGACGTACTCGGCATCCGGATACTGGACCTTAAGATCCGCCTCGTTCCCTACCGCGAGGATCTTATCGCCATCGATGGCGACCGCTCCGGCCTCGAAATAGGGATTGTTCTCGTCGCGGGTGATGACGCGACCGTTTCCGACAAGCAGCATTCGCGTGCTCCTCTCTTTGTCGGAGGCGGGGTTTAACACCTCTTTGCTATCTCCCGACCCCCCGCTCCGCGGGCGCCGGGTCAACGCGGCCGGCTTCTCGCCGGGAACGGGCACCTCCCCCGTAACCGCGTTTGATGACTACTCGATACGACCCTGCTTGGCAGCGTCGCCGGATGCCACCGCCTTATCGAGACGCTCGGATTCCTCCGGACCATCCGGTCTCAAATCGATGACATCGGGACGAGGCTCCGACGGAAGGATGTTGTTGAGGGCGATCGCCATGATCGCGCAAGGGGTGATGGCGGAAGTTCCGAAGATGGTCGCGATCCAAGCCGGCATTCCAGGGCCGGCAAGAGATCCGCTTACCTGGGCGATTCCGAGACCGAATGCGACGGAGACGCCGAAGACGGTGCAGGCGCGCGGCGTCAGTCCGTCCTTCACCAAGATGCGGATGCCGTTTAGCGTGATGGTTCCGAAAACGCTGATGGTCGCGCCACCGATAACCGGCTGGGGAATCATGGTGAGAACGGCGGAGAGCTTGGGCACCAGACCGGCCGCGAGGAACACGAAGGCTGCGCCGGCGAAGACCCAACGGTTGATGACCCGGTTGGAAACGATGATGCCCACGTTCTGGCCGAACGCCGATGTGGGCATACCTCCCAGCACGGACGAGATCATGCTCACGAAACCCTGGGCCTTGAGGGCGCCGCCGATCTCCTGCTCGGTGGGCATGCGGTTCATGCTGCCCATGGTCGAAGCCGACAAGTCGCCGATCAGCTGCACGTTGACCATGATGTAGACGACGGCGAGCGTGAGGCATGCTGCGATATCGAACTCGATATCGAACGGGAACAGCTTGGGAAGGGAGAACCAGCCCGCCTGGGCGACTCCCGAGGGATCCACCATGCCGAACGGAATGGAGACCAGCACGCCGATAACGATTCCAAAGAAGATGGCGCCCAGCTTGACGGTTCCTCGTCCGAAGTTGGTGAGACCGAATACCACCGCGAAGGTGATGAGGCCGACGATCCAGTTCTCGACGCCGCCGAACCCCGGGGTGCCCTCCCCTCCCGCCATATACCGGATCGCGGTGGGATACAGGCTCACGCCGATGGTGAAGATCACCGTACCGGTCACGAGGGGCGGGAACAGGAACTTGACCCTGGAGTAGAACAATCCGAACGCGATCGCGACGGCGCCGCCGACAAGCTCGGCGCCAAGGAGGGATGAAAAGCCGAACTCGATGCCGACTGCCTGGAAAGCGGGAAGGAACGCGAACGAGACGCCGGTGAGAATGGGCAGGCCGGATCCGATGCGTCCGAACAGCGGGAACTGCTGGAGCAGCGAGTCGATGGCGGACAAGATGAGGGCGACCTGGATGATGGCGGTCTTTTGCTCCTCGGTAAACTCGCACATGGTGGCGATGATGAGGGCGGGGGTGATGACACCGGCGAACGAAGCCAGGACATGCTGCAGCGAGCAGGGGATCAAGTCCTTGACGGGCGGCATGCCCGCGCGTTCGAACAAGATGGCCGAGAGGCCCTTCGATGTTGTGCTCGGAGTTGCCATGTCCTTGGAGCCCTCGCTCTCTTCCTATCCTTACGAGCTCTTAGTACAAGAATTTTTTATCATGTTAACAGGTATTAGGGAACAACTCTTCCGTGAACGTTAAAGAGCCATACAAAAAGTTTTTTTGCCATTCTATTTGTAATAGCTGGGATTTTTCTCCTTCTGCCTCCCCATAGTGGCATTCAAGGTAATCGGCGAACGGTCGCTATGCTTATATGAGTGGATTATCCAGCGGATATTTAAGGTATCAAGCCTGGTTTTATCAGCCCTTCCCTACCCGCCGTTCAGCATGGCCGAACAGTTCCCCTATGAAATCGAAGGGCGGCTATTCGTATTTGATTCTTCTGGCTAACCCAGATGTCCAAACATTTTGTCATGATAATGTCTTGCAATTATTTTATTACCTGCTACCCAAACATTTCTTGCATAGGATTGTCTTCTCTTCGTATAGCGCCATTTGCTGCCACCGAGTATATGGCCGCAATCCATTAATCTCTACGTTGCATTTCTCCAATCAGATACATAATTGAGCAGTGACTTCATCCTCATCATCTTGCATACTGATTATTTGTTATGCATATCTTTCAAACACCCTATCGTCGTTCGGATCGCGCTTTGAATTCGTCGGGGCAAGCCGCCTACGCCGGCATACCCGGGTCCATCGTCCGCACGCTACCGATAAACAAAAAAGCTCCCCCGCGATAACGCGAGAGAGCTTTCAACTAATGGGCAATGAGAGCCGCGCCTAGTCCTCGGTATTGTCTTCAGGAACAATAAGGTTGAGAACGAAGCATACGATGAAGGCGACGACCAGCGAGCTGCCGAAGATATTCTGCGCGAGCTGCGGCAGGAACTGCAGGATCTCGGTCGCTCCGGCAATACCAACGCCCAGGGCCAGCGAGATGCCGACGATCATGCGGTTACGGTAGTTGAGCGGCTGCTCCGAGATGAGCTGGATACCGGACAGCGTGATAGCGGCGAATACCGTGATGGTCGCGCCGCCGAGCACGGGCTGCGGCACGGTAGCGATCAGCGACATGAGCTTGGGGCAGAAGCCGGACAGCAGCATGATGGCGGACACGATGACGAACACGCGCTTGGCTACGACCTTGGTGGTGCAGATGAGGCCGACGTTCTGGCTGAAGGGGTCGGTGGGCAGGCCGCCGATGAGGGCGCCGATCATGCCGCAGATGCCCTGGCCCTTGATGGCGCCGCCGAGCTCGGTGTCCTTAGCGTCGCGACCGAAACCGCCCATGGTGGTGGAGGAAACGTCACCGATCGTCTGAACCGCCTGCACGATATACATGAGAATCATCATGATGATCGCATCGGGATGGAATTCCAATCCGAAATGCAGGGTAATGGGAGCGGAGACGATCGCGGCATCCGCGACGGGAGAGAAATCGATAATGCCGCCCATGATAAGCGCGACGACGTAGCCGACGCCAACGCCGATGATCATGCCGGACACCTTGATATACCCCTTGCCAAACAAGCTGCATGCAAGCGTGACCGCAAGCGTCACGAGCGCGAGGATCCAAAATTCGGGAGATCCGAACGTACCGGCAGCCTTAGCCGCCGAACCGCCGCCGAAGTAGTTGATAGCGGTGTTGTACAGGGACAGGCCGATAGCGAGGACCACCGTGCCGCAGACGATTGGCGGGAAGAACTTTCGTATCTTACCGATGAACATGCCGATGAATATCGAGGCGAATGCCGCGACCAGCTGCGCGCCGAAAATCGCGGAGATGCCGTACTGCATGCCGATCGTGGTGAGAATGGGCATATAGGCAAAGGCGACGCCCATGACGGTGGGGAGACCCATACCGAACCCGAGAACCGGGAACAACTGGATCAACGTGGTAAGACCGCCGATGATCATTGCGGACTGCATGAGCATCGTCTGGTCGGCAGCGGACAGACCGCACGTGCCGGCGATCAGCATGGGCGGGGTGATATTGCCCACCAGCATGGCGAGAACATGCTGCATCGCCTGCGGAAACGCCTCGCCAAACGACGGCTTTCCGTCGAGCTTGAACAGCTCGCCCTTCTCTTCTTGTACTACTTTCGAGGCCATACTTTCTCCTTTCCGGACCCGCCGTCATTGCAGTGGCGGGCGAACACGCATGAGTCGATTTCCCCCTCAACAACGTGTCGCAGTTATCCTCTGTTCTGAAACTTTAGTGGAAAGGAGTATTCATATCAATAATAAATTATTACAGGATGTTCTTCTTCTATTCACTTTTTAATCGTTATTGCTGGTAATCATTGCCACCGTGTTTCAAGCTTTTTCGAAACCGGTAATGCGATCACCGTTCATCCCTTAATTGCTACCGTTTAGATCAGTATGAACACATGTAACTTATCATGTGTTGAGTATGCGATCGAGAGCCACTTGCCCCCTCGTGCCCGCCTGTCACGCATCTGTTTGTATACTTCGTTTTTACTTCGATAAAATGTTATTGGAAATCAAGATCTTTCGTACGAATTATTATCGTACCTGCCAAAGCGAGGCCAGCATGAACCCCACCGTCCAAAGCTTCCTGCCCTTTGTCGACTTCCTCGAAGCCGTTCTTGGCAAGAACAGCGAAATCGTCCTGCACGACTTCTCGGACCCGGACCACTCCGTCGTCGATATCCGCAACGGCGAGGTGTCCGGGCGCAGGATAGGCTCCCCCGCCACCGACCTTGCGCTGAAAATCTTGAACGAGAGCGCGCGCGGACGCGACCCCTATGCAGACCAGCACCACATCACTGAGTACATCAGCCACAGCTCCAGCATGAAGCAGCTTCGCTCGGCATCGTACCTCATCCGCGAAGACGGCCTGATAGTCGGTATGCTCTGCGTCAACACCGATATCGGACCCATCAACCAGCTCGCCGCCGTTGCCCAGCAGCTCTCCGGCTTCTACGTCAACACGCCCGGCGCCGCCGGATCGGGCGACGAATCGCATTCGCTCGAAGTCGAGAGCCTCACCGATTCGACACAGGACCTTATCGTCAACGCCATCACGCGCATCACGACGCCGCGCGGGATCTCGCCCGATAAGCTCAGCCAGTCCGATCGCGTCGACATTATCCGAGACCTCAACAACAACGGCATGTTTCTTCTCAAGGGAGCCGTCGCCACCGTGGCGGAAGTCATGGGGGTCTCGGAACCCAGCGTCTACCGCTACTTGCAGAAGGTCAAGAAGGAGCAGTAACCCCCCGTCAAGCAAGGTGGCGCGTCCCGCGCGTTGCGGTCAGCCCCACATTCGCATGCGCCCTAGCGTCATTCAACGTCAAGCGCCGTCCGGATCTCTGTGAACCGGACGGCGCTTCATGCATGCCATGTCAACGGTAGCGGGACCAACCCGCACCCAAAGCCCTTGCACCATACAAGGGTCCGCCGCTCCCTACAAAGCGGCAACAACCTCGATCTCCACAAGACCGCCAGCGGGCAGGGCACCCACCTGGACGGCGCTGCGGGCGGGATACGGCTCGGTGAACTTGGAGGCGTAAACCTCGTTCACGGCGGCGAAGTCGGCGATATCCGCCAGGAACACGGTGGTCTTCACAACGTTATCGAACGTCGCGCCGGCAGCGGCGAGCAGGGCCTCGATATTCTTAAGCGACTGCTGTGCCTGGGCGACGACGCCGCCCTCCGCAAGCTTGCCGGTCTTGGGGTCCAGACCCAGCTGGCCGGACAGGAACACCATCTCGCCAGTCTTGATGCCTGCAGAATACGGACCCAGGGCCGCGGGGGCGTCAGGAGAGGAAACAACGATCTTGCTCATGCGATACTCCTTCGATTATCTGTCTGTGAAAGTCAGTGCGCACGGGCGAAGCAGGAGGCACGGTTAGCTCCTCCCCTGCGCACTGGTTTCAACTCTGATGGTATAGGAGAGTCACTCTCATTGCAACACTTTTATCATCTGGGACAAAATTTTATTACCTATCCATTATGCCGACAGACCTAACGTTTTTTCGTTCATAAATATGGTGCCGCCGTGCCCTAGATCCTCCCCGTGCGACCACGGGCCCTCTCAACGTATAATCTGGCAGGTAAACCATAGGGAAAGGCACATCATGACCAGTAGCTCGCCCGCCTCGCGCTCCCCTCGCCACGTACCCGCGCCGGAGCTGCTCGCCCCCGCCGGCGGTCCGGCCCCCTTTGCGGCCGCCCTCGCCGCTGGAGCAGACGCCATCTATTGCGGCATGGGCTCATTCAACGCGCGCCGCAAAGCGGACAACTTCACCGACGAGACCTTCGAGGAGGCCTGCCGCGCCGCGCATCTAGCGGGAGCCCGCGTATACGTTACAGTCAACATAGTCATCAAGGACGAGGAGATGGTCGATGCCATCTCGCTTGTGCGACGCTGCGCCCAGCTTGGCGCTGACGCCTTCATCATCCAGGACTGGGGCCTGTTCCACGAGATCCGCCGCCTGATGCCCCAGATCGAAACTCATATCTCTACGCAGGCTAATATTCACGACGCCCGCGCGACCGCTTGGTGCCGCGATGCCGGAGCGGACCGCGTGACCTTGTCGCGCGAACTATCCGTACCGGAAATCGCGACCATCTCCGCCGTCGGCATCGATCTCGAAGTCTTCGCCCACGGCGCCATCTGCTTCTGTTACTCCGGCGTATGCCTGCTTTCCAGCTTCGCGCGCGCGGGCCGCTCCGCCAACCGCGGCATGTGCGCCCAGCCCTGCCGCCTTCCCTATGAGCTTGTGGACGAGAAGGGGCGCGTGCTCTCTCCCGCCAACCGTGAGCGCCCCCTATGCCCCCGCGACACCAACACGTCCGAGATGATTGGCGAGCTGCTCGACGCGGGAGCCGCCGCCCTTAAACTCGAAGGACGCATGAAGGCTCCCGACTACGTCTATTCCATCGTCGACGTCTATCGTCGTCAGCTCGATGACGTCCTCGCGGGCCGCGTCGCCTCCCAAGATGACGCAGACGCGCGCGCCCGCCAACTCAAGCGTTGTTTCAACCGCGATTTCACCACCGAGTACCAGCATGGTGCGTCCGGTGACGAGATGATGAGCTACGAGCGCTCGAACAACCGCGGACAGCTGGTGGGAGAAGTCATTGCAAGCCGTCCTACCCGCCGCGACGTGCGCGGTCTGCATCCTGATGACCGGCGGCGACGCGCGGCCATCGCCCGCATACGCTTGTTCGAGCCGGTTGACAAGGGAGACTTGCTCGAGCTGCGCCATGACAATGAATTCGACCAGTTCCTCACCACCATCGCTCCATGCGATGCCGCTTCCGGCGACATCATCGAATGCGATGTCGCGCGCGCCATGCCCGCCGGTAGCCGCGTCCGCGCCATACGAAGCCAGCGAGCCATCGATACCGCTAACGCCGCCCTCAAGCGCGACGTCCTCCGGCATCGTCCCGTCGACGTGCATATCAGCGCTCGCCTGGGGCGCCCCTTCACCGTCACCCTCGCCTGCGCAAACGATCCTTTGCTCACGGCGACGGCAGAGGGTTTCATTGTTGAACCCGCGCGCACGCGTCCGGTAACCCGCCAGGATCTCATCGAGCACGTGGGACGCATGGGAACCACGCCGTTTAAGCCCGTCTCGTTCACCGTCGATATGGACGATGGATGCGGAATGGCGTTCTCGTCCGTACACAAGGTTCGAGCAGCGGCATGCAAGGCCCTCGAGGAGACCATCCTCGCTCCGTATGCAGACCTCGCCCGCGAACTCGACGCCATCGCCCCAATCGATCAGACGGCCCTGATTGCCCGGGTTTCCGCCGGCCCCATGGAACCCTCCCGCTCCTCGGCTCGAAACTCCGCCCACGCGACGCCGACGAGCGCAAGCCATGCCGTCGCTGCGCGCGGCGCCGCCGATGCTGACGCCCTTCTGTGCTGCGTGGTCACAACCCCCCAAGCCGCCGCGTTGGCGCGCGATCTGGGAGCCGATGCCGTCTACGCAACCGTAGATTCGCTTGATGCGGCCGGCGTCTCACCGCAGCAGGCGTTCGATCATGGCATAGTCCCGCTTTTGGACGAAGTGTGCCGCGAGGGGGACCACGCCCGAATCGATCCCTGGATCCTTAAAGGAGCAGACGTATCGTGCGGCAATATCTCCGAGCTCGCCCTTGCGTCTCAGCGGGGCGCGGCCGCGCAGATCCGTTCCTGCATCCCCGTTCACAACCTTGCGTGCGCGACCATGCTCGCCGACGCCGGCGCAACCTTATTTTGGCTATCCCCTGAACTCACCCTGGCCGAAATAGAGCGATTCTGCCCGCAAGCGGTATCCGCCCTTCGCGTTTCCTTTGGTATAGAGGTATTCGGCAGACCACGCGTCATGACCAGCGAGCACTGCATCCTTCAAGTTGCCGATGCATGCATTCACGACTGCGCCGCATGCGGCCTGCGGCGCAAGAAGCTCTGGCTTCGAAACATCGATGGAAAGATGCTGCCCGTCACAACAGACGTGCACGGCCGCTCCCATTTGTACGATTCGGCAGCCATCGATATAACACCGCAGATACCCCAGCTACTCGATGCGGGGGTAACGCGCTTCATGGTAGATGCCACATTGATGGACGAAGACGAGCTGAGGCGTGCCGTAGCCCACGCTCGGCGGACTCTCGATGCCGCCCTCGCAGGGCGCATGCCCGGAAAAAGACTCCAGGGAACTTCCAGCGGCTGCCTATTCGTGGGCGTTGACTAGAGCCCCCTCGCAGACGAACATCGTCCACCACATCAAACACGCTGAACATTCACTTACCGCTCCTATCGCGCAAACGGGCGCCTGTAGAGCTCTTTAAGACCCTACGGGCGCCCGGTTCATATAGAAGGGACAAACAGGAGCGAAAACGCCTACTCGTCGATCTCAAAGCTTTCAACCGCATATGAGACGCATACATATACTGCAGATTCACAGCGTAGCCAACACCTTGGTGTCTACGAAAGCCAAATTGACAAAAAAAGACCCTGGGATCCAAAAGGTTCCCAGGGTCTTTGAAGCACTCTTAAGTCTAAAACTTAGAACTTGTGGCCGCACTTCTTGCAGATGCGCAGCTTGGTCTTGTGACCATCGAGCTCGCCGGCCTCGTGACCAACGCGAGTGCGCTGACCGCACTTGGGGCAAACGAGGTTGACGTTGGAAGCGTCGATCGCAGCCTCCTGCGAAACGATGCCGCCCTGCTGGTTCTGCTGGTTGGGCTTGACGGCCTTCTTGACGATGGCGACGCCCTCGACAACGACCTTGCCCTCCTTGGGGAGCGCGCGCAGAACGATGCCCTGCTTGCCGCGATCCTTGCCGGAGAGCACCTCGACCTTGTCGCCCTTCTTAATGGACATAGACATAGTGGTCTCTCCCTAATCTTAGAGGGTCTCGGGTGCGAGCGAGACGATCTTCATGTACTTCTTGTCACGAAGCTCGCGAGCGACGGGCCCGAAGATACGGGTGCCGACCGGCGAACCATCGTTGTTGATGACGACGCAGGCGTTGTCATCAAAGCGGATGTAAGAACCGTCCTTGCGGCGGATCTCCTTAACGGTGCGAACGACGACGCACTTGACAACGTCCTTCTTCTTGACGTTGGCGCCAGGCGTGGCCTCCTGCACGGCTGCGACGAAGACGTCGCCGATTCCCGCATAGCGGCGCTTGGAACCGCCAAGCACCTTGATGCAGCGAACCTTGCGTGCGCCGGAGTTGTCGGCGACGTTCAGCATGGTTTGCATTTGAATCATGGTAGTTCCTCCGAACCTAAACCAGCGAGAGGTGCGCCGTCCTATATGGCGCCGATGGCTGCCGGATGGCGCACATCGCTGGGGGTATTACACGTCGTGCTTACTTGGCGCGCTCGATGATCTCGACGAGACGCCAACGCTTGGTCTTGGACAGAGGACGGGTCTCCATAACCTTGACGGTATCGCCGAGACCAGCCGTGCACTCCTCGTCATGAGCGTGCAGCTTCTTGGTGCTGGTCATCATCTTGCCGTACTTAGGATGACGCTTGCGCTCCGTGATCTGGACAACGATGGACTTGTTGCCAGAGATGGAGACGACAACGCCCTGGCGGACCTTACGCGAATTGCGCGCAACAGTCGTTTCAGTCATGTTCTAACTCCTGAAATCTACTCGGCGACAGCGGACTTCTCCGCTGCGATCTGGCGGGCGCGCTGCTCGGTAAGGATACGAGCGATATCCTTCTTCACGACGCCGACGCGGGCGGTGTTATCCAGCTGGCTGGTAGCCATCTGGAAGCGAAGGTTGAAGAGCTCGGCACGAGCCTCTTTCAGCTTCTCTGCGAGCTGCTCGTTCGAAAGCTCACGAATCTCTGCGGGCTTCATTTACTTATCCTCCCCGTTCTGCTGATCAGCGCGGGCAATGATCTTGGTCTTGATAGGCAGCTTGTGCTGGGCAAGACGAAGAGCCTCGCGAGCAATCTCCTCAGACACGCCGGCGATCTCGAACATAACGCGACCCGGCTTGACGACGGCCACCCACTCCTCGGGGTTACCCTTACCAGAACCCATGCGGGTCTCCGCAGGCTTCTTCGTGATGGGCTTATCCGGGAAGATGGTGATGTAGACCTTACCGCCACGCTTCATATAGCGGGTCATGGCGATACGAGCGGCCTCGATCTGACGGTTGGTGATCCAGTGGCGCTCGAGAGCCTGGATACCGAAATCACCAAAGTGGAGCTGGGTGTTGCCCTTGGCCTGGCCCTTCATGGAGCCACGCTGCACCTTACGGTGGAGAATACGCTTAGGAGCAAGCACTACTGACCCCTCCTCTCGTTATTGCGACGACGAGGACGGGAAGAGCCCTCGAGAGCCGGGTTGGGAACAGGCTGGCCGGGGAGCTTCTCGCCCAGATAGATCCAGACCTTGACACCGCAGGAACCCATGGTGGTGTGAGCGGTGGAGGTGCCGTAGTCGATCTTGGCACGCAGGGTGTGCAGAGGCACGCGACCCTCGCGGTACCACTCGCGACGACCCATCTCGGCGCCACCCAGACGACCGGAGCACTGGATACGGATGCCCTTGGCGCCAGACTTCATAGCGGACTGAACAGCCTTGCGCATAGCGCGACGGAAGGCAACGCGGCCCTCGAGCTGCTCGGCGATGGACTGGGCGACCAGGTTAGCGTCCAGCTCGGGACGCTTGATCTCGACGACGTCGACGGACAGCTGGCCCTTGGCCACGCCGGCGACCTTCTCGAGCTCGGAGCGAAGGCCGTCGATCTCGGCGCCCTTCTTACCGATGACGATGCCCGGGCGGGCGGTGAGGATGATGACCTTCACCTTGTCGCCAGCGCGCTCGATCTCGACGCGGGAGACGGCGGCACGGGAGAGACGCTTGTTCAGGAACTTGCGGATCTCGAGGTCGTTACCGAGGGTCTCGGCGTAGTTCTTCTCAGCGAACCAGCGGGAGCGCCAGTTCTCGGTGATGCCAAGACGGAAACCAGTGGGGTAAACTTTCTGACCCATGACGCTTATGCCTCCTTTCGGGGAGCGACGACGACGGTGATGTGGCTCGTGCGCTTGAGGATGCGGGAAGCGGAACCCTTAGCACGAGGACGGATGCGCTTCAAGGTCGGGCCCTCGTCAACGAAGGCGGCCTTGACGACCAGGTTGTCGGCGCGCATGCCGTTGTTGTTCTCAGCGTTAGCGACAGCGGAACGCAGAACCTTCTCTACGTCGACAGCAACGTGACGATCGCAGAAATGCAGGATGTCGAAAGCCGCAGCGACGTTCTTGCCGCGGATCAGATCGACCACAAGACGAGCCTTGCCGGGGGAAACGCGCACGTACTTGGCGGTAGCGCGAACCTCGCGAGTCTCGGTATCGGTAGACTTAGTTGCCATTTACGTAGAACCCCCTACTTGGCCTTGTGACCACGGAACGTACGAGTCGGTGCGAACTCGCCCAGCTTATGACCAACCATGGACTCGGTGACGTACACCGGAACATGCTTGCGACCGTCGTGGACGGCGATGGTGTGACCAACCATCTCGGGGAAGATGGTGGAGGCGCGGGACCAGGTCTTGACGACGTCCTTCTTGCCGGCCTCGTTCATCGCGGTGATACGCGAGAGGAGGCGAGTCTCCACGAACGGGCCCTTTTTGAGACTTCTGCTCATAAGTGCTTTCTCCTAAAACTCGGTATCTAACTACTTCTTGCGACGACGGATGATCAGGTCGTTGGAGACCTTCTTCTTCTTGCGGGTACGATAGCCCTTCGTCGGCTTACCCCAAGGAGTAACGGAGGGACGACCAGAGGTGTGGTTCTTGCCCTCGCCACCGCCGTGCGGGTGGTCAACCGGGTTCATGACGGTACCACGGACGGTCGGACGAACGCCCATGTTGCGCTTACGACCGGCCTTGCCGATGACGATGTTGGAGTGCTCGGCGTTGCCGACCTCGCCAACGGTCGCGCGGCAGGTCACGAGGATGCGGCGCATCTCGGAGGAAGGCATACGAACGATGGCGTACTTGCCCTCCTTACCCATGAGCTGGCAAGCGGTACCAGCGGAACGGGCGATTGCGGCGCCCTTACCGGGCTGGAACTCGATCGCGTGGATCAGGGTACCAACGGGAATCTCGGAAAGCGGCATGGCGTTGCCGGGCTTGATGTCGGCGCCAGCGCCGGACACGACGGTATCGCCAACCTTGAGGCCCTTGGGAGCCAGGATGTAGCGCTTCTCGCCGTCCACGTAGTGGAGCAGGGCGATGCGGGCGGAACGGTTGGGATCGTACTCGATCGTGGCAACCTTTGCGGGCACGCCGTCCTTGTTGCGCTTGAAGTCGATGCGACGATACTGACGCTTGTGGCCGCCGCCCTGGTGACGGACGGTGATGTGGCCATGGTTGTTACGACCAGCCTTCTTGGACAGGGGCTCGAGAAGAGACTTCTCGGGGGTGGTGCAGGTGATGTCGGAGAAGTCCGAAATCGTCTGCCAGCGCCTGCCTGCGCTGGTCGGCTTAAGATGCTTTACAGCCATTAATCTATCCCTTTCAAATCAATCCGCTCGCCACCGCAAGCTGGGATCGCGGGTACGGTGACACCGGATTTACCACGGTATCGGGCGTATCTATTTTAAAAGCCCGATACATCAGTCTCTTGCCTCCCTTGCGGGAGGCTTGAGAATTCACGAAACCTGAGCTTTACGCCTGGTTACCAAAGACCTCGATGGAGTCGCCCTCAGCCAGGGTGACAACAGCCTTCTTCCAGGAGCGGGTCTTGCCGGTGACGTAGCGAACGCGCTTGTTCTTCGGCTTGACGGTCAGGGTGTTGACGCGGGTGACCTTGACGTTGAAGATCTCCTCGACAGCGTCCTTGATCTGGTACTTGTTGGCGTCCTTGGCAACCTCGAACGTGTACTTGTTCTGCTCCATGTTGGAGAAAGCACGCTCGGAGACGACCGGACGAATGATCACGGAATGTGCGTCCATTAGGCGAGTACCTCCCCGAAGTGGGTCGCGACGTCAGCGGGCATCAGCAGGGCGCCGTTGTTGACGAGGTCATAGGTGTTGGCCTCGTTAGGCGTGATGATGAACGTCTTGGGAATGTTGCGGAAAGACAGGTAGGCATTGATGTCGTCCTCGCGCACGATGATCGTGAGGCGCTTGCCCTCAAGGCCAAGAGCCTTGAGCATGGCCACAGCAGCCTTGGTGGACGGCTTCTCAAAGCCATAGTTGTCAACGAGAACGAGCTCGTTATCGCGAACCTTAGCGGAAAGCGCGGAACGCATGGCGAGCTTGACCTCTTTGTTGTTCATGCGCTTGGCATAGGAGCGGGGCTTCGGAGCGAAGACCACGCCGCCGTGACGCCACTGCGGGGAACGGGTCGAACCCTGACGGGCGCGGCCAGTACCCTTCTGACGCCAAGGCTTCTTGCCGCCGCCGGAGACCTCGGAACGGGTCTTGGCGGACTGGGTGCCCTGACGCCAGCAGGCCTGCTGGCAGGTAACGATGTGGTGCATAACGTGGAGGTTCGGCTCGATGCCGTAGACCTCGGCAGCGAGCTCGGCCTCTGCGACCTTGGTGCCCTCGCTGTTCTTTACATCAAACTTAGACATGTGGGTGTTCTCCTTGGTATGACTCTGGGCTTAAAAAGGGTTTTGGGCCCTTAAGCCATACGGATGGCGACCAGACCATTCTTGGCACCGGGCACAGCGCCCTTGACCAGAATGAGGTTCTGCTCGGCATCGATGCGGACAACGGAAAGGTTCTTGACAGTCACGCGCTCATTGCCCATGTGGCCAGCCATCTTGACGCCCTTGAGGACGCGAGCGGGGTAGGCGCACTGGCCGATGGAGCCGGAGCTGCGGTGGAAGTGAGAACCATGGCCCATGGGACCACGACCCTGGCCCCAGCGCTTGATGCGGCCCTGGAAGCCCTTACCCTTGGACGTGCCGATGACGTCGACCTTGGCGGTGTTCTCGAAGTCAGCAACGGTAACGACGTCGCCAACCTTGTGCTCCTCGCCGGAAGCCACGCGGACCTCGCGGAGGTAGCGGACGGGCTCGACGCCAGCCTTAGCAAAGTGACCAGCCATGGGCTTGGTAACGTGCTTGGACTTGATGTCGCCGAAGCCGATCTGAACGGCGTTGTAGCCGTCGGTCGCCTCAGTTTTAACCTGCGAGACGGTGCAGGGGCCAGCCTGGATGACCGTGACGGGAACGATGTTGTCGTTCTCGTCCCAAACCTGGGTCATGCCAATCTTGCGGCCGAGAATCATGTTGATCATGCAAGATCTCCAACTCTCGGTGGTCTTGGGACACTGCGAACACCCCTTGTGTTCGCCCCTAGAGGACCACTACCAACTACCGTGCACGCCGGTTTGCATTCATCTGCCAGCCTCTTATCACGCAACCCTGATGTGACTCGATGCTGGAGACAGAATCCTCCCTCGACACGCACAGCTTGATTAGTATACACGTGCCCGCGCGTTTCCATAGCAGTTCATAAAGTCTTCACCTTGCCTGAACTGCAGCTTTATCGCGTTGCAGCGGCCTCATCCGTTAACAAGGGACCAGACGCTCCCTTTTGCCTTGACAGATGCCGCTCCTCTATGCTTGCTGGTTCACAATAGCGATATTGCTAAACGTTTCGTCATGGGGATCGAACGAAAACTTCAGGATGCAGCAGTTGCCCAAAGGCTCATCCTGATCGCACTGAGCCAAGTGCTCCCATGCAAGCTTGAATTGCATGGTTGCCGACCCATGAGAGACTGCAAGAACGTTGCGGCGCTCGCAACCGTTCGCAGCAGGTTTTGCCGCTACGTCGCGCATAACCTGCGTTAAAGCTCGCACCATGCGCCCACGAAGCTCGATACTGCCCTCGCCGCCGTAGCGGACCACCTCTTCACGCGGATCCCACACGCTCAAAGGAACATCGTCCACGGAACCTTCTTCCAAAGAACCGTAGCTTCGCTCGATCAGGCCTGGATCCTCTTCGATGAGCGGAACTGAATGGCGTCCGTCGCGACGGAGGCAGTCTCGCACCACATACGCCGTGTCCATCGCACGCTTGAGCGGGGAGCTGTATATCGCATCGAATGAGATGTCTTGCGAAGCGAGCCACGTACCCGCCGCTTTAGCCTGTTCCACGCCCGTGGACGTGAGCGGAGAATCGCAACGACCCTGCACCAGCCTCTGCAGGTTGTAAAGCGTCTGACCGTGACGCAGCAGGTACAGCGTATACATATAGGGCCTCCTTACGGTTAGCGAATCATCTAGATTCGAGATGGCTAGCGCATCGCGGCGCAGCCTACTGGCGAGCGCTCACGTAATCCTCGTCCACGGTGATCTTGGCTACGGCATACGGATACTCTTCAACTACGCGTCGAGCGAGCTCGGCCCTCAGAGCATCGGAACCCAGCTCCAGGTCTTCTGGACGAAGGCAATCGAAGATAACGTTGGTATGCGTGGGTCCGGGCACCGTGCGAAGATCATGGATGGACAGGCGCGGATCGATTTCCTTCGCGATGGCATCTATGCGGTTTCGCATATCAGCCACGGCGGGATCGTCAGTAACGATGGGATCGTAATGCAGGGTAACGATCAATCCATCCTCGTCCTTAAACGCCTGCTCGATGTTGTCCAGGATGTCATGGCTCTCCATTGGATCGGTCTCCGCGGCCATCTCCACGTGGGCGCTGGCGAATTGGCGGCCCGGACCGTAGTCATGAACCATAAGGTCATGGGTTCCCAGCACTCCCGGATAGGACATGATCTTGGATCGGATATGCGACACGAGCTTTGGATCCGGAGCAGAGCCCAGCAGCGGGTCTACGGTATCCCTCAAGAGCTCCACGCCGCTCCAGGCGATATACGCGCCAACGGCAAGACCCGCCCATGCATCGAGCTGTAGAGAGGTATAGTGCGCTATCAACGCTGACACCAACACCGCACCGGTCGCAATGCAGTCGTTCTTCGAATCCTGGGCCGTAGCGATAAGCGTTTCGGAATCTATCTTTTTCCCTAGAGACCGGTTAAACGCAGCCATCCAGAGCTTCACGAGAATGGACAGGGAGAGAACCGCTACGAGCGCGATTGAGAACTCAACCGGCGTGGGATGAAGAATCTTATCTATAGAGGATTTAATCAGCTCGACTGCAACTAATAAGACCAATACGGCCACAGCAAGACCGGATAGATACTCGTATCGCCCATGCCCATATGGGTGCTCCGGATCCGCTGGCCGACTGGCAAGCTTGAACCCGAGCACGCTCACGATATTCGAAGATGCATCCGACAGGTTATTTAGGGCGTCAGCCACGATCGATACCGACCCGCTCATCATGCCCACCAACGCCTTGGCCGCGCACAGCAGCACGTTTGCCGCGATGCACACTACGCCTGCAAGCGCTCCCACCCGAGCACGGTCTCCCCTCGCACGCTCAATAATCCATGTATCCATCTTTACCCCCACCTTCAGCTTGGCATGACCATTGATTGTATGCCTCTTTAACGACGTGGCGCATGAGCGAATCTATCGGCAACTGCTCCACATCTCTCCCCTCCATACTTCGACTATTCCGAATTCGTCGAAACATCTTGTAGCGCTTCCAAAGCGCTCGCAAAAAGGTTTGATGACGTCGCTCGCGAAAACCTCTTGTAAAGCGTACTTCCCCATCAGCCATGCGCTCGACAAGATGTCCTGTGTGGAGATACTCAATGAGTTCAAGGGTGCTCCATACAGCAAATAAAAAGCCCCCCGGCATATTACCAGGGGGCTTAATGCAAGCTAGTCGTGTCTAAGGCAAGCTTAGAGCTTGATCTCGATGTCAACGCCGGCAGGGAGGTCGAGACGCATCAGCGAATCGACGGTGCCGCTGGTGGGATCGAGAATGTCGATGAGGCGCTTGTGAGTGCGCATCTCGAACTGCTCCACGTGCGGGGAGCGGATAACCGTGTAAAGGTTGCGCTCGGTGGGCAGGGGGATGGGGCCGGAAACGCGAGCGCCGGTCTTCTGGGCGGTCTCGACGATGAGCTTCGCGGACTGATCAACAACCTCGTGATCGTAGCCCTTGAGGCGGATCCTGATCTTCTGGCTAGACAACTTGAACCTCCAAATGGAATGCGAGGGCATCCTCGCGGAAATGTACTAACGGTGCGGATGAGCTTAGGCGTTGGTGCCGTTCTTGCTCATGACCTCGTCCATGATGGACTTGGGCGCCGGCTCATAGGAGTCGAACTGCATCGTGTAGGATGCACGGCCCTGGGTCTGGGAGCGAAGGTCGGTAGCATAGCCGAACATCTCGCCCAGGGGCACCTTAGCGCGGATGACCTTGCTGCCAGCACGGTCGTCCATGCCCTCGATCTTGCCGCGGCGGCCGGACAGGTTGCCCATAACGTCGCCCATGTACTGCTCGGGAGTCTCGACCTCGACGGACATGTAGGGCTCGAGCAGGATGGGGTCGGACTTCTTGAGAGCGTCCTTGATAGCCATGGAACCGGCGATCTTGAATGCGGCCTCAGAGGAGTCGACCTCGTGGTAGGAACCGTCGAACAGGGTGACCTTGACGTCGACGACAGGATAGCCAGCGATGACGCCGGTGTTCAGCGCCTCCTGGATGCCCTTGTCGATGGACGGGATGTAGTCCTTGGGAACGACACCGCCGACGATGGCGTTGACGAACTCGTAACCAAAGCCCTCTTCCATCTTCTCGAGCTTGATGACGGCGTGGCCGTACTGACCGCGACCGCCGGACTGACGGACGAACTTGCCCTCAGCCTTCTCGACGTCGTGACCGGGAGCCTCGCGATAGGCAACCTGGGGCTTACCAACGTTAGCCTCAACCTTGAACTCGCGGAGCAGACGGTCGACGATGATCTCGAGGTGCAGCTCGCCCATGCCGGCGATGATGGTCTGGCCGGTCTCGTGGTTGGTGGACACCTGGAAGGTCGGGTCCTCCTCGGCGAGCTTGGTCAGAGCGATGGACATCTTGTCCTGCTCGGCCTTGGTCTTGGGCTCGATGGCGATGTCGATAACGGGCTTGGCGAACTCGATCTGCTCGAGGATGATCTCCTTGCCCTCCTCGCACAGGGTGTCGCCGGTGGTAGTGTTCTTAAGACCGACGGCGGCGAGGATGTCGCCGGCGAAGGCGCCGTCAACGTCGACGCGGTCGTTAGCGTTCATCTCGAGGATGCGGCCGAAACGCTCACGGTTGCCGGAAGTGGCATTCATGACGTAGGAGCCGGCATCGACGTGACCGGAGTAGACGCGGAAGAAGGTCAGCTTGCCGACGAAGGGGTCGGTAGAGATCTTGAACGCGAGAGCGGAGAACGGAGCATCAGCGTTGGACTCGCGGGTCTCGGTCTCGCCGGTCTTGGGGTTGGTGCCCTCGACGGCGGGAACGTCCAGCGGGCTGGGCAGGTAGTCGACGACAGCGTCGAGAAGCTCCTGAACGCCCTTGTTCTTGTAAGCGGAGCCAACCAGAACGGGGTTGAGGTCGTTAGCCAGGGTGCCCTTGCGGATGGCGGCCTTAAGCATGTCGACGGGGATCTCCTCGTCCTCAAGGATCATCATCATGAGCTCGTCGTCATAGTTGGCGGCGGCGTCGAGCAGCTCGGCGCGCTTCTCAGCGGCGATCTCGGCGAACTCGGCGGGGATCTCGTCCAGGGGCTCGGGGTAGGTCATGCCCTTATCATCGGGCTTGAAGTCCCAGGCGGTCATGGTAACGAGGTCGATGACGCCCCAGAACTGATCCTCGGCGCCCATGGGGACCTGGATGGCCACGGCGTTGGCGCTCAGGCGATCCTTCATGGTCTCGATGGCGTGGAAGAAGTCGGCACCGATGCGGTCATACTTGTTGATGAACGCGATGCGGGGGACGTTGTAGTTGCGAGCCTGACGCCACACGGTCTCGGACTGGGGCTGAACGCCGGCGACAGCGTCGAAAACGGCGACGGCACCGTCGAGAACGCGCAGGGAACGCTCGACCTCGGAAGTGAAGTCAACGTGGCCCGGGGTGTCGATGATCTGGATGCGGTAGGCCTTGTCATCCTTGTGCCAGAAGCAAGTGGTGGCAGCGGACTGAATGGTTACGCCGCGCTCCTGCTCCTGCACCATGAAGTCCATGGTGGCAGCGCCCTCATGGGTCTCACCGATCTTGTGCTTCTTACCGGTGTAGTAAAGGATGCGCTCGGTAGTGGTGGTCTTACCGGCATCGATGTGGGCCATGATGCCGATGTTGCGGGTCTCGGAAAGCTTGTACTTGGGCTTAGCCATGAGTCAGTTCCTTCCTCGGAATTACCAGCGGTAGTGAGAGAACGCGCGGTTGGCCTCGGCCATCTTGAAGACGTCCTCACGCTTCTTCACGGAAGCGCCGACGCCGTTGGAGGCATCGAGGATCTCGTTGGCGAGACGCTCGGCCATGGTCTTCTCCTTGCGAGCACGCGAGAAGTTGACGATCCAGCGGATGGCGAGCTGGGTGGAGCGACGGGAGTTGACCTCCATCGGCACCTGGTAGGTGGCGCCACCGACGCGCTTGGGCTTAACCTCGAGCGTGGGGCGAACGTTGTCCATAGCCTTCTTGAAGGTGGCGAGGGCGTCACCCTCGGACTTCTCGGCAACGATGTCGAACGCACCGTAGACGACGCGCTCGGCGGTAGCCTTCTTGCCGTCAAGAAGAACCTTGTTGATAAGCTGGGTCACGAGGCGGTTGTTGTACACGGAATCAGGCATGACCTCGCGGCGATTATTCTTTGCTGCACGACGCGGCATATGAAATCTCCTCTATTCGTTGGATCAGGTGTAGTAGCTGCTATGAGACTACTTCGGGCGCTTAGCGCCGTACTTGGAGCGGGACTGCTTACGGTTGTTCACCGGAGCGGAGTCGTAGGCGCCACGGATGACGTGATAACGAACGCCGGGGAGGTCGCGAACACGGCCGCCGCGGATGAGGACGATGGAGTGCTCCTGGAGGTTGTGGCCCTCGCCAGGAATGTATGCGGTGACCTCGATGCCGTTAACAAGACGGACACGGGCAACCTTACGAAGAGCCGAGTTCGGCTTCTTGGGGGAGGTGGTGAACACGCGGGTGCACACGCCGCGCTTCTGGGAGTTGTGCTGCAGAGCTGCGTTCTTGGACTTCTTGGGAACGGACTTGCGGCCCTGGCGAACCAGCTGGTTGATAGTAGGCAAAACGTACTCCTTCTTCGTGATGATTCCAGCTTTATACTTAGTGCAACGGCTTGAATCGAGGCGTCAGCATCCGCCTACGAAACACGCGGTTCGCTACGTTACGCCTGTTGTGCTGCAGTGTCAACAGACCACGCTGCCGGGCGTTCCCCTATTTGGCTCATTTCACGCAGAATCTTCATAGATATTCACGAGAAGAGGTTTTGCTACAAGCAGTCAGCCCGCTTAACGCTTTTTTGGACCCTTCTTGGTAGGCCGCTTCTTTGCTTTTTTGGACGAGGAAGGCGCGCTTCCGCTCCCATCACGATGCTTCACCCGGTAAAAACCAGCGCCCATAAGCACTGCTACGGTCAATATGAGCATCCACATGAGCTGACTTCCAAGCGAGGGAGCGACGGTTTCCATTTCCAGCCTTTCTTTCCTTAGCCGGAAGACCACTCCCCCGACGTTTCAACGTAGTGCATTCTACCCAAGCGCCGCGCTCTTTCACGGTCAACGGGACTCTGCATCCGCAAGCGGCCTCGCGTCATTCTGGGGAAGGCGCAGATATGCGGGGATTAGAGCCACGATTTCAGCCGCGACCAGCAGATATTGATATTGGCCCGGAATCACGGGCGCGGCGGCGACCAACGACGCGAACCAACCCGCCCCATACGCCTCTAGCCCGGATTCGCCCACAAGCTCGCCATAGGATTCCAAAAGCCAGAGGGCATCGCCGCAGCCACCATCGTTGCGACAAGGACGCATGCACCGTGCAAGCCCGCGCCCACCACGCTGTGTCAACAAAAGAAAACGGGCGAGACAGCTAATCTGCCTCGCCCGTATATGCACGCTACTGAAAACAGGCGGCTAAACCCGCTTCAGCGCTTGCCAACCGGTCTATGAACCGATGCCTAGCGGCTACTCCTCAAAGGAGTTGTGGCCGTTGGGATCCTCGGGGCTGTCGCCGTCATCCTGGTCGACAAGCTGGTTGAGCAGCTCATCGATCGAGGCCATGTCCTCGTTGATGATGCCGCCGGAAGCCTTGGGCTTGTCCTCGGCGGGAGCGCCCAGGAGCTCTTCGTCCGAGTCATAGTGATGACGCGGAGCGGAGGTGCCCAACAGGATGTCATCCGGGCCGTCCGGGCTGAAGACCATCTGCAGCAGCTGGGAGAGATCCTCTTCGTCCGCCATATCCTCGGTGTTATCGAGGATATAGAGGAGGTTATGGGCCTCAAGGCCGTCGCGAAGCTCCTCGATCGCCTTAGCGCCGATGCCGTCGATGCGAAGCAGATCCTCCTCGGACTTGCCGACCAGGTCGCCCACGGTCTCGATGCCGACCTCGCTGAACTTGTTGGTCCAGCGCTGGGACACGCCCAGGTCGTCGAACAGGTACAGGCGCGCGTCCTCGGCGGAGATGGTGCGTCCGTTGCGGGTGAAGGAGCCGTCGCCGGGATAATCGTCATAGCCGACCCAGTCGAGCTGCTGCGGAAGCTGCTCGTCCAGCTCCTTGAGCTCTGCAGGCGCCCACTCGGGAAGCGCCTTGGAACCGGGAGCGGTAGCGCCGCCGACAGTCACATAACCGTCGGAGGTGCGGTAGGTCAGGCTTGCCTCGGAGTAGGGCTTGAGGCCCGTGCCGACCGGGATCTTCTTGCCGACGATGACGTTGGACTTGAGGTCCAGCAGGTGGTCGACCTTGCCCTCGATAGCGGCCTCGGTGAGGACGCCTGCCGTACGGATGAACGACGCGGAGGACAGCCAGGAGTCGATGGACGCAGCGACCTTGAGGGTACCCAGGATCGCGGCCTCGGACGTGGGCGGGGTGCCGCCACGGCGGGCGACGCGCTCGACCTCGTCCGCAAACTCGTAGCGGTCGACGTACTGGCCCAGCAGGTAGCTGGAGTCACCGGGGTTGGTAATCTGGACGCGGCGCAGCATCTGGCGTGCGATGACCTCGATGTGCTTGTCGTTCAGATCGACGCCCTGGCTGGTGTAGACGTCCTTGACGTTCTCGACGAACGTGTGCATGGTGCTCTCGATATCGGTCAGCTTGCGCAGGTTGCGGAAGTTGACGAAGCCCTTGGTGATCTGGTCACCGGCGCGGACGGTGCAGCCGTCCTCGATACCGGGCATGAAGCGGACCGACGCGGGAACGCGCTTCTCCTCGAGCACGCGGGTGTGATCGTCGGAGTCGGTCAGGGTCAGGACGTACTCGGACTTCTCCGGCTTGATGGAGAGGTGGCCGGAGAACGGAGCCAGGTCGGCCTCGCGGCCCAGGATCTTCTCGTTGACGTTGCCGACGACGTCGAACATACGGCCAACGGTAGGCAGACCCTGCGTAATGTCGTCAACGCCTGCAACGCCGCCGGAGTGGATGGTACGCATCGTAAGCTGCGTACCGGGCTCGCCGATGGACTGGGCGGCGATGATGCCGACAGCGGTGCCGATGGCGACGGGACGACGGGTGGAAAGGTCCCAGCCGTAGCACTTCTGGCAGACGCCGTACTTGGAACGGCAGGTCAGCAGCGCGCGCAGGGCAACCTTCTTGAGGCCGGCGTCGACCATCTTCTGGATGTCGCCAACGCTCTCGATGTACTGGCCGCGCTCGAACAGCACGGAGCCGTCCGCGGTGACGACGTCCTCGGAGAAGCAGCGGCCGACCAGGTCGGCGTTGAGCGAATCGGTGCCGGGGATGATGAGGTTGTAGGAGCAACCCTCCTGCGTGCCGCAGTCCTCCTCGCGAACGATAACGTCCTGCGCGACGTCGACCAGACGACGGGTCAGGTAACCGGAGTCGGACGTGTGGGACGCGGTGTCGACCAGGCCCTTACGGGCGCCGTAGGTGGAGATGAAGTACTCCAGGGGCAGCAGGCCCTCGCGGAAGTTCGCCTTAATGGGAAGGTCGATGGTTTCACCGGACATGTCCGCCATAAGGCCGCGCATACCGCCGAGCTGACGCAGCTGGGTCTTGGAACCACGGGCGCCGGAGTCGGCCATCATGTAGATCGGGTTCTCCTCGTCGAACATGTCGAGCATGAGCGCGGCGACCTTGTCGGTAGCGGCGGTCCACTCGTTAACGACCTCGGTGTGACGCTCCATCTCGTTGATGAAGCCCTCCTCGAAGTACTCGTTAATGGAGTCGACGCGGTCCTGGGCCTCAGCCAGAATCTGGGGCTTCTCATCAGGGATGAGGGCGTCCCACAGGGAGATGGTGAGACCGGCGCGGGTAGCGAAGTGGAAGCCGGCGAACTTGATGGCGTCCAGGATGGGGCCCACCTCGGCCTGCGGATAGCGGTCGCAGCAGGCAGCGACGAGCTTGCCCACATCGCCCTTGACCATCTTGTAGTTGATGAACTCGTAATCCGCGGGCAGGCACTGGCGGTTGAAGATGATGCGGCCGATAGTGGTCTCGAAGCGGCAGGTCTTGGTACCCGTCACGTCGTAGTCCACGAACTCGTTGCGGTCGTTCTTCACGCGGAAGTAGCTGTGCTCCTCGTCGAAGTAATTTGCTTCGGCCTCGGAGACGCGAACCTGGATCTTGGCCTGGAGGTCCACCTCGGCGCGGGCGTCGTAGGCGTTGAGCGCATCGTCGAAGCTAGCGAACACGTGACCCTCTCCGGGCAGGCCGTCGCGAGCCTGGGTGAGGTAGTACACGCCGATGATCATGTCCTGGGAGGGAACGTTGACCGGCTTGCCGGATGCGGGAGAGCGCAGGTTGTTAGCGGAGAGCATGAGGATGCGCGCCTCGGCCTGGGCCTGAAGCGACAGCGGCACGTGCACGGACATCTGGTCGCCGTCGAAGTCGGCGTTGAAGGGAGCGCAGACCAGCGGGTGCAGGTGGATCGCCTTGCCCTCGACCAGAACGGGCTCGAAAGCCTGGATCGAGAGTCGGTGCAGCGTAGGTGCACGGTTGAGCAGGACCAGACGACCGTCGATGACCTCTTCGAGGATGTCCCAGACAAAGCTGGCGCCGCGATCGATAGCGCGCTTGGCGCCCTTGATGTTCTCGACCTTGCCAAGCTCGACCAAGCGCTTCATGACGAAGGGCTTGAAGAGCTCCAGCGCCATGGTCTTGGGCAGACCGCACTGGTGCAGCTTGAGCTTGGGGTCCGTAACGATTACGGAACGACCGGAGTAGTCGACGCGCTTGCCCAGGAGGTTCTGGCGGAAGCGGCCCTGCTTGCCCTTGAGGGCCTCTGCCAGGGACTTCAGCGGGCGACCACCGCGTCCGGAAACCGGACGGCCACGGCGACCATTGTCAAACAGGGCGTCGACGGCCTCCTGCAGCATGCGCTTCTCGTTGTTAACGATGATCGCGGGGGCGTCGAGGTCCAGCAGGCGCTTGAGTCGGTTGTTGCGGTTGATCACGCGACGATAGAGATCGTTCAGGTCGGACGCGGCGAAGCGACCGCCGTCGAGCTGGACCATGGGGCGCAGATCGGGCGGAATGACCGGAATGACGTCGAGGATCATGTTGGCGGGGTCGTTGTGGCCCTTCAAGAAGGCATCGACGACCTCGAGGCGCTTGACGGCCTTCTCGCGCTTCTGCTTCTGGCCATCGACGTCGGCGATGATGGCCTTCAGGCGCTCGGACTCGGACTCGAGGTCGATGGCGGCCAGCAGGTCGCGAACGGCCTCGGCGCCCATGTCACCGCTGAAGTACATGGAGTAGTAGCGCTTCATCTCGCGGAACAGGGGCTCGTCGGAGATCAGGTCGCGCTCGGAGAGCTTCATGAACGCCTGGAACGCGTCGGAACGAAGCTGCTTCTCGTCCTTGCACTCTTCCTCGATATCGATGATGCCGGCGGCGATCTCCTCCTGGGTCAGGGGCTCCTCATCAGAGAACTCGTCAAAGTTCTCGGGGTTGCCCTGCTCCTTCAGAGACTCGATCTGGCGCGCGCACTCGGCGTCGATCTCCTCGAGGTCGGCAGCGAGCTCCTCGCGCAGATCCTCTGCGTCGGCCTCGCGCGCCTCGTAGTCGACGTGCGTGATGATATAGCTGGCGAAGTAGAGCACCTTCTCCAGGTCCTTGCTCTTGATGTCGAGCAAGCGGCTCATGGGGAAGCTGGTGGGGCTCTTGAAATACCAGATGTGGCTTACCGGTGCGGCAAGCTCGATGTGGCCCATGCGCTCGCGGCGCACCTTGGCAGAGGTAACCTCGACGCCGCAGCGCTCGCAAACGATGCCCTTGAAGCGGATGCCCTTGTACTTGCCGCAGGAGCACTCCCAGTCCTTGGCGGGACCGAAGATCTTCTCGCAGAACAGGCCGTCCTTCTCGGGCTTGAGGGTGCGGTAGTTGATGGTCTCGGGCTTCTTGACCTCGCCGTAAGACCAGGAGCGGATCTTGTCGGCGCTGGCAAGGGAGATCTTTACCGCGTCAAAATCAGTAGCTTCGAAATCTGCCACAGTTTCTACTCCTTATCAGTGGTGGAAGCGGCCAGCTCGCCGATGAGGGCTTCGGCTGCATCCGCAGAGGTGTCGGCCTCGTCGATGGAGGGAAGGGTGTCCAGGTCGGCCAGGACGTCCTCGACGTCCGCGGTCTCGGCTACGGTCTCGGGCTCGGGCTCGTGGTCGCGAATGGGCTCGATATCGAGTGCGAGCGAGCGGATCTCCTTGACCAGAACCTTGAAGGACTCGGGGATGCCCGCCATGGGGACGTTGTCGCCCTTGACGATGGCCTCGTAGGTCTTGACGCGGCCGACGGTATCGTCCGACTTGACCGTGAGAATCTCCTGCAGGACGTTGGAAGCACCGTACGCGTACAGCGCCCAGACTTCCATCTCGCCGAAACGCTGGCCGCCGAACTGGGCCTTACCGCCCAGGGGCTGCTGGGTAACCAAGCTGTAGGGGCCGGTCGAACGGGCGTGGATCTTGTCGTCGACCATGTGGCCGAGTTTCAGGATGTAGGAGGTGCCGACGGTGATGGGCTCGCGGAACTCCTCGCCGGAACGGCCGTCGAACAGACGGGTCTTGCCGCGCTCGTCCAGCTGGGTGACAAAGTCGGTGCGCATATGGTCGCCCAGACGCTCGGTGGCAAGGTTGACCATGTTCCTGTTGGCACGACGGATGACCTCGGCGATCTCGTCCTCATGGGCGCCGTCGAAGACGGGGGTCGCCGTGAAGAACGGACCGGGAACATACTTGTCGGAATCCGCGTTGTCGCGATCCCAGCCGCAGGCGGCAGCCCAGCCGAGGTGGCACTCGAGGAGCTGGCCGACGTTCATACGGGAGGGAACACCCAGCGGGTTCAGGATGACGTCGACAGGGGTGCCGTCGGCCATATAGGGCATATCCTCGACCGGCAGGATCTTGGAGATGACGCCCTTGTTGCCGTGACGGCCGGCGATCTTGTCGCCCTCCTGGATCTTACGGCGCTGGGCGACGTAGACGCGGACCATCTCGTTGACGCCCGGAGCCAGGTCGTCGCCGGCCTCGCGGCTGAAGCGGGCGACGTCGATGACGCGGCCGTAGGAGCCGTGGGGCATCTTGAGGGAGGTGTCGCGGACGTCGTGCGCCTTGGCGCCGAAGATGGCGCGGAGCAGGCGCTCCTCGGCGGTCAGCGCGCTCTCGCCCTTGGGCGTGACCTTACCGACCAGGATATCGCCGGGGCCGACCTCGGCGCCGATGCGGATGACGCCGTCCTCGTCCAGGTTGGCGAGCATATCCTCGGAGAGGTTGGGGATCTCTCGGGTGATCTCCTCGGGACCCAGCTTGGTGTCGCGCGCGTCGATCTCGTGACGGGAGATGTTGATGGTGGTCAGCAGGTCCTCGGCAACCACGCGCTCGGACACGACGATAGCGTCCTCGTAGTTGTAGCCTTCCCAGCTCATGTAGGCGACCGTGAGGTTCTGACCCAGGGCGAGCTCGCCGTGATCGGTAGACGGACCGTCGGCCAGGGGCTGGCCCTTGACGACCTCATCGCCCACGCGAACCAGCGGACGGTGGTTGATGCAGGTGGACTGGTTGGAACGCTGGTACTTGGGCAGGTGGTACTCGTCCATGCCGCCGGCGTGCTTGACGGTGATCTTGTGCGCGTCGGCGAAGATGACCTCGCCGGCGTGCTTGGCCAGGGTGACCTCGCCGGAGTCCAGGGCGGCGCGGCGCTCCATGCCGGTACCGACATAGGGAGCTGCCGGGTGGACCAGCGGCACTGCCTGGCGCTGCATGTTCGCGCCCATGAGGGTACGCTTTGCGTCGTCATGCTCCAGGAACGGAATGAGGGTGGCCGCGACGGAGATCATCTGGCGCGGGGAGACGTCCATGTAATCGACCATCTCGACGGGCACGTCTGCCGGAGCACCGAAGGAGCCGTCGAAGTCGCGAGTACGGGCGACGATGGTGTGGGGACGAACCAGGTTGCCGTCGGCGTCGGCGACCACGAACTCGTTGGTCTCGGGGTCGAGCGGGGTGTTCGCCGGGGCGATGATGTGGTTCTCTTCCTCGTCAGCGGTCATCCAGTCGATCTGGTCGGTCGCGACGCCGTTCTCCACGCGACGGTACGGGGCCTCGATGAAGCCGTACTCGTTCACGCGAGCGTACAGGGACAGCGAACCGATCAGGCCGATGTTGGGGCCTTCGGGGGTCTCGATGGGGCACATACGGGAGTAGTGCGAGTTGTGAACGTCGCGGACAGCCGTGGGGACGTTGGTGCGGCGGCTGGAACCGGACTTGTGGCCGGCAAGGCCGCCGGGGCCCAGGGCGGAGAGGCGGCGCTTGTGGGTAAGGCCGGTCAGGGGGTTGGCCTGGTCCATGAACTGGGAAAGCTGGGAGGAACCGAAGAACTCCTTGATGGCCGCCACGATGGGACGGATGTTGATAAGGCTCTGCGGGGTGATCTCATCGATGTCCTGGGAGCTCATGCGCTCGCGGACGACGCGCTCCATGCGGCTCATGCCGATACGGAACTGGTTGGCCACCAGCTCGCCGACGGTGCGGATGCGGCGGTTGCCGAAGTGGTCGATGTCGTCGGTCTTGTAGCCGGGGGTACTGGCGGCAAGCTCGAGCAGGTAGCGCAGGGTGGCGACGATATCCTCGTCGGTCAGAACCGCAACGTCCTCGGTAGTGTCGAGGCCGAGCTTCTTATTCACCTTGTAGCGGCCGACGCGAGCCAGATCGTAGCGCTGCGCATTGAAGAGCAGGCCCTCGAGCAGGCTGCGGGAGGCGTCGACGGTGGGCGGCTCGCCCGGACGCAGGCGACGGTAGATCTCGATGAGCGCGTCCTCGCGGGTGAGGGCGGTATCGCGCTCGATGGTGCGCTTCACAACGTCGGAATCACCGAGCATCTCGATGATCTCGTCGTTCGTGGTAGCGATACCCAGCGCGCGCAGGAACATGGTGGCGGACTGCTTGCGCTTGCGGTCGATGGAGACCACCAGCTGGTCGCGCTTGTCGACCTCGAACTCCAGCCATGCGCCGCGAGCGGGGATGATCTGGGCCTTATAGACCTGCTTGCCGCCATCCATCTCGGAGCTGTAGTACACGCCCGGGGAGCGGACCAGCTGGGAGACGACGATGCGCTCGGTACCGTTGATGATGAAGGTGCCCTGATCGGTCATCATGGGGAAATCGCCCATGAAGACCAGCTGCTCCTTGATCTCGCCGGTCTCCTTATTGGTAAGGCGGACATCGGTGAGAAGCGGAGCCTGGTAGGTCATATCCTTCTCGCGGCACTCCTCCACGGTGTGCGCGGGGTCGCCGAACTGGTGCTCACCAAAGGTGACCTCCAGGATATGGTTCTGGCTCTGAATAGGGCTGGACTCCTTGAATGCCTCACGAAGTCCATCGGTCATGAAGCGGTCGAAGCTCTCCTTCTGAACGGAGATAAGGTTCGGAAGCTCCATCACCTCGGGGATCTTTCCGAAGTTGACGCGCGTGCGCTCTGTTGCCGTTACCGGCTGGGTGGCTTTTGCATCACTCACCAGGCGTTCCCTCCTTCTTGGGAAAATGCGGTTTGCTTGGCGTTCAGACGAATGTCATATACACTGTTCCGCGGTCGCGTGCGTCCATCGAAACCGAGTACTTGACAACTCGACAGAAATCGCCATATATCGCAACCTATTAGTTTAGCAACTACGAACCGTTTGGCAATAAAAGTCTTGACTATAGGCTTTTTTTGGACTAGTCAAAATTGTTGCAACTATAATCGCAGGTAGATGAGTTAAATAGAACATATGTTCATGTTGTTCTAATGAAGGTCTGCCCCTACGTCGCCACCATCATCGCCAGCCATATCGAGCAACGCGGTCGCGCACGGCCGGTGTTGATAAAGAAAAAGCCCCGACCACCTAGTCAGGGCTTTAAAGAAGAGCAAGCTATCGATTTTGATGAGGCGGGATGCCTAGCGGCGCTTGAGGCCTCCGCGCTCCTCGACCGCCTCCCAGAACTCATCTGCAAAACGGGGATCGGAAGCCGCCATAAGGGCGTTGGTCGCGATCCAGCCGGAAGGCGTGCCGGTGTCGTAGCCGGACAGCGGGTCGATGACGACGGCGTACATGGCCTCGCGCTCGAGAGAGCGCGCCATGGCGTCGGTCAGCTGGATCTCGCCGCCCTTACCGGGCAGCTGATCGGCAAGCAGATCCATGACAAGAGGGCTCAGCAGATAACGGCCGACGATATAGAGGTTAGAAGGAGCCTCCTCAGCTGCGGGCTTCTCGACCAAGCCGCTCACTCGCCAAACGGCGCCCGGCTCGTCGTCGGCGACCTCGCCGTAACCCTCGAGCGTGTCGACGCGATCTCCGGCGATGACGCCGTAGCGGCTCACGTCCGCAGGAGAGCACGGGGCGACGGCGATGACGGAGGCACCGGCGTGCGCGCGGGAAACCTCGAGCATCTTGGTGCAGATGTCGCGCGAGGGAACAACGTAATCGCCAAGAAGTACCAGGAAGCTCTCACCCGCAACGGCATCGGCGACGGAACGAATCGCATGGCCCAGGCCCTTGGGCTCGTACTGGTAGCGAAAATCGACGGGAAGGTCACCTGCCTGAGCGACGGCGTCTGCATAAGCTTTCTTGCCGCGCTCGCGGAGCAGCGCCTCGAGCGAGCGATCGGGCTGGAAGTAGCTCAGCAACTCGGGCTTGCCGGGAGAGGTGACGATGACGGCGCCATCGACCTCCTCGGGCTCGAGCGCCTCCTCGACCACATACTGGATAACGGGCTTATCGAGTACCGGGAGCATCTCTTTGGGGGTGCACTTAGTCGCCGGAATGAAACGGGTACCAAGACCAGCTGCAGGGATAATAGCCTTCATGGCCTTCCTTTCATCCGCATCTCGCTATAACGCGGATCTATAACGGGCATTCCCGCCCACAAACAATTGAGTCACAGCCCTACAGGATACCGTCCGCGTGCATACGCGCCACCCCCTTTTGCGAAAATGCAGCTGAAATACGCAGCTTCCTATGTTTTATCGCCTTTATGAGGATGATTCGCGTCCCATGGGAGCCGTATCGGTGCAACCATTCATGAAAAAAGGAGGCCCGGCGAACCAGACCTCCTTGGTGACATCGAATGTCAGGCGACGACGGCACAAAGCCGCATCGTCGGGACCGGCAGGCGAAGCGCCTGCAGGAAACTACTTGAGGGTGACGGCAGCGCCAGCAGCCTCGAGCTTCTCCTTGGCAGCCTCGGCGTCCTCCTTCTTGGCACCCTCGAGAACAGCCTTGGGAGCGCCCTCGACGACCTCCTTGGCCTCCTTCAGGCCGAGGTTGGTCAGCTCGCGAACGACCTTGATGACCTGGATCTTGTTGTCGCCGAAGCCCTCGAGAACGACGTCGAACTCGGTCTTCTCCTCGGCCTCCTCAGCGGCAGCAGCGGGGCCGGCAACGACGGCAGCGGGAGCAGCGGCGGAAACGCCGAAGGTCTCCTCGATGGCGGAAACGAGCTCGGAAGCCTCGAGCAGGGTCATCTCTTTCAGGGCCTCGATGATCTCATCGGTGGTAAGCTTAGCCATTTCTAAGTCCTTTCGGTTTCCCTGCGGTCCTCGCAGGGAGATCAGTTAAAAAGTGCGGCGCAGGTGCGCCAGGTGTGCGGCCTTGCGACCGCGAGCAAGGTGGCGACTAGGCCGCCTTCTGCTCGGAGATCTGCTGGACGCAACGGGCGAGACCGCTGGAAACGCCGTTGACGCAAACAGCGATGTCGCGAGCGAAGCCGTTGATAAGACCGGCGATCTGACCCAGGAGCTGATCCTTGGTGGGAAGGTCTGCGATTGCGTTGACCTCCTCGGCAGTGACTGCCTTACCCTCGGAAATGCCACCCTTGATCTCCAGAACGCCCTTGGACTTCTTGGCGAACTCCTTAAGCGCCTTCGCGGCCTCGACGGGCTCGTTCTCATAGAAGACATAGGCCAGCGGGCCGACGAGGATATCGTCGACGTTGGGCTGCTCCTTGTTCTCCAGAGCGATGCGGACGAGGTTGTTCTTGTACACCTTCATCTCAGCGCCGAGCTCACGCAGCTGATGACGCAGCTCCTGGGCCTGCTTAACGGTCAGACCGTTGTAGGACACCATGAACACACCAGCGTTGGCCTCGATGCTAGACTCGATCTCAGCAACCTTGTCGATTTTGTACTGCTTGGGCATTACGTACACCTCCTTCTCGTTTTTTCCGGGCACGTCCGCGCCTGACATGGCGGGGGTTGTGTCTCGAAAAAAAGAAACCCCCGTGCTGCAAGAGCGACGGGGGCGAGAAGACATATCTACTCGACCACCTCGGCTGGCGGGAAATCCCATTAAGCCGCGGTCGGCAATAGCCTCCCTTGGCACCTGCTGTCTCTGGCAGCGGATTCGTGCGTGAACTTCTGTAGTATGCCCAGCGGTATGACGAGAGTCAAGGCTCATAATCGAGGGAGCTCGGGACTCGACATGTCCTTCACAATTGCACGCAATCGAGCCCGGATCCACCGAAGCGCTAACCTCCCCGATCGCGCCACCCCGCCTACAGGCCGGCGACGAATGACGCGAGACGTCGCAGGCCCTCGTCCAAATCCGCATCCGAAACGCAATAGGACAGCCTCACATAGCCGGGAGCGCTGAAGCACGAACCCGGAACCAAGGCGACGCCGGCGTCGCGGATGGCGCGCTCGCAGAACTCCTCAGAGGACAGGCCGGTTTGCTCGATTCGGGGAAATACGTAAAACGCCCCCGCGGGCTCGACCACCGGCAGCCCCATAAACGCCAGCTGCGCCAGCACGCGGTCGCGGCGCGCCCTGTACATCTCGAGCCTCATCGTGGGGTCGACCTCGAGCGCGCGTGTCGCCGCGGGCATGCAAAACGAGACGGCGGACGAAACGGTGAACTGGTGCGCCTTGGCTATCTGGTCGATCACCGGGCGGGCGGCGGCGACCCACCCCATGCGCCACCCGGTCATAGCCCACGGCTTGGAGAAGCTCTCGACCACCACCACCTGCTCCCGCAGGTCCTCGTCCACGCGGGCGGCGAGGCGCTCGTAGCCGGGCTCGTATACCAAGCGGTTATAGACGTCGTCGCATACAACGTAGATGCCGTGCTCGCGCGCGACGGCCTCGACCGCGTCGAGCGAGGCGGACGAGAGGACGCAACCGGTAGGATTGTTGGGCGAAGTGATGACCAAGGCCTTGGTGCGCGGCGTCACGCATGCGGCGAGCGTTTCTTCGTCCAGTTGGAACGCGTGGGGCGCGGTGTCGAGAAGCACTGGAGCAGCATGGTTCATGACCACGAGGGATTGGTAGAGACCGAACGCCGGCGTTGGGATGATGACCTCGTCGCCGGGATCGAGCAGCGCCGAAAACGTCGCGGCAAGCGCCTCGGTCGCGCCCACGGTGGCGACCACCTCGTCGGGCGCATAGGGCACGCCCCGCTCGGACATGTACGCGCTGATCGCCGCGCGAAGCTCATCCGTTCCGTTGTTGGGAGGATAATGGGTATCGCCAAGGTCCAGCGCGGTCTTGGCCCCCTCGCGCACCCCGGTTGGGGAATCGAACTCGGGCTCGCCCAAGGCAAGGGCTATGCAGCCCGGAGTCTCGGCAGCCAGCGCGCTGAAGCGGCGGATCCCGCTGGGCTCGAGCGTTGCCAGGGCTTCGTTGGTCGATTTGCGCATGACGGCCACCTCCATCGCGACTTTTGCATAAGGATACTTCAGCCATGCCGCGAATTCTATATTATGGAGCTATTGAAACATTCTATGTAGCCTACAAACCCGCAGCGCAGAACGTGCGCGCCCAGGCGCGAGAAGGGACGCACCCACCCTATGAGAACGCTGATCTGCGACCGGCCTCGAGCCGAGTTGGAAAGCCTGGGAGACGAAGCTCCGTTCGACTTGGCGTTCTGCCTGGAAGACCTGGCAGGCGACGCGCTAGAATGCCCAGTCGGCCCACGGAGTGATGTGGCGGGACGCCTGGTTGCCGCGCCTGGGCAATCCAAGGAGCTCTGGATCGCCGCGCGCTCCTTTTACGGCCAGGCGTCCGCGCCGGTGATGCGCGCGCTGGAGCTATCGATCCGCCGCGAGCAAGCCATCGTCCATGTTGGCGAAACCAAGGCGAACATGGACGAGAAGGGTCGTCGCGAAGCCGGGTGTTGTGAGATTCACCTGTGGCTGTACGGCGTGGACGAGGCCTCCTATGAGGAGCGGGGGCTCGCCAAGATGCTCGCCGCGCGCCTCGCATCCCAACTGGACGCGGACCTCGCCGAATGCCGCGTCATCGATAGATTCGACCTGGGATTACTCAACCAGCTTGGCGCCCTGCCACGCAGAGGGGCGACGCCGCGGCCAGAAGCGGCGCACCAGCAAGAAGCCGCAGCCGCGGCCCTGCGAGGCGGACCGACCGAACCCATAGCGACCAAGGGTACCGCGCGCGCGATCGCCCTGCTCGACGCTGGTCCCGAAGGCGGCGCCGCCCATGCCCTGCTAGACGATTTTGAAGACGCCCTGCTGGCGTACGACCGGCTCTCGAGCAGGACGCTAGGCGTGTCCGGCGAAACCGAGCCCCCGCGTTTCGCACGCATCTACCGCCGCCCCCATGACGCGGCGGATGCTCCGCCATCGTCCATCTCCGCGTGCGACGTGCTCGTAATTGGCTACCCGGTCTCGTTCGGCGCCCTGCCCTCCCACCTTGTTCGCACCCTGGACGACTGGACGGGCGCAAAGCGCATCGCGGCGGGCACCCGCGTCTACGCCATCGGCACCACGGATGATTGCGACCCGGGCAGCGCCCACCTTTCCCTTGAGGTGCTCCGCTTGCTCTGCGCCGACAGCGGCCTTGCGTGGGGCGGCGGGCTCTGCGTCGCCGGGGCGGCGGCCGTCGCGTCGTTCGCCCAAACCGAGCGCATGGGCTGGAAGCGCCGCGGGCGCTCCGAAGCAACCGACCACCTGATAGGCGCCGTGCGCGCCGGGTTGACCATCGCCGAAGCGGCCCGCCGCTTCGGTTCGACGGACACGCTTGCGCTCTCGAACATCATCGATGCGCCCTGTCCCCTTCCCCGCTGGGCGTACAAACTCGTACGCGACCGCTTGGCGCGGCGCCCGTATCGTCCTTAAGGAGAGACACCTATGACCTGGCTCGGCATCGACGGTGGCGGAACCAAGACCGCCTGCACCATCTACGACCAAACGCTGCGCCCCCTTGCCCGCGCGACGTTTCCCACCTGTCACTACGCGCAGGCGGGGCGGGACGGCATGGCCCGCGTCTTCTGCGACTGCATGACGTGGGCGCGCGAGCACGGTCTGGACGAGAACGGCGGCGTGGGCCTGGGCATATGCGGCTACGGCGAGGGCGCGGACTCCGATCGCGCCATTGAGAGCGCCGTGGAATCCGCCATGGGAACGCGGCCCCGGGCGCTGGTCAACGACGTCGACGCCGCATGGGCGGCGGGGCTGGGCCTTGCAGACGGCATCGCGGTCATCGCCGGCACCGGTTCGATCGCCCTGGGCGTGAGGAACGGCACCAGCATGAGGTGCGGAGGCTGGGACTACCTGCTGGGGGACGAGGGCAGCGGCGGATGGATCGGCAAGGAGGCCATGCGCGCCTTCACCCGGCAAAGCGATGGGCGCGACCGCCGCGGGCCGCTCTACCGCGCCTTGAAGCTCGAGCTCGGACTTGAAGACGATTTCGACATCATCCGCTTCGCCCAGGAACACTTGTCCGACCGCACGCGCATCGCCGCGCTGAGCGTTCTGGTCGCCGACGCCGCGAGGGAGGGGGACGCGTCGGCGCGAAGCATCTACCGTCGGGCGGCGATGGAGATCGCGGAGATGGTTCAAGCCATCATGCGGGGCCTCTTCAACGGGGACGATTGCGAGGGAGAGGGCCGCGCCGAGCAGGGCCCCGTTCCCGTTACCTATATAGGCGGCGTCTTCAACGCGGGCGATGTGCTTCTAGACCCCCTCGTCCGCGCCCTGCCCACCCGCTGCGAACTGGTCGCCCCCTTGCATGAGCCCAGCCTGGGACCGGTCCTCATCTTGCGCGAGCGCGTGGCGGGACAAGATGCGCCGGGCCACACGGCGCCTTTAGCCTTTCTTTAGCATCGCGGGCGCATGAAATGGGACGGGTGCGGGGTATAAGCCGCGCAACGCGATCCAGCGCAGTCCCAGAAAGGAGCCCCCATGCTTATCACCACCACCCCCGGCGTCGACGGATACGTCGCCGCGCGCTATCACGGCATCGTCTTTGGCGAGGTCATCACCGGCGTCGATTTTATCCGCGACTTCACGGCGGGCATCCGCAACATCGTGGGCGGTCGCAGCAAGGGATACGAGGACGAGCTGGTCGAGGCGCGCGAGGCCGCGCTTCGCGAGATGTCCGCCCGAGCAGAAGCCCTGGGCGCCAACGCCGTGGTGGGCGTCGACGTCGACTACGAGGTGCTGGGACAGGGGAACATGCTCATGGTCACGGCATCCGGCACCGCGGTCGAACTAGCAGCCAAGGCGTAGCGAGAAAACGGGCGGGAGCCCCTGCACCGAGCGGCGCCGCAGCGGCAAGGCGCCCCTACGATTCCTCCTCGAGCTCCCGCTCCTCTTCCACCGACTCGGCGATTCGGCGGCGCAGGAACACCATGCAGATAAGCGGGAACACCGCGACCAGCGAGCTCGCGAGCACCAGCGTCTGCTGAACGCCCAGCACGCGCGCCAGCCACGGGGCCATGAACAGCGGCACCACGCCCGCCACGCTGTAGCCGAAACCCATGACCGCGCTCACGCGGCCCAGGGCGGAGAGCGGGGCGTGCATCTGGACCAGCGTGCTCTGAAGCGGGCCGATCACGCCGAACGCGAATCCAAGCAGGATCTGGCCGGCCATGGCGACGGCGACATACGGGGTTCCCACGTACACCAGGCACCCAAGCCCCATAGAGAACAGCGCGGCGAGCAGAAACCTCATGTTCACAAAACGCCCCGGCAGGCGCATGAGAATGACCGATCCCAGGATGGCGCCGATGCCGGACGCGCTGGATAACCACCCCATCCACTCGACTCCCACGTGGAGCACGTCGCGATAAAACAGCGACTCCAAGGGATCGAAGGCGCCGTATCCAAAGAACGTGAGGAAGCCGATGGCAAGCAGGAGCCGCAGGGTAGGCTTGGCCGCGACCGCCAGAAAGCCAGCCGAAAGCGAGCTGTCGCTGTACTCGGCCCCTTCTTCTTCAGCGGGCTCGCGGAGCGGGTAGAACCCCGAAGCGGGGATGAGGCCCGCGAGCGCCATGACGGCCCCGAACACAAAAACCGCCTTGGTCGAGAATACCGAGGTGATGGCGCTGCCCACCAAGGGGCCCACCACCACGGTGAGGTTGGTGACGGCGGAGAGCATGGGATTGATGCACGACAGCTCGTCCGCGTCATCGGTGATGTAGGCGGCATAGGAGCGGGCCACGATGTCCTCGATACCCCAGGCGAACCCAAAGACCGCCGAGCATATGAGGATGCCCTCGACCGTGCCCGCCAGCACTTGAAACAACGCTGCGGAAACGCAGGTGGCGATCACGCTGATAAGGAAGTGCCGACGCGGCCCGAGCGAGTCGAGCATCGCGCCTCCCGCAAAGTTGCCTATCACGGTAGCCAGGTTGATGAGTCCCACGGAGAAAGTCGTGGACAGGGCCGTACCGCCGAGCGAATACGTCAGCGTTCCCAAAATACCTATGAAGTAGCACGCGAGCATTCCCACGTGACCGCAAAACCTCATGACCACCAAACGACGGGCCATAGGCGACAGCGAGCGCAGCTTTTCGACGAGCGACATGCAGCGCACCCCCGAGACTTATCGATTGTTTCACATGAGAGCAGTATTCCCCGCCCCGCCCGGAGCAGTCACCTTACCCCCGAAATCTTCGTCCCACGCCCGAGTCGCGGCAACGGGGCGAGGACGTGGGTGACCTAGTCACTGAACGGGCGGACGGGCGCATGGTAGTGTTCGTCTTGGTAGAAAGCAAATAGAAGGGAAACCACCATGGGACTGTTCAGCTCAATGTTCGGAAAGGGAATCGACGCCCATATGGAAGACGCCCGCGCCACCCCCGGCGCCGTGGTGCTCGACGTGCGCTCTCCCGAGGAGTACGTCGACGGCCACATCGAGGGGGCCCGCAACGTACCGGTCTCTCGCATACAGACAGCGCCGCGCCAGGTGCCCGCGCTCGACACGCCTCTGTACGTCTACTGCCTCTCGGGGGCGCGAAGCGCGCAGGCCTGCCGCTTCCTCACCCAAATGGGGTATACCTCCGTCACCGACATGGGCGGCATCAACCGCTGGAGCGGTCCGGTCAAGCAGGGAAGGAACTAAGCATGAAGGTTGTCATCATCGGCGGAGTCGCCGGCGGGGCCACGGCGGCGGCGCGCCTGCGTCGCCTGGACGAGAACGCGCAGATCGTCGTCCTGGAGCGCTCCGGCTATGTAAGCTACGCCAACTGCGGCCTGCCCTACTACGTGGGCGGCGTCATCACCGACCGACGCAAGCTCACCTTGCAGACCCCGGAGAGCTTCCACAACCGCTTCCGCATCGACGTCCGCGTGCGCCAGGAGGCCGTGCGCATAGACCGCGACGCCAAGGAAGTAGAGGTCCGCGACCTGGAGACCGGCGAGGTGTACCGCGAGTCCTACGACAAGCTCATCCTGTCGCCCGGCGCCCGCGCCGTGGTCCCCAACCTGCCCGGCATCGATAGCGATCGCATCTTCACCCTCCGCACGGTCGAGGACACGTTCAGGGTCCACGGCTTCGTCGAGCGCGAGCACCCCGCATCCGCGGTGGTGGTCGGCGCCGGTTTCATCGGCCTGGAGATGGCCGAGAACCTGCGCGACCGCGGCATGGAGGTCACGGTGGTGCAGCGCGGTGGGCACGTCATGCCCACCCTGGACCCCGACATGGCGGCCATCGCCCACAACCACCTGCGCTCACATGGCATCAACCTGCTGTTGAACTCGGATGTCACCGGTTTCGAGCAGCTGGACGGCGGCGGCATGCGGACCAACCTCGCGCAAGGCGCCCCCCTTGTCGCCGACATGGTGGTGCTCGCCGTGGGCGTCGCACCCGAAAGCGCGCTTGCTCGCGAGGCGGGTCTCGAACTGGGTATTCGCGAATCAATCAAGGTTGACGAGCACATGCTCACCAGCGATGGCGACATATACGCCGTGGGCGATGCCGTGCAGGTGAAGAACTATGTCACCGGACAGGACGCCCTGATCGCGCTTGCGGGCCCCGCCAACAAACAGGGCCGAATCGCAGCGGATAACATCTGCGGCATCGAAAGCGCCTTCACCGGTAGCCAGGGGTCTTCCGTCCTCAAGCTCTTCGACCTCACCGTCGCCACCACCGGCCTCACCGAAGGCGCCGCGAAGGCAGCGGGACTCGACGCGGACTACGTCGTCCTCTCCCCCGCCAGCCATGCCACCTACTACCCCGGTGCCGGCAGCATGACCATGAAGGTTCTGTTCGAACGATCCGACGGCAGGATTCTGGGAGCGCAGATCATAGGCACCGACGGAGCGGACAAGCGCATCGACGTCATCGCCACGGCGATCCGCGCGAACATGACCGCGACGGACCTTACCGAACTCGACCTTGCCTACGCGCCCCCCTACTCGTCCGCAAAGGACCCCGTCAACATGGCGGGCTACATGATCGAGAACATCCTGGAAGGCCGCGTCGACCAGCTCACTTGGGAACAGGCCCTAAAGCCCGCCGCCGACGAGATCCTACTGGACGCCCGCACCCCCGGAGAGGTCGCCCGCGGATCCATCGAGGGCGCGCTGCACATTCCGCTCGACGATTTGCGCGAGCACCTAGACGAGCTGCCGCGCGACAAGCGCCTGCGCGTCTTCTGCCAAAGCGGCCTTCGCAGCTACGTGGCGTGCCGCATCCTGATGCAGCACGGCTTCTCGTGCGCAAACGTTGCGGGCGGCTACGGCTTCTTCCAGCAAGTCTTCCTCGACCAGGAGATTCGCCGCCGCGGTGTCGCCGACTGCGGCGTCGCGGTATAGCGCATACGGCTTTAATTCGCGAACCCGCTGCCGCCGCCATCCCGAGCAAGCCCCGGGGCGGCGGCCGCAACGGCAGGCGGAACAAGACAGAATTTCAAGACGCTGCTATTTTTGCGCTTCAGTTGGACTTGACTCTACTGAAATCGACGTCCAGTTGGACTTGCATCGGAACGAGATAAAAGACGCACGTTAAAAGCGCAGGTAAATAGCTTGACGTGTTTTCATCTCTAACAGCCAACTCCAACTGGAGCTCATTTTTAGCATTTTGGACGAAATGAAGCTCGATTTCAGCAACGCGCAAGTCCAACTGAAGGCCAAAATTAGCAAGGCTGAGGTCGAAGCGTCCGCCGGGGATAGCAGCCGCATCCGACCACCCAAAAACCGACCATGCAGCTCGCGGCAATCACGCCAAAGCCCTTGCGCGGCGAGCCTCGACCTGTCACGCTTGCAGGCAGGTACGCACCCCAACGCGATCGAGGCACCCCATGGCATCCGTCGGTAAAACAACCAGCAACGAATCCAGCGGCATCATTCAGTCGGGCAGAAACGCCAAACGCAAGACAACCGCTACGCCCCGCGAAGGCGTCGCTCGCGCGCTCGCAGCAACGTTGCCTTTCTGGCCCAATCTCACCGAGCTCCAAAAAACGCAGCTCGCCGACGCCACGCGGCCGCTCGCCGCTCGCGCGGGTGAACGTGTGCAGGGCGGAGGGTCGGGCTGCGCGGGAGTCGTCGTGGCGCTCACCGGCAGCCTGCGAGCGTACATGCCCTCTGAGACCGGAAAGGAGATCACGCTTTTCCGCGTCGAAGCCGGAGAGACCTGCGTTCTGGCAGCCTCCTGCATCCTGCCCATGATCACATTCGACATCGCCCTTGACGCCGCAGAGGACATCGAGGCCCTCATCATCGACCCGCGGCTCTTCTCCCAACTCTCGCAGGAGAACGTCGCCGTCGAAGCCTACCTCTATCGTCAGACGGCGCAGCGCTTCAGCGATTGCATGTGGGTGATGCAGCAGGTGCTCTTCGCCAGCTTCGATGCGCGCCTCGCTACGTTTTTGCTGGACGAGGCCTCTCGGACGGGCTCCGCGCGCCTCACCGTCACGCACGAGGAGATCGCCCGCCACTTGGGAAGCGCCCGCGAGGTGGTATCGCGCATGCTCAAGTACTTCGAACGCGAGGGCCTGGTCGCCCTGAGCCGCGGAGCGGTAGAGGTGCTCGACCGCAAGCGTCTGCTCGCGCGCGCTAGCGGTTAAACAGGCTCGCGAAACCCTGGGCGATGCCCGCCACCGCGCCACGGGCAATGCGCTCCGCCGCGATCTGCGCCAACCTGCCCAGTGCCGGTCCCAGCACCTCGCGCGTCTGATCGTCCAGGTTGCGGACCGCCTCGTGGATAAGCTGCGCCGCCTGCGGGCCTCCACCGAAGATCTGCCCGGCGTTCTGCGCCCCGGAGACCTCCATAGCGCGAAAGAGCGCATCCACCACATCGGGCAGCTCCCTATCGGAAAACGATGCCAGCCACGTAGCAAGAACCTCGTGCGTCCCTTTTGCCCCCGCGCTCACATCTGGCTCGTAGACAAAGTCATCGCCATCGATCTCCCAACTAAACACGCTATGCTGGTCCATGCCGTAGGCAGTGCTGCGCACCGCGCGCGCCGGAGCGGCCTCGTCCATGATCATGCCCACGACGGAATCCACGGGCACCGTGCGGTGCATGCGCCCCTCAAGGGATCGAAGGGCGGCAAGCGCCGGCTCGTCCGATAGGAACCCCGCTTTGAACCCGGGCCCGTCATGGTCGAACACGAGCGCCACACGGTCGCGCACGGCATCCGAGCAGCGCACCGCGGCATAGGTTGCAAGGTTTCCGCCCTTGGAATGGCCTCCAACGTAGAGGCGATCGGGCAGATGCCTCGCGACCAGCTCCAGATACGCCGCGGCCATACGCTGGGCGGGAACGGGCGGCGTCACCGCCATGTCGAAGTTCTCGCGCCAGCCGGTGAACGAGGTGTCCGTACCGCGAAATGCCACGTACGCCCAGGCGCCCGGCATTACATAGCACGTGGCAGAGAACTGCACGCGCTTCTCCTGGTCCAGCAGCGAGACGTAGTCGCGCATTTCCAGCCCTCGAAAGCGCGGGCTCGCTGCAAGCGATGCGATCTGGTGCTTGATATTGTCATGATCCAATCCGGTGAACATAGAATCGTACAATTCCGCCGCCAGCAGGTCGGAAGCGTGCGCGCCGCGCACGGTACGCGCATGCAGGCGGTCGGCGACGGCGTCCGCCGCGCCCGACAGCCTGCCCATAAAAGTAGTCTCCTCGCCCGGCATGCGCGCTCCCGCCGCATCGATTCCGCCCACGCGCCGCAAGCGGGCAACATCCGCGCACCGCAACCCGGGCACCACGCCGGGGGCATCGATCATGCTCATCTGAGATATCGCTATGGAGTCGACCGGGGTCAATGCCAGTTGGTCGAATGTCCTCAATTCAGTTTCCAGGTACTGGAACAGGTTCACGCGCGCCTCCCGCCATCGAATACGGATTATGCGTTTATACCCCTCCATGCGCGCGGCAGCACCGAGCGCCGTCCATCAACAAGGTGCTTACAAGCATGCCGCCGGCCCAGCAGGCACGGCTTCTCGAGCGCTGGAGGCTCCCGCCCTGCCGCTATTTATAGACGGTTGGCTATTTATAGTCATGCGTACTGTATCTTTCACCTGCAGGTTCTTTGTCTTTTAATCCACCTTACACGAGTACAATGTCCATTAGCTTGACATTCGATCTCCGCTCTGTACCGAGCGTGCGACAAACCCGCAAAGCATGAAATCCAAGGGGGAGCCATGGCGCAGATCAGCATCGATTACTTCTCGTCCTCGTTGATGAGGACCACCACCATCGACATCCTGCTGCCCTTCGACAGCATGGATGACGCCCTGGGAACGGACTGGGAGATGCGCTTGGACGAGAAGGGCTGGGACCGTCGTCCCTACCCGCCCGAGCGCCCGCCCTTCAAGACGCTCTACCTGCTGCACGGCATCACCGGTAACCACGCAGACTGGATATCCGAGAGCCGCATCCGCAGCTGGGCGGCCGCTCGCAACCTCGCCGTGGTCATGCCGTCCGGCTATAACGCCTTCTACCTGGACCAACCCGAGTCGCATAACTACTACGGCCGCTTTGTGGGTCAAGAGCTCGTCAACGTCACCAGGCGCATCCTGCCCCTTTCCTCCCGTCGCGAGGACACCTTTATAGGCGGCATCTCCATGGGCGCCTACGGTGCCCTACGTGCTGGATTCAAGTACTGCGAGACCTTCGGCTCGGTTGTCTCGCTATCCTCCGCCATGATCGCGGACAGCATCGAAGGCGTCATCAACGACGACATCTTCTTCCTCAGCCGCCCCTTCCTGGAGTCGACTTTTGGCGACCTCTCCCAGCTTGTGGGCAGCGACAAGGACCCCGCGCGGTTGGCGGCGGACCTGGTCTACTGCGACCGCCCTCGTCCCCGCGTCTTCATGGCGTGCGGCAACGCCGACCCCCTCGCGTACCCCAACCGCGTTCTAGCAGACCGCCTGCGCGGCGCGGGCCTTGAGGTCGAATACCGCGAGCTCGAGGGCGGCCATGACTGGGACCTTTGGAACAACGCCCTGCCCCAGGCCCTGGATTGGCTTGGCCTGTAAGTATCGCCGCAAGGTTGTATCCAGACAAGAAAATGGCACGCCCAGGAGAGGAAGGCGCTCATGGCCCTGCTTCGCATCGATTTCTATTCACGTTACCTCAAGCGCAACGTCATGCTTACGGCCGTGGTCCCCGCCGACAAGATGGACGGCGAGAAGCTGGCCAAGCGGCGCCGCGGACCCTATCGCACGGTCTACCTGCTGCACGGCCTGTTTGGACGCGATGTGGACTGGATCGACCGCACGCACGTGGTCGAGACCGCCGAGGCGCGCGACGTCGTGGTGATCATGCCCTCGGGCGAGGACGGTCTATACCTTGATAAGCCCGAGATCGACGAATGGCACGGCAAGTTCATCAGCGAGGAGCTGGTCGATTTCACCCGTCGCCTGCTGCCGCTCTCGTCCAAACGCGAGGATACGGCGCTGGCGGGGATCTCGATCGGCGCGTACACCGCCGTGATCAACGGCCTGCTGCGCCCGGACCGTTTTGGCAGCATCATCTCGCTCTCCGGCGCCTTCATGCGCGACCGCGTGCTCGAGGCGGTCGAATCCCACTCGCCCCGCAAGAAGCGCTACTACGAGCGATTCTTTGGAGACCTCGATACGGTGATAGGATCCGAGAAGGACTACGTGGAGCTCATCAACCGCTTCCGTGACAACCCGGACCTCCCCCGCCCGCGTTTTTACGGAGCCTGCGGCGAGCATGACAACCTGTGCCAGAACAACCGAGACGTGGTGCACCTGCTGCGCGAGGCAGGCTTCGACGTGACCTACCACGAACCGGACATAGGGGCGCACGAGTGGCCCTTCTGGAACGCTTGGATCGATTGCGCCCTAGATTGGTACGCTCCCGGCGAGATGCGCCCTTCAACCGCCGAAATCGACTATTCAGCGCTCACCAGCTTGCGCCCGCCCGAGGAGCAGCACTAAACTTTACTATCATAAAGCGGGGTCCGCGATGCCGTCTTCTGGCCGCGGACCCCGCTTGCCGTATCTGCTCTCTTCGCGCTCGGCGCGCCACCCACGGGAGGAAAGATGGTCGAGAACCTCATTTTGATCCGCCACGGCAAAGCTCAGGCGGGCTCGCTTGATCAGCTGGACGAGGAACGCGAGCTTACGCCCCAGGGTATCGCCGCGCTTCGCTCCCCAGACGGCTTCGCCCGAGGCGCCTCGCTTATGAGCACGGAAGAGCGTTCGCGCGCCCGGATTTGGGTGAGCCCCGCCATACGCACGCATCAAACGGCGGAAGCCCTGATGGAGGCAATCGGCGAACGGGCGCTTGAAGACAAGGAATGCCTGTGGGAGCAAGACTCCGTCGCCTTTATGGACGAGCTCGAGCGCAGCGACGCCCAGACGATCATCGCCGTGGGGCATATTCCCTTTATGAACGATATGGTCGAGTTTCTGAGCGGATCTTGCGTGGGATTCAAGCCCGGTGCCATGGCGAAGCTGAGCCTTCACCATCCGTTGGGTCCCGGGTGCGCGGACCTTGCCTGGTTTATCCAAGGTCCCAAAGCGTAAGCCTAGGGCTATGAACAAGTAAGGGGCGGTCCCGTCATACGGCGGACCGCCCCAATTTGATGCTACTCTGCGCCCAACGCGCACATAGTGATGTAGTTGTACGGCTGGTTGAAGTGAGGCAGGAAGAAGATGTCGAGCAGCTTGAGCTTGTCGATGGTCACGCCCTCCTCGATAGCCAGCGAGAACATGTGGATGCCCATGGAGATGTCCTCGGTCGAAGCCATCTGGGCGCCCACCACGCGACGGCTAGCGCGTTCGTAGACGATGCGAATCTTGACGCTGGCGTTCTCGCGCATGAAGCCGGGACGCTGCAGGTCCTCGAAATCGGCATGGCACACATCCATGCCCGCACGGGTGGCCGCAGCGACGGACAGGCCGGTGGAGACCATGTTGTAACCAAAGATGGAAATGCCGTTGGAGCCCTGGACGCCGATGGAATCCAGGCGGGTGCCGCCGATGTTGTGGCCGGCGACGATACCGGAGCGCACGGCGTTGGTAGCCAGTGCGATATAAGTCTCGGCGGCGAGGGCGTTGGACCAGACGGTGGCGCAGTCACCGATAGCGTAGACATCCGGATCGCTGGTGCGCTGACGACGGTCGACATGATACGCGCCGTTGGCGAAAAGCTCCAGATGGTCGCGACCGAGTTCGTTGTTGGGAACGAAACCGATCGCGTTGATGACCAGATCCGCCGGGTAGGTGCCCTTCTCAGCCTCGATAGCGGTCACGCGGCCGTTCTCACCGTGGTAGGCGACCACGCGCTCGCCGAAATGGCACTCGATGCCGTGGTTCGCAAGGTTCTCGTCCATCGCGGCAGTGAAGGAGGGGTCGTAGTAGCTTGCCAGCGAGGTGGGGGCGATGTCGAACAGGCGGACCTCCTTGCCGCGGCGCTTTGCCGCCTCGGCGATCTCCACGCCGATATAGCCGGCGCCGATGACGGCAACGGAACGCACGGACTCATCGCTCATCCAGCGGTCGACCTCCTGGCCCTGCTGGAAGAGCTTGAGGAAGCTGATGCCCTCAAGGTCGCAACCGGGCAGCTTGGGGGAGATGGGCAGCGATCCGGTAGCCAAAACGAGCTTGTCATAGCTCTCGTCAAAGCAGGTGCCGTCGACCTTCTGGCAATGCACCAAATGGTTGACGAAATCGATGGAGGTAACGCCGGTCTCGAGGTAGATGCGAGCGCCCTTGGCCTCGAACGCCTCTTTATTGGTGTAGAACAGGTTCTCGTACGAATCGATCTGGCGACCGACCCACAGGGCGGTGCCGCACCCCAGATAGCTGAGGTTGGTGTTGCGGTCGATCATGACCACCTGCTGGTCCTTGTAGTTGTCCAGCAGCGTGTTGGCGGCCGCGATACCAGCGTGGTTGGCGCCAACGATAACGGTCTTCATAGAAGCGTTCCTCCTCAAAATGCAAACGTCGAAGCAAGGCAGCAAGCTATGCTCCGCTCGATGCGTGCAAAGTTTGCCTTGTGCAACGAACTAGCCTACCGTATTTTGCCACTGTTCTAATTGCATTTTTTAAAGCGGTTTTTATTGCCCGATAAACGGTCGTTTTCGCAGCGCTTTGTGGCGAATACGTGTATAGCGCCGCTCAACCCTATCCAAAGACCGCTTGGAAACGCCGTTTGTTTCCGTTTGAAATTGCGTGCACGCGCACCGAGACGATAGGGAATACTGTGGCACGCAGCGCCTCGCACGCACGCGGCGGGCGCACGATTCAAGCCTATTGGACAGGAGTATCCAATGGAAGTTATGGAAGCCATCCTCACCCGCCACAGCACCCGCTCCTTTACGAGCAAGCCGGTTCCCAAGGAGCTTTTGGAAGAGATCGCATCCGCCGGCACCTACGCCGCAAGCGGTCGCAACCGCCAGCCCGTGGTGGTTGCAGTTGTGACAAACCCCGAGCTCATCGCGGAGCTATCGCGTATCAACGCCGAAATCATGGGCACCGAGGGCGACCCCTTCTACGGCGCACCCGCCGTGCTGGTGGCGCTTGCAGACACCTCCGCGCCGACGTATCTATACGACGGCAGCCTGGTAATGGGCAACATGATGCTCGCCGCCACCGATTTGAACCTGGGCAACTGCTGGATCCACCGCGCAAAGGAAACGTTCGAGCGCGAGGACGGTCGCGCGATCCTGAAAAAGATGGGCATCGAAGGTGACTACGAGGGCATCGGTAATTTAGTAGTGGGCTACCCCGCCTCCCCCAGCGCCGAGTGCAAGCCCCGCAGGGACGGACGCGTGATCTTTGCCGAATAGCCGCCGGGTTGTCGAGTAGCGATTGCGTATGCGACACTCGTCCATACGCAAAGCGCCCCCAGGCCATATGACCTGGGAGCGCTTTGTCTTGCTGCTGGACGCGCAGAACCTGCAAAGGGTTTGGAAAGGACCTGGCGCGGTCAATTCTCACGCAGGCGCAGCTGCCTGTTGATGAGATCGAGAAAGCCCTGGTTGTCCTTTAAGGCGATGACCATTATGCCGCCGGTGCTCGTGAAGATGCGCACGCAGTCTGACGAACTTGCGGCGACACGGGTTCCCATGGCGAGCAGCGAACGACAGCGCTCGACGCGCGCGATGTCCGCGAACTCGATGCGCGTGCGCCAGATACCGTATACCACGTCGACGTGTCCGCCCGGCACCGGGCTCGCCGCTGCGCTTGCGATGGCCGGGTCTACGGCGCTCGAGGCATCCGCGGCGGTTGCGGCGAGGCCGGCGTTCGCGGCATCGCCAAAGTGCACCTCGACGTGATTGCGCTTGATGGGCACCCCCATGAGCACTACAACGGTTGCCGTCGCGATGAGCAGCAGGCTGGCGACCATCGATTGATCGTCGCCCGCAAACGGAACCGTCCAGATATACAACCCCAGCAGGCTTGCCATCACAGCGGCGAACAGGACGATGTACCACGGCGCCGTCTTACCCTCGAACACCCTCATGGCGCACCTACCAGCTTAGAAGCTCATACCCATCGTTGGTGATGACCAGCTGGACCTCCCACTGCGCGGAGTCGGAGCGGTCGGCGGTGCGCACGGTCCACTCGTTGGGATCGCTCATGTCGATATTCGGCTCGCCGGCGTTGACCATGGGCTCGATGGTAAAGCAGAAGCCCGGGGCAAGCACCACGCCCTGACCGGCCTCCCCCACAAAGCCCACGAACGGATCTTCGTGGAACTCGATGCCGATGCCGTGGCCGCCGAACTCGCGAACCACGTTGAAGCCCGCCTCCTCGGCGTGCGTCTGGACCGCGTGTGCGATGTCGCCCAGATAACCCCACGGCTTGATGGCGGCGAGCCCCGCTTCGACGCACTCGCGCGTCACGTCGACCAGGCGGCGGCGCTCCGGCGACACCTCGCCCACACAGAACATACGCGAGGAATCCGAGTAATAGCCATCCAAAATGGTGGAGCAGTCCACGTTGACGATATCGCCCTCTACCAAGGCCTCGTCATCAGACGGAATGCCGTGGCACACCACGCAGTTGACCGACGTGCAGACGCTCTTAGGAAAGCCCTCGTAATTGAGCGGCGCGGGAATGGCGCCGTGCTCGACCGTGTACTCGTGCACCCAGCGATCGATGTCGCCGGTGGTGCATCCCGGGGCGATGCGCTCGGCGACGTAATCGAGCGCGCCCACGTTCACCGCAGCGCTCCGGCGGATACCCTCGATATCGGCGGGGGTCTTCAGCAGGTCGCGGGGCAGGACCTCCTCGCCGTGCTCCCACAGCTCGTTGAGGCGCTCATCGATCGCCAGGTGGCATTTCTTGTACTTCTTGCCGCTGCCGCACCAACACTCGTCGTTGCGGCCGAATACGGGACCGTTGTCATACATGGCTAACTCCTTTTCGACTGTAGCCATTATGCCGCTAATCGCGGGGTTCTGCATGGAGATTTGGGCAAAGCGCCTGACATGTCGGGACTCGTTTCGAAAAGACGCTCTCCACGGCGCTCCTAGAGAAAGCGACCCTCCGCGTTTCTCGCGAAAAGGGCCGCTTTGGATCTGCTTATATGTAGTCGCCCCGTCGAGAAGTCCGCATAAACCGATTCCCGGGCAACCTGGAAACAGGCTAGGAGCGCTCGGCGAGATCGAGAATCAGGCGCTCGGTCTTCTCCCAACCCAGGCATGCGTCCGTGATGGACTTACCGTAGACGCCGCCGTCCACGGGCTGGTTTCCGTCCTCCAGGTAGCTCTCGACCATGAAGCCGCGAACCAGTCGGTTGATGGATTCGTTGCGGCGGCAGGAATCCAGCACCTCTTTGCAGATGCGCAGCTGCTCGAGCGGGCGCTTGCCGGAGTTGTCATGGTTGCAGTCGACCACCACGGCGGGGTTCGCGTAGGTATCCGGCGTGTAGCGCTCGGCCAGGCGCTCCAGGTGCTCGTAGTGGTAATTGGGATAGGTACGACCATCCAGGCCGATATAACCGCGCAGCACGGCGTGGGCCAGCGGATTGCCCTCGGTCTCTACTTCCCAGTTGCGGTAGATGAAGCCCTGCTTTGCCTGGGCGGCGTAGATGGAATTGAGCATGACACTGGTGGAACCGGCGGTGGGGTTCTTCATACCCACGGGCACGGGCACGCCGGAAGCGACCAGGCGATGCTCCTGGTTCTCGACCGAGCGAGCGCCAACCGCTACATAGGCAAGGAGGTCGACCAGGTACTGGTAATTGGTGGGGTACAGCATCTCATCAGCCGTGAAGAAGCCGGTCTCCTCGATAACACGCAGGTGCATGCGGCGAATGGCCTTGACGCCCTCGAGCAGGTCGTCGCCGGCCTCCGGATCGGGATTGTGCAGCAAGCCCTTGTAGCCGGTACCCTTGGTGCGGGGCTTGTTGGTGTAGACGCGCGGGATGATGAGCAACCGGTCGCGAACCCGTTCCTGAAGCTTGGCGAGACGATCCATGTACTCCAAAACGGAGTCCTCGCGATCGGCCGAGCAGGGTCCGATAATTAGAGCGCGACGGGAATCCTCACCGCGGAAGACCGCCGCGACCTGGGCGTCGAACTCGCGCTTGGCCTCGACCAAGTCGGCGCGAAGCGGCATCTCCTCACGAATGTCTTTGGGGATGGGCAGAAGGCGTTTGAAATGCATGGACATGGTGACTCCTTGGCAGCGTCGAGAGTCGCCCGCGGCAGGCAGCGCCTTGCGCCGTCGGAAGATCGCCGCGAACTGATGTGCAACATAGTGGAGGGTATTATCCGCCTTCCCCCTCGCACAACAGCGTGCATGCGCCATCCGTCAGAAAGATTTAACGTTGCCCCTATTCCGAACGCATTGGACCCGCTGGGCCACCTCAGCGCAACGGGACCGCGATCAGCTGCAGCAGGGCTGTACAATAATCTCGTCCACACGCCCCATGGGGGCGAATTCGACCAGGGAGATGCCATGGCAAACGATTTTCTCATCGTCGTCGATATGCAGAACGACTTTGTATCCGGCTCGTTGGGAACGCCCGAAGCCCAAGCGATTGTGGGGGCGGTCGCGCAGCGCGCTGAAGAATTCGGGGGAACCGTGGTCTTTACCAAGGACACGCACGACGAGGACTACCTTCAGACGCAGGAGGGTGCAAACCTCCCCGTTACCCATTGCGTTCGCGACACGCCCGGCTGGGAGCTAGTCGACGAGCTCGAGCGGATCCGCCTCAAGCGCGATGCCCTGGTCTTTGACAAACCGACTTTTGGCTCGCTTGACCTGGCGGCATGGCTGGTCGAGCAAAACGATGTGGAACCCATCGACTCGATCGAACTGGTTGGTCTGTGCACGGATATCTGCGTAGTAAGCAACGCGCTGCTCATCAAGGCGAACCTGCCCGAAGTACCCATGCGCGTGGAAGCGGGCCTTTGCGCAGGCGTGACGCCGCAGTCGCACCAAGCGGCACTAGACACCATGCGCAGCTGCCAGGTTGAGGTGAATTAGCATTTTGCCAACGCGCGCTCCGTGCTCGGAACCCAAGGGAGCGCCCAACGGAGGGCGACGGCGGCTCCATCAAAAGAGAAACGGTCCGGTCTGATGCACGCATTAGACCGGACCGTTTTGTTAGACCAGAGTGGTTCGCTTTGATACCGCCCTGAAGGCCTGCATTGACTTGAGCCGCCTCCCTGAGAAAAGCAGTCCAGGGTAGCACCTTTTAATACACGGCGAAGCGGCAGCCAGTCCAGCTGCTTGCCTGCAGGCTCACCTAGCAGATTCCCTGGCGCGCCAGGAAATCGAACGCGAGGTCGACCCAAGCATGCACCGCCTGCTGGCGCTCGACGTTCTCAGACTCGGTATTGCGGTTTGCAACGGAAAGTCCGTGTGCCCCCTCGCTGAACACGTGCAGCTCGTGGACCACGCCCTCTTCCGCCATCCGGCGGGCAAAGGGGTAGACCTGCGCCGCGGGCGCCGTCTTATCGTCCGCAGCGCACCAAACAAAGGTAGGCGGAGTATTGCGGCTCACGTTGGTAGCGGGGCAGATGCGCGCAAGGTGCTCATCGGTCGCCTCGCCGCCGGTCACCATCGACAAGAAGTCATTAAGCAGGTCGCGGCCGGTCTTGCCTCCGGTCTTTGGAACGCGCAGGTCGATGCGCGGATCGCGCGTCTGCTGATCGCGCAGGTAGGCGAAGTCGATCACGGGATAGCACAAGATGGCGGCGTCCGGACGGATATCCTCCGGACGTGCCCCGGTAAGCCCTGCGAACGGCCCGCTCTTCCATTCCGTTGCCAGGGAGGCGCAGATGAAGCCGCCGGCAGAGAAGCCGATTGCAACGACCTTCTCCGGATCAACGTTCCATTCGCTCGCGTTTAGCCGCACGGTCGCGATCATCTTCGCCAGGTCCGCCTGGGGGTTGGGATATGAGACGTCGCCGGTGGAGCTGGTAACGTAATCCAGCGTGAAAGCCTGGAAGCCGCGGTTGAGGAATTCGAACGCGACGGGCTCCTGCTCGTGCGACGCGATGTGCGTGAATCCGCCGCCTCCGCAAATGATCACGGCGGGACGGGGGCCGGTGGTGGTGTTGGGCAGCTTGTCCGCAAGATAGGCCGTGTACGTTGCCGGATAGACCGGGGTGGTCTCCTCGCCCCACAGGGCATGCTGCTCGATGATCATGTGCTCTCGCTTTCGATTCTTCTCGCCCGCGTGCCCAAACGGCGGCGGGACCGCTTGCCATTCCCATGCGCCGCGGATGCGCGACGCAGCTTGTTTTTCGTTCCATAGCATATGACGAAACGCAGCCCGCCGCCGCGAAGCCGCGCGCGTTCCAACAGAAGAACCATGTCGGGTAGCTCTAAGCGCCCGCCATATGGGTACCATCCTCCTTGCATCGAAAAAAGGACCGACAAGCGGGCCGTCCATGTACAAAGGGGCAGCTTTGTATACGTTTACCAGCAAAATTCGTTATAGCGAGATCGATGAGACGGGTCGCCTGAGCGTACCCGCCGCAATCAATTACCTACAGGACGCCTCCACCTTCCACGCGGAGGACGTGGGCCAGGGCCTGGAACATGCGCGTGCCACGGGCACCGCCTGGATGCTCGCCGCATGGAGGATCGAGATCCGCAAGCTCCCCGCCATGGGAGAGTCCATCTGCGTTCGCACCTGGCCAACGGGATGCAAGGGACTGTTCTCCAACCGCAACTTCACCATCCATACCGCGGACGCTGCAGCGGACGAGGAGCCCTGTCTGCGGGCAGACTCCATCTGGTTCCTCTACGATACCGCCGCCGGACGCCCCCGCCGAATCGGCGAAGAGCACCTCGCTGCTTTTGCGGACCAAGACGGCTTTGAAGCCGCCCTCGATATGGACGCGGCCCAGCGCCGTATCCACCTGCCCAAAGGCGCCGTCGCCATCGATGCGGAACCGGTACGGGTGGCGACCACCCACATCGATACCAACCACCACGTCAACAACGCCCAATACGTTGGCATGGCGATCGACGCGCTGTTGGAATACCCTCCGGCGCAGCGCGCTCGAGAAGCCCTCGCCAACCGTAGCGACGACTCCCCGATCACCATCGACGTGCAGTACAGCTCTGCCGCCACGCGCGGGCAGACCATCTACCCGCACATCTACCAAGACGCCGCGGGATTCATCGTGAGTTTGGACGATCTCGACGGCGCGCACTTCGCCATCGTCAGCATCTCCCAAGCGTAAGCTGGCCGCGCGCATGCGGGCACGCCGCTCCCAACCCTATGCGAGCACGCGGGCTCGCAAGTCGCGAATCTCGCTGGGGGCGACTCCCAGGGCCTCTTTGATATATCCCAGGTAATCTCCGTACTCCTTCGCAACGGCGCTTGTCACGGCGCCCAGCGATCGAAGGCTCGCGGCGCCGTCCGCCGTCAGCTGTGCCGGGGCGAACAGGTTGGTTGCCAGGTAATCCGCCTCTATCTGCTCCATGGACACTCCCAAAGCACTTTCTACCAGCACGGATGCCATGCCGCAACGGTCGCGCCCCACATGGCAGTGCCATAACGCCGCGCCGTCTTCGCAAGCCAAAAGCGCTTTGAAGAACTCCTGGTAGCCCCTCCGCCCCGCCTCGTCCAAAAGCATCGCGGGATACAGCATCACCATGAAGTCGACGGGGTCGCCGGTTTCCTCCACGCGTTTACGGGCGGCCTCCA
>DBEWRE010000008.1:0-39220 GCA_048207125.1 Collinsella sp.
CCGCATGAAACCACCCACCTAGATTGGACGAGACCATGAACCAACCCGTATCCCGCCGCGGCGTCCTAGCCCTCTGTGGAGCCGGCGCCCTTTCCCTTCTTGGCGCCGGAGCGCTCGCGGGCTGCTCCGAGGACGGCTCCGACGCCGTCACCGTGGGCTCCAAGGCCTTCACCGAGGGCGTGATCCTCTCCGAGCTCTACGCCCTGGCGCTGGAGGACGCCGGCCTCAAGGTGAACCGCTCCTTCGAGATCTCCGGCTCGCTTATCCACACCGCCCTGGAGAGCGGCGACATCGACCTGTACCCGGAATACACCGGCACCGGCCTGATCTCCGTCCTCAAGATGGACCCGATCACCGACCCCGACGACGTCTACGACACCGTGAAGGACGAGTACGCGAAGCAGTTCGACCTGGTCTGGCTCGATAGGAGCGAGGCGGCGGACGGCCAGGGCCTGGTGATCCGCACCGAGGCGGCGAAGCGCCTGGGGATCAAGACCATCTCGGACCTGCAGGAGCACGCGGGAGAGCTGCGATTCGCCAGCCAGGGCCAGTTCGACGAGCGGCCTGATGGGCTGCCCGCGCTGGAGGCCGTCTACGGCCCCTTTGACTGGAAGGAGCACGCCGTCTTCGACGAGGGGCTTAAATACCAGGTGCTCGCCAACGACGAGATGGACGTGACCCCCGCCTACACCACCGAGGCCCAGCTCACCGACGAGGCCTTCACCCTGCTGGAGGACGACAAGCGCGTGTGGCCGCCCTATAACGTCGCGCCCGTCGTGCGCGCCGAGGTCCTGGACGCGCATCCCCAGATCGATGCCGCCCTCAAGCGCGTGAACGACGCCCTCACCACCGAGGAGCTCACCCGCCTGAACGCCCGTGTGGACATCGACAAAGAGGAGTACGAGGACGTGGCCCGCGACTACTTCAAGAGCATCGGCTAGCGCCTCCTCGTCCCCTCCCCGCCCGTCCCCACCCCCGAGAAAGGAGCGCCGTGCAGACAGCGACCACTCCCGCCGTAGAATTCATCGACGTCACTAAGCGCTTCGCCGGAGCCGCCGCGCCCGCGCTGGACCATGTGAGCCTTGCCATCGAGCCCGGCGAGATGGTCTGCGTCCTGGGCACCTCCGGTGGCGGCAAGACCACCCTCATCAAGCTCATCAACCGTCTGCACGACCCCGATGAGGGGCACGTGCTGGTGGACGGGGCCGACGTCGCGGAACTGGACCCCGTGGAGCTGCGCCGTCGCATAGGCTACGTGATCCAGCAGACCGGTCTGTTCCCCCACATGACCGTGGCGCAGAACATCGCCTGCGTGCCCAAGATCCTCAAGTGGGACCGCGGCCGCATAGACCAGCGCGTGGACGAACTGCTGCGACTGGTACATCTAGACCCCGCCGAATTCGCCGACCGCTATCCCTCCCAGCTTTCCGGCGGACAGCAGCAGCGCGTGGGGTTGGTAAGGGCGCTCGCCGCAGAGCCAAGGATCATGCTGCTGGATGAGCCCTTTGGCGCCATCGACGCCCTTACCCGCGCCAACCTTCAAGACGAACTGCTGCGCATCCACCGCGGCAGCGGCAAGACGTTCATCTTCGTCACGCACGACGTCGCGGAGGCCATGAAGCTCGCCACCAAGATCTTGGTGGTCGACGCCGGGCGCGTGCAGCAATACGCCGCCCCGGAGGAGATCGTCGCCCGCCCCGCCACGCCTTTCGTGCGCAAGCTGCTTGCCGCTCAAGGCTTCTCGGCTCAAACCGGCCACGCCGCCGGCGTCGCAGCCGAGGCAGCCGAGAGGTGCTCGCGATGAACGTCCTTTCCTACATAGCGAGCCATGCGGACCTCTTTATCCGCGCTACCGCCCAGCACCTGCAGCTGCTGGGCGCCACCATGCTCGCATCCTGCGCCCTAGCATGCGTGCTTACCATGGTTTGCCTTAGGTTCAAGCGCGTGGGCGATGCAGCCGTGGAGCTTTTGGGCGCGTTTTACTCCATACCCTCGCTTGCGCTCTTTGCGCTGCTCATCCCTCTAACAGGCCTGGGCTTCACCACCGCCGTGATAGTGATGGTAGCGTACAACCAGTTCATGCTGGTGCGAAACGCCCTGGAGGGACTTCGCGGCGTGGACGCCGCCGTACTGGAGGCCGCGCGAGGCATGGGCATGAGCGAGACCCAGGTGCTCCTCGCCGTACGCCTGCCCCTAGCGATGCCCGCCATCCTCGCAGGGCTGCGCCTTGCCTGCGTATCGACCGTGGGCATCGCGACCGTCGCCGCCGCCATCAACGCCGGCGGCCTGGGCGCCGTTCTCTTCAGCGGACTTCGCACTATGAACATCGATAAGATCCTGGGAGGAACCATCTGCTGCGCGGCGCTCGCCCTCGCCTTCGACGCCGGCCTGAGCGCCGCGGCGCACGCCTGCGAAAAGCGCCTGCACATCAGAAGCTAGCGAACCATCGCCGATACGCTTCAGGTGCGGCGCGGAGACACCGACGGTGCGACGTCGTAGCGCGATGCCTTCGTCCAAAGCCCGGCTACAAATCGTCTAAACACATGCACGGCAATGCAAAGAGCGTCGCCGTGCATCGCTTTTCTTTCATAACCGACGCCGCATCCGAAAAAACTCGACCGTTCGCCGAAATGGCGCGGTACTTTTCGCGCTAAAATAAGACTTGCATGTCGTGTTACTACAACAGAGAGGAGAGGCATGCAGTACTCATCTGAAGTGGAGAACATGTGCCCCGTCGCCAAGGGCGCATACCACGGCCCCGCACCCATTCCCGAGGAGGGCAAGTGGGTCCAGGCCAAGGAGATCTCTGACATCTCCGGCCTCACGCACGGTGTGGGTTGGTGCGCTCCCCAGCAGGGCGCGTGCAAGCTCACGCTCAACGTCAAGGAGGGCATCATCGAGGAGGCTCTGGTCGAGACCATCGGCTGCTCCGGCATGACCCACTCCGCCGCCATGGCTTCCGAGATTCTCCCCGGCAAGACCATTCTCGAGGCCCTCAACACCGACCTCGTCTGCGACGCCATCAACGTGGCCATGCGCGAGATCTTCCTGCAGATCGTGTACGGCCGCAGCCAGACCGCGTTCTCCGAGGGCGGCCTGCCCGTCGGCGCCTCCCTTGACGACCTCGGCAAGGGCCTGCGCTCCCAGGTTGGCACCATGTTCGGCACCAAGGCCAAGGGCGCTCGCTACCTCGAGCTCGCCCAGGGCTACGTCACCCGCATGGCTCTGAACGCCAACAACGAGATCATCGCGTTCGAGTTCATGAACCTCGGCAAGTTCACCGACGCCCTCAAGGCCGGCAAGACCCCCGAGGAGGCCATCGCTGGCGCCATGGGTCACTACGGCCAGTGGGAGAACGCTGCCAAGTACATCGATCCTCGCACCGACGAGGAGACCCACACCGTCGCCAACGTGTTCCCGGTTCACGAGTAGAAAGGGAGGGATATAAGAATGGCTGTTACTTTCGAAGGTTACGAGCGCCGCGTTGAGAAGATCAACGCCTGCCTCGCAGAGAACGGCATCGCCTCCCTCGAGGAAGCCGAGCAGATCTGCCTCGACAAGGGCGTCAACGCTCGCGAGATCGTTCACGACACCCAGTCCATCGCGTTCCAGAACGCCGAGTGGGCTTACACCCTGGGCTGCGCCCTGGCCCTCAAGCGCGGCGTGAAGACCGCCTCTGAGGCCGCTTCCGTCATCGGCGAGGGCATCCAGGCCTTCACCGTTCCGGGCTCCGTCGCCGAGGACCGCAAGGTTGGCCTGGGCCACGGCAACCTGGGCGCCATGCTGCTGTCCGACGACACCGAGTGCTTCGCCTTCCTGGCCGGCCACGAGTCCTTCGCCGCCGCCGAGGGCGCCATCAAGCTGGCCCTGAATGCCAACAAGGCCCGTCAGAAGCCTCTGCGCGTCATCCTCAACGGTCTGGGCAAGGACGCCGCCCAGATCATCGCCCGCATCAACGGCTTCACCTATGTGAAGACCCAGTTCGATTACTTCACGGGCGAGCTGAAGATCGTCGAGACCATCCCCTACTCCGATGGTCCCCGTGCCGCCGTCAACTGCTACGGCGCCGACGACGTCCGCGAGGGCGTTGCCATCATGTGGCACGAGAACGTCGACATCTCGATCACCGGTAACTCCACCAACCCCACGCGCTTCCAGCACCCCACCGCTGGCACCTACAAGAAGGAGCGCCTGGAGGCTGGCAAGAAGTACTTCTCCGTCGCTTCCGGCGGTGGTACCGGCCGCACCCTGCATCCGGACAACATGGGCGCCGGCCCTGCCTCTTACGGCATGACCGACACCATGGGCCGTATGCACTCCGACGCCCAGTTCGCCGGCTCCTCCTCGGTTCCCGCGCACGTTGACATGATGGGCCTCATCGGCATGGGCAACAACCCCATGGTCGGTGCCACCGTCGCTTGCGCCGTTGCCGTCAACGCCGCTCTGAACAACTAAGACTTCGCTATCGCCTGCGATAGACGTCTTGAGAGCCGTCACCCATCCGGGTGGCGGCTTTTTTCATACACGGCGTCCGCTGCGCTCGCCTATGCCAATGCACCGCCTGCGCATACGTACACTGCACCATCTCGGCCTCCCCTATACTGGACGGGGTAAACCTACGGACATCAGGCGGGACACTATGTACGACGTACTTGTAATTGGAACGGGCATCGCGGGGCTTTCTGCCGCCGTCAGCGCGGCGCAGAACGGAGCACGGGTGGCGCTGGCGAGCGCGGGAAAGCTGTTCTCCGGATCAAGTTTTTATCCGGGCACCTGGGGCCTGGGCCTTATCGCTCCCGTGGACGATGAGGATGCCGCTGATTTGGCGGACACCATCAAGCGCGTAGGGTGCGGCGTAGCTGTCCCCTCGCTGGTCGATGCGTTCGCCCATGGAATCCGCCCAGCGCTAGCATGGTTGCAAGATGAGGTAGGGGTGGAGCTTATGGAGCCCTCGTCCACGGACGCCGCCTCCCAAAAGGCCTTCATCCCCTGCTTTGACCATAAGCACCGCCAGTGGCGCGGCCTTACCCGTCTATCTATGCAAGACGCGTTTACGAACGCGATCGACCGCCTTGCCATCGACCTGCTGGAACGCCATGAATTGGTAGACCTTATGGATGGGAACGAGAGGCTCGAAGGCGGGCTGTTCCTCAACACCGCCACCAAGCGCTTCGCCGCCGTGGGTGCGCGAGCCGTGATCTTGGCGACCGGCGGCACCAGCGGACTGTTTGAGCGCACGCTGACGTCCAGGGATGTGCTGGGGTCCGCACAGGGCATCGCCCTGAATCACGGCTGCTCGCTTATCAACATCGAGTTTATGCAGATGATGCCGGGATTGCTCTGGCCTACACGCGGCGTCGTCTTTAATGAAAAAACGTTTCGATACGCCAAACCGCGAGAATCCCTGGACCGCGCTCGTTACACCACGGCAGATCTACTTGAGATGCGCTCAGGATATGGCCCCTTCACCAGCAGGCTGGCGTCGCGTGCCGTAGATTATGCCATAGACTCATCCTCCAAGGACGGTTGGCCTATAACCATGAATTACCCCAAGGACAACGTTCCCGAGTTTGTCCAAACCTTTAGCAACTGGATGAAAGATGAGTTTGGCGTAGAGCCGGATACCCCGCTGCGACTGGGCATGTACGCGCACGCCTCGAACGGCGGCATTCGCATCAATAGCCGTGGCGAAACGGGCGTGGCGGGCTTATATGCTTGCGGTGAGACAACCGGAGGCATGCACGGAGCCGACCGCATAGGCGGTCTCTCGAGCGCCAACGGCGTGGTCTTTGGAAGGGCCGCGGGCAAAGCGGCAGCCGAATACGCACGCATCATTTCAACCGCAAGAACCGGCGACTGTTGCGTAAGCGCTGAGGGAGAGCAGCTGAAAACTCCCGTACAGACGAAGGCGATAGAGATGTACAACGCCACCAAGATTACGAGCGAGCTACACAGTCTCATGAGCGAGCACTGCATGATTAGGCGCACGGAAGACGGCTTAGATATTGCACGCGAGCAGATTATCGAACTCGAGGAGACCGTTCGCGATATGGCGGTGAAGCCATCACTGGCAAATGATTCGGCGAACCGCAGTGCAATGCTCTACCATCGCTTAAATAATCAGCTTTTACTCGCCCGCGCCATGGTTGAAGCCATGCAGGAACGCCGCGAAAGCCGTGGGTCACACGCACGAGCCGACCACCTGCAAGAGGACCCCGCGCTAGCGCATCCGTCGCGCGCAGTTTTGTCGGGCAGACGCAACACGCTTAACGTCACAATCGAGTAACGAGCGCCCCTGCAAGACGGCATTAGACCGCCCGAACCCCCGTAGTAGGACGACAGAGCGAACGACATGAAACGGGCGCCTTCTTGGCGCCCCTTTCAAACCGTATATCTAAAAAGCTGGTAGTCGATATATAATAAAAAACTCCCGCTAGGGAGTTAAAGAATCAGGTGGTGGACCGTCAGGGATTCGAACCCTGGACCTTGGGATTAAGAGTCCCCTGCTCTAGCCAGCTGAGCTAACGGTCCAACTATGGTATGCAACGCGTGAAGATGATGGTGGACCGTCAGGGATTCGAACCCTGGACCTTGGGATTAAGAGTCCCCTGCTCTAGCCAGCTGAGCTAACGGTCCAACTATGTCTTCAAGGTGAAGCGTGGGGTGGGTAAAGGGACTCGAACCCTCGACCTACGGGACCACAACCCGTCGCTCTAGCCAACTGAGCTACACCCACCATGTCTTCACTCGCGCGAAGCGCTAGGCTATTATGCAACGGAATCGCGGCGCTTGCAATACCCAATTTGAAAAGATTTTTATTCATGTGAACGCTCTTCACAACCAGGCTATCGTCACCGCAGCTCATCACGCCCATCCCCCATCAAAAAGAAAGCGCCCCGTCGGTCTGACAAGGCACTTTCAAAGGAATCTTTTCCGCATGGAGGCCAGGAGCCTATAAGGGCGCCGAGAAGCGCGCTATCCACGCCTAGTAGGTAAGATCGGAATCATCCAGGCTGCCGCTGAAGATACGGTAGGAGATCACATGGTACACCAGCACCAGGGGAACGCCTATGCACGCGATCACGGTCATGGCGATCAGCGTGAGGTCGCCGGACGCGGCGCTAGCGATGGTGATGGAGAACGCGGGGCTGGTCGCGGGGATGAGGTTGGGGAACAGCGACGCGGCGAGCATGCCGACCAGGCCCACGCATCCCAGGCTCACCAGCACGTGGCGGGCGATATCCGCCTTGCGGCAAGCGCCCTTGCAGGCGATGACCGCCACCAGAGAGGCTACAAAGACCAGCGCGAATACGGACGAGACCGTGTTAGCCGAGACTCCGGCGGCGCTGTTGGGAACAACCACCATGAAGAACTGCAGGGCGACCAAAGCAAAGACCAGCAAGTCCGCCACGGCAAGGCGACCGCGAAGCACGCCGGCGCGCGCCTTGAGGCCGCTGCCCTCAGGCGCCTTGAGGGCGATCCAGGAGCTTCCCTGCACCAGCATGTGCACCAAGCCCAAAACGCCGCAGGAAAGGGCGAAGGGGCTCAGCAGGTCGAAGAAGGTGCCGGTATAGTCGCCCGCGGCGTTCAGGGGCAGGCCCTGGATCACATTGCCCACCGCAACGCCGAAGAGCAGGGCGGGAACCAGGCTACCGATGAAGAACAGGGCGTCCCAGAGCTTTGCCCACGCAGGGTCGTGAGCGCGGAACTCGAGCGCGGTCGCGCGGACGATTAGGCCGAAGAGCACCAGCATGATGGCGAGGTAGAACCCGGAGAAGCTGGTGGCGTAAGCCGGGGCGAACGCGGCGAACAGGGCACCGCCGGCGGTGAGCAGCCAGACCTCGTTGCCGTCCCACACCGGACCGATCGCACGCCTGATCACGGCGCGGTCGCGCTCGTCGCGCGCCAAGAACGGATAGAGCGCGCCCGCACCCAAATCGAAGCCGTCAAGGACAAAGTAGCCGCAAATGAGGACGGCGATCAGGACGAACCAGAGGATTCCCAAAGCGGTCATCTACTCCACCTCCCCTTTCGTGGCGGACGCGTCGGTTGCGGCGGTCGCGTCGGCTGCGAAGGACAGCGCGGCGGACGAGGACCCCTCGTCCCCGCCGGTAGCGAGCAACGCATCGGGGCCCGCCTTGATGGTCTTGGCGACCATGCGCACCCAACCGGCGAACACAACCAGGTAAACGATGACGAACAGGCCCATGGTGATCATGAGCTGCACGGCGTCAACGGACGCGGACGCCGCATCGACCGTCTTGAGCTCACCGAAGACGATCCAGGGCTGGCGGCCCAGCTCGGCGGTGATCCAGCCGAACTCGATGGCAAGGTACGGGGCGATCCAGGCCAGCATGAGGATGACCAGCGGCCAGCGCTTGCCCGCGAGCTTGCCGCGGACGATGAGGAACGACAGGACCAACGTGATGCAGATGGCGCCGAACAGCGCGACCATCGCGTGGTAGGACTGGAAGATGGCGTTGACGAAGCCGGGGCGCTCGTCGGCGGGGAAATCGTTGAGGCCGGGATACTCAGTCTCGAAGCTCTGGTCGGCAAGGAACGAGGTGCCGCCGGGGATGGCGAGCGCATAGGTCTGCTCGTTCTCCTCGTCCACCCAGCCAAAGAGGGACAGGGCGACGGGACCTTCCTCGTACTGGCCCTCCATAGCTGCGAGCTTACTGGGCTGCGTACGGGCGACAGCAAGCGCCTGGGCGTGCGCCGCGGGCAGCATGAGCAGGGCGGTCACCACTCCCACGATGGTACCCACGCGAATGAAGATATGGGCGGAGTGCTGATCGCGCTTTTTCCAAAGATAGAACGCACCCACGGCGATGCAGACGAAGGCGCCTAAGATCAAAAGCGCGATAACGGTATGGAAGAAACGCTGGAGCGTGGTGTGGTTGAGAGCGGCCTCGAAGAAGTCTGTAAGAACCGCCTTGCGGCCGTTATAGGAATCGACCACCTTGTAGCCGGCAGGCGTCTGCATCCAAGAGTTGGCGATGATAATCCACAGCGAGCTAAGCATGGAGCCGAACCACACCAGCCAGGAGCTGACCATGTAGAAGCGGCGCGATACCCGGGAACGGCCAAAGAGCAGCACGCCCAAAAAGACCGACTCGAGGAAGAAAGCGAAGAGGGCCTCCGCCGCCAGAGGGGCGCCGAAGATATCGCCGACGAAACGCGAGTAGCCCGCCCAGTTGGTACCGAAAGAGAACTCCATGGTTATGCCGGTGGCGACGCCCACGGCGAACGTCATGGTGAACAGCCTGGTCCAGAACTGCGCCCGAGCCTCATCATGGGCGTCATGGCTCCTATACGCCTTGGTGGTCATGATGGCCACGATGAGTCCGAGACCGATGGACAACGGAACGAACAGATAGTGATACAGCGCGGTGAATGCGAACTGCATTCTCGCCAAGCTAGCTGCGTCCACGTACATCCCCTCCCTTTTATTCCGACGGGACCACGTGGATTCTGCCATCCGGACAGCCGCTTCCCGCACGTTGCACAGCGCTTAATGATACCTTATTGCCAACACTTAAGGAAACAAGGTATAAGGTACGCTACCGCACCATGATACAAGGCAGAGACGGGTGTGGGAACATAGGTTAGCTTGTAATACGGCACCTTACAAAGGAACTGGCAGCAATGCCGGCGATGGCCCCCATGCAGTCAAGCAGCACGTCTGCCACCTGGCCGCAACGACCCGGGATGAAAAGCTGAATCACCTCGTCCAAAGACGCCACGATCAACACGGTCGAGGCGATGGACAGCACGCGGAAGGTGTCGAGATGCGCGCCGCGGTCGAAAGCGGCCGAAACGGAGACGCCGAGCGCCAGGTACTCGGTAAAGTGGCCAAGCTTGCGGATGAAGAAATGGCTGAGCCAGTCGACGGGCAGGCCCGCGTCGAGCAGAAAGGTGCGGACCATGTCCAGCACGCCATGGCTGATCTGGGAGCTGTCTGAACCCGGCACCATCGAGTTAGCCCAGATCGCTAGCGCGATAACCGCCGAAACCACCAGCCAGGGGACCGATATGGAGGACCGGAGCCTCTGCATGGCCCTTACGCCTCCTCCGCCTGCAGGCGGGGCATGGCGGCGGTACCGCCCTGGATGACGCGCAAGAATTCGCGACTGGTGTGACGCATGCTCTGCGAATCGACGCGGTCGAGCTCTTGATCGAGGATCTGGTTGACGTGGGCGTGCATGGCGTTGGCGCGCCTTCCCTCGTTGACCGCCGCCACGCGCACGGCGAAATGGGCGCCGGAGGGGGCGACGGGCTCATCCGGCTCCGCCAAGATCTCGAGGGCGGCGGCCCACATCTCCTCATGGCCGGAGTAGTCGACCACGGGAACCTCGACGGGGCGCTCGGCGGAATCGTCGCACGGGAGAGACTCGGCGGTGCCCGCGGACGGCGCGGTGGGCTCGGGCTCGGCAACCATCGCGGCACGGACGGGGGCTGCGGGCTGGAACACGAAACCGGAGGGCTCGTCCAAATCGAGGTCGATGAGGGAGGTCGGCTGCACCGAGGCGTGCGCCTGCGGCGCGATCACCACGGGCTCCGCCGGCTGGACGGCCGGAGCGACAGCGGGCATGTCCTCCTCCGCTACCATGAAGTCGAGCGAGTCCATGGCGGCCTCCCGAGAGGCCATCTCGTCCAAGTGGTCTTTGGAAAGCGACGAAGTGACGGGCTCGCGCGATGCGGCGATAGCCATGAAGACGGAAGTAGCGTCTGCGGCGGGCGCTTCTGCCACGGGAGCGTCCGAAGCGTCCGCCTGCACGGACGCGGGAGCCTTGCCCACCACGCCGGTGCCGCCGCTGCGGGCGAGCTCCTCGAGCGCGATCTGGTAGATGTCCTTAGATTGCGACGGGTCGCAGCTGATGGGAGAGTTGTCCGTGAGCATGGAGTCGATTTCTTCCCACGCCTGGGCTTCCGACATGGCGTCCGCGGCGCGCGCGATCACGGGAACGTCATCTGGTTTGCCGTGGCGACCGAAAAACCGCTCGACGTCGGCGTCGAAAGATGTGGTGACGGCGGCGGAAGCGAAATCCCCCGTCGCAGGAGTCGGCTCCGCAGAAGCATCGGCGCCCCGTGCGGCAACAGAGGGAGCGTCGACGCGCTCGGCGTCGCGACGGTCCAGCATGTCGAACAGCGAGTTCGAGAGCACATAGGCCCCCACGCCCGCAAAGGAGCCCAGAGCAAAGGGGATGCTCAGTGTGGCGACCGTCGCCTGGGCCTCGGGAGAGGACTGCGTGGCGACATGGGCAAGCAGCGGCACGGCCAAGCCGATACCACCGGAAATACCCACGGCGATTGCGCGGTGTCCATGCTGTTTGGAAGCCATGACCGTCTCCTCATGCTGCGAATAACCAATCCGTCCGCCACAGGGGCGGATTCGGATCATCTTGTGCGTGCGCTCGCGGGAATCACGAAGAACGGTTGTGTTGGATCGATAATCCAAGCAACGGATAGTGGTTTGATTCATCTGCGTTTTCCGTCGCGAACATACACGCTATTATGCGAGAACCCGCTGTTAAAAGCAAGAATACTTGACAACACGCCAACCAATCGCGCCCAATTCGCGGCACACGGCTCCCAAGTGGTTGCAAGCAGGCGCTATTGGGAAGAAACCTAGGTATGTGAACTAGCCTGAAAAGGAGGAATCGATGCCAAGAATCGCGATCGTTACAGGGGCGTCCTCGGGCCTGGGTAGGGAATTCGTCCGCCACATCGACCAGGGTGCATTTGGCGAGCTGGACGAGATCTGGGTAGTCGCGCGCCGCGCGGAGCGTCTGGAGGCTCTGGTGAGGACCACCGGGACGGCTGTACGCCCGTTCTGCCTCGACCTCACCGACCCCATATCCTTCGACTTGCTTGAAGGCGCGTTGGCGGAAACCGAGGACGCCCGGGTCGCCCTACTGGTCAATAACGCCGGATTCGGCGTCTTCGGCGACATGGCCCTGCAAAAGAGGGGCGATGCATCGCAAATGATCGAGCTTCTGGTCCGCGCCCCCATCGAGATGATGTACCGCGCCCTGCCCTTCATGAGCGCCGGCTCCAGAATCATCAACATCGCCAGTGTTGCATCGTTCATTCCGCAGCCCCGCCTCGCGGTGTACTCGGCTGCCAAGCGCTTTATCCTGGATGTCTCGCGTTCGCTCGATGCGGAGCTAGGAGACGTGGACATCCACGTGACGGCCGTGTGCCCCAAGTTCATGGACACCGAGTTTCTCAAGGCGCCCGGCGACGGGCGCGCCGCAAAGAAGATGACCGTCATCGGCTTCGAGAAACCCGCGCACGTAGTCGCAGCCGCCCTGCGCAGCGCCCGCGCCGGAAAGAGCCTGTGTATACCCTCCGCAGATATGAAGGCCCTGTACGCCGTGTCCCGAGTAGCCCCCTACAGCCTCGCCCTCAAGATAGAACACGCGATCGGAGCACTGTAAACTCGAGCGCGCCTCGTCAGCGCAACGCCCCGTCCACACATAGAATTAAGCCAGCCGGCGAACCCTTGGAAAAGAGTCGCCGGCCGGCTTTTTCAACCGATAGGAGCGGGAGCTGGGCTTCCTCTACATGGCGTCCGGATGGTCCGCCGCTTTTTTCGCGGAGCGGATGAGGAACTCCTCGTTGCTGTTGGTGCCCTTGAGGCCCTTGATAAACGACGCCGCAGCGCGCTCGGTGTTGTTCATGTTGGCCAAGATCCTACGGATGCCCCAAACAAACGGCTGGATGCCCTTATCGATAAGCAGGTCCTCGTTGCGGGTGCCGGACTGGACGGGGTCGATAGCCGGGAAGATGCGGCGGTCGGCCAGGTCGCGGTCGAGCTTGAGCTCCATGTTGCCGGTGCCCTTGAACTCCTCGAAGATGACCTCGTCCATCTTGGAGCCGGTATCCACAAGCGCGGAGGCCAGGATGGTAAGCGAACCGCCGTTCTCGATGTTGCGAGCGGCGCCCAGGAAGCGCTTAGGGGGGTACAGGGCAGCGGAGTCCACGCCGCCGGACAGGATGCGACCGGATGCCGGCGCGGCAAGGTTGTACGCGCGCGCCAGACGCGTGATGGAGTCCAGCACGACCACGACGTCGCCGCCCATCTCGACAATGCGCTTGGCGCGCTCGATGACGAGCTCGGAAACGCGGGTGTGGTTGTCGGCCGGCATATCGAACGTGGAGGCGACCACGTCGCCTCGAATGGAGCGCTGCATGTCCGTAACCTCTTCGGGGCGCTCGTCCACCAACAGGCAGATCAGGTGCACCTCGGGGTTGTTAGCGGCGATGGACTGGCAGATCTTCTTCAAGATGGTGGTCTTGCCGGCCTTGGGCGGCGAGACGATCAATCCGCGCTGGCCCTTGCCCACGGGCGCCACGATATCGATGGCGCGCCCGGTAATGGATTCCTTGCCGTGCTCCATCTTAAGGGGCTCGTTGGGGTAGATGGGTGTAAGGTCCGCGAATTTGGGGCGATGCTTCATCTCTTCCGGGTCGCGGCCGTTGATGCTGCGAATCTTGGCGAGACCAGGGAATTTGTCATTAGCGCGCGAGGGGCGCAGAGTTCCGGCGATCACGTCGCCGCAGCGCAGGCCCGCCGCTCGAATCATATTTGCGGGAACAAAGGCGTCCTCGCGGCTGGGCATATAGCCGTGGGCTCGAATATAGCCGAAGCCCTCGTTCGTGACGTCCAGGATGCCCTCGATGTCACGGAAGCCCTCTGCACGGGCGGCAGCGGCGTAAACCTCTTCGACCAACTCGGCCTTCTTCTTGCCGGCATAGTCGACGCTGAGCTCCTTTGCCTTCTCGCGCAGCTCGGCAACCTTGCACGCGGCAAGCTCCTCACGGGACACGCTGGGCTCGACGGGGCCATTGAAGCGATTGTTACGCTGCTTGCGGTTTTGTTTGTTGCCACGTTTGTCGCCGCGGTCGCCACGGTCCGGACGATCGCCGCCGTTGCGGTCGCTGCGCTGGGAGCGCTCGAAGCGCTGCTCGGAAGCTTCCTCGCCCTGCTGGCGGTCGCGAGAGCGCGTGGAATGGGAGCGGCGCGACTGGCGGCCCTGGCCCTGCTCATCGGCGGGGCGCTTGGAATTCTCGTCCTTGGGGGAGGCATCCGCCTTGGCGGGCGCCGCGGACTCGGTCGCCTCAACTTGGACGGTATCTACGGCGTTCCCGTCCTTTGCCTCCGCTGCGACCTTGGGCTTCGCCTTGGTGGCGGCGCGGCGGGCACGACCGGGACGGTTATCAGCCTTCTTCTCCGCATCATCGGAAACGGCGCCAGCGGCTTCGGCCTGCGAGGGCTCGGCAGCGGGGGCGTCATCGGAGGAGGTGCGGTCGACGCGGATGGGAGCCTCCTTCACCAGCGCCTCCTCCGGGGAGGACAGCTTTGCCGCGGCAAGGGCCGCTGCGGCGGCGCGCTCTGCCTCGACATAGGCTTTGGGCTTGCGACCGCGTCGATGCGGCCTCAGCGCGGGGTCGATCAGGGAAGCGGCATCGAACGGGGCCGCGGAGGGAGCCTCGTCCGGCAAGCCCGCGGACGCGAGCATCTCCGCGGCGCGCTCCTCCATACGGCGTTGGCGGCGAACCACGGAAGCCTGCGAGATCTGGGCGAGAGCACGAGCCTGCGCGACCTCTGCGGACGGAGCCTGCTCTGCGGTGCCCTCGGCCTTGGCGGCCTTGGGCTTGCGGCCGCGACGGGGCTTGGGCGCCTGGTCGTCTCCTTGCTCCGACTGCTCCTCAACCGCCTTGGGCTTGCGTCCGCGACGACGCGGCTTGGGTGCCTCGTCTGCCGCCTGCGGCTCGGAACCCGAAGCGGGGACATCCGCTGCCGCCGGAGCCTCCGGGGCATCCGCTGGCGCGGCGTCGGCCTTCTTGGCGGAACGCGCGCGGGTGGTCCTGGCTTTGCGCACGGGCTTTGCCGCGGGCTCGGTCACGGAATCCTGCGCGGGGGCGTCCTTCTGGACGGGAGCAGCCTCCGGGACGGGCTTTTCAGCGGGTACCGCCTTTGCCGTCGGCGCCTCGGCCGCAACGGGCTCGGCCTTCGCCGCGGGGGCGGGCTTATCCATCCGCTCCCCTAAATCGCCCTGCGCCGGCGCGGCGGGAGCCGGCGCCTCCGGGTGCGGGCGGGATTCAACGGGGCTGGTCGCCGCTGCGGATTCCCCTGTGGACTCGAGCTTGTTATCGTCTGACACTATGCCTGCTCAACTTTCTTCCAGTCGGCCTCAAAAGAAGCGATTCCCCTATCCGTCAGGGGATGCCTGAGGCATTTCTTGAGCGCCCCGAGGGGCACCGTTGCTATATCGGCGCCCATAAGGGCGGCCTGGGTAACATGATTGGGCGTGCGCACGGAGGCGGCGATGATCTCGACCCTATCGTCTACGTTCTTGCCGCTCCAGTCGTAGTTGCCAATGCAGTCGACCACGTTCGCGAGCTGCGCGACGCCGTCTTCCGAGATGTCGTCGAATCGGCCGATGAACGGGCTGATGTAGCGAGCTCCCGCGTTTGCGGCCAGCAAGGCCTGGGGAGCAGTGAACACCAGCGTCATATTGACGCGCACACCCTGGTCCGCGAGCTTGCGGCATGCCTCGAGGCCCGCCTCGCAAACCGGAAGCTTGACCACGATGTTGGGAGCCAGAGCGGCCAAGCGCGCGCCGTCCTCGACCATGCCCTCCGCCGTTGTAGCGGTCGATTCCGCGGAAACGGGCAATCCCTCGCAAAGTTGCGCGATCTTGAGCATATGATTCTCGAAATCCGCAAGCTTGCCACCAATCTTGGCATAAAGCGACGGGTTGGTGGTGACTCCGGCGAGGCAGCCCCAGCTCTTCGCTTCCGCAATCTCGTCCAAATTCGCCGTATCGATGAAGAATTTCATGCCGAAAACCTCCTATTTCGCGTCGCGATATACAGCAAGCCACGCTCCATGGTGACCGCGCATGCGCGCGTACGCTATTGAAAGGGGATGTTCAAGATTGCCGCCGTCATGCGACTCGTGTAAACGCCCCTGAGTGTAGCACATGTCGCTAAATGCGCATTCACATATTGAAAACCCATGGGGCAAACGGCCTCTATTGATCATTCACCGTGACGTATCTCCGCCTGAAAAACCGATATCGGAGTCCGACTCCATCCTCTTCTCGTGATAGATCTCAGGCCGTCAACGTTCAAATGAAAACGGACCCCCGCAAAGCGAGGGTCCGACATGCGCGAGCCAAAATGGCGATCGCGAACTTTACATCTGCTCGGGGGCGGAAACACCGATGAGCGAGAGAGTGAGCGCCAGGACGTTGCGAACGGCGTCGCATGCGGCCAGACGGGCGCGGGACAGCTCGGCGTCGACCGGACGGCCCTCGCTGGGCAGCACCTGGCAGGCCTGGTAGAAGCTATGGAAGCCACCGGCGAGCTCCTCTGCGAAGTGAGTGAGACGGAACGGGGCGCGGTCGCGGGCGCAGCTGGCGATAAGGTCCTCGAGCTCGGAGATCTTGCGGGAAAGCGCGAGCTCGGTGGGGTCGGTCAGCAGGGCATAGTCCACGTTCTCTCCGATAGCCTGGGCAGCCACCGCGCCCATGCCCATCTCGGCAGCCTGCTCCGGAGTAACGCCCGCGGCCTTGCGCAGGATGGAGCAGATGCGGGCGTGAGCGTACTGAACATAGTAAACCGGGTTGTTCTGGCTCTTCTCCTTAACGGCCTCGATATCGAAGTCGATGGCCTGGTTGGAGGAACGGGAGATCAGCGTGTAGCGGGTGGCGTCCGCGCCGACCTCGTCCACAAGCTCCTGGAAGGTGACCATGGTGCCCTTGCGCTTGGACATGCGGATGGGATGGCCGTTACGAAGCAGGTTAACGAACTGGCCCAACAGGACCTCGAACTGGCCGGGATATCCCAGAGCGTCGCAGACGCAGCGGACGCGGTTGATGTAGCCGTGGTGATCGCAGCCCCAGATGTCGATGACGTGGTCGACACGCTGGAACTTGTCCCAGTGGTAAGCGACGTCCGAAGCGAAGTAGGTGTACTCGCCGTTGGCCTTGACCAAGACGCGGTCCTTGTCATCGCCCAGATCGGTGGAGCGGAACCACAGGGCGCCGTCCTTGTTGTACAGGTAGCCCATCTCCTCGAGCTTGGCGAAGGCGCGGTCTACCGCAGAGGTGCCGGCGTTGGGGCCCTCGGTATCCTTGATGTAGACGGTGCGCTCGGAGAACCACTTGTCGAAATCGCAGCGGACGTCATGGCACAGCTGGCGCATGTTCTCCACCATCTTGGCGTAGCCCTCCTCGCGGAAATAGAGCATGCGCTCCTCGTCCGTAGCGTGGGCCCACTTGTCGCCATCTTTCTTATAGAAGGCAGCTGCCTCGTCGATGATGTAGGTGCCACCGTAGGCGTTGCCGCCCAGGCCCTGGGTGAAGGCATCCATATAGGGATGGCTGTCCAGGTGCTCGTCGGCCTCGTCCTGAACGTAGTTGTCGCGGTCCTTGGCGAGGAAGTCGCGCGCAGCGTCGATGTCCAGACCCTGCTTCTCCATGATCTCGACCAGCTGCATGTAGCGATAGGAGATGGAGTTGCCGAAAACGTCCATCTGGGAACCGTGGTCGTTGATGTAGAACTCGCGCTGGATGTCGTAGCCCGCGTGACTCATGACGCGGCAGAGGGAGTCGCCGAGTGCGGCCCAACGGCCGTGGCCGACGTGCATGGGGCCGACGGGGTTGGCGGAAACGAACTCGACCTGCGTCTTGAGACCGCCGCCGACGTTGGACTTCGCGAAGTCCATGCCCTTGGCGCGGGCCTCTGCCAGGACGGCGTTGTTCGCCGCAGCATTGAGATAGAAATTGATGAAGCCGGGGCCGGCGACCTCTACCTTGGCGATGGAGGCGTCCTGGGGCATGTTGGCTGCGATGGCGTCGGCGATCTTCTTGGGCGCGCAGTGAGCGAGCTTTGCAGACTTAAGAGCGCAGGTGGAGGTCCACTCGCCGTGAGAAGTGTCAGCCGGTCGCTCCAGGCCGCAATCCTCCAGGTCGAACGCGGGCAGATCGCCGGCTTCCTGGGCAGCGGCGAGCGCAGCGCGCACCAGCTCTTCAATCTTCTCTGGCATAAATAATCCTCCTCAAATTCCCGCCCCGAAATGTTGGTCTCGCGGGGCACATGCATGGATGTGCTTGGTACTTTAACACACTAACGTGCTTGCTGGTACCTTTTATATGCGTCTGTATTCAGATTATCGGCCAATCAGCATATGATGAGGGTCTCCGCGGCACCTAAATGGGGGTGCGCAGGCCACGTCGGATTACAGCCAGCTGTTCAGGCGATGATAAACATACCTTGTCCTTACCTGCGCTTTTCTTTTTAACATTTGTGTACCATATGTAAAGTTACCTGCATATAGGGGTGTTTTTATGGAGCACTTGCGCCTTCATTCCGATACACGTGCTATGATTAGAAAGTCGCAAAAATTAGAAGCATATCAGATTAGCAAGTGATGGAGAATAGCATGTTTAGTATCGGCGAGCACATCATCCACCCGGGACAGGGAGTCTGCACCGTTATGGGCTACGAGGACGCTCCCTCCCCTATGATTATCCTGGAAGCGAAGACCGGCCATTCGAAAACTCGCATGATGTACCCGGTGGCACAGCAAGACCGTCTGCACACCTGCATTTCACGCGAGGTAGCGGAGCGCCTTTTGGACGATTACAACGCGATAGAGGTCGACCCCTTCACCGAACGTAACAGCTCTCTCGAAGAGACTTACTTTAAAAAGCAGCTCAAATTCGGCGCGCCTCAGACCATCCGCGTTGCCAAGACCATGCGACAGCGCATCCATGATGCCGAAGCGCACGATAAGAAGCCCAGCAGCTACTACACGCGCGTGCTCAAAGAAGCCCATCGCCGCGCTCTAGAAGAGCTTGCCGTGGCGCTTGAATGCACCGAGGACGATATCGAGGAGCGCTTGGCGCAGATCGACCCCAGCTTCAACTAACGATCCACGTTCTCGGAGCGCATGAACCAATCGCCAATACGATACGGGAGCGATTTTGCGACGGCCAGCCAAAGCATCCCTCTTTATACGAATCGAACCCCGGCGGCATATCGGTTCTCGCTAAAATCGATCTTTGCGACACCTGAAAACCGAATTTGGCCCCTGATGCAAAATGCTCAGCAAGAACAAGCTCCGACGGCGCTACTCCGGTGCCGTCGGAGCTTGTTCTCAACCGGAAGCGTCCTGGTCTCATTCGAAATCTCGACATCAAGAAGCCAGCCGAGGCCAAATCAGCGCGCGATCGGGGCTGGGGGTCGACATCGAAAAGGCCCTTTTTCTGCGTTGAAATCATCCGCATCCGAATGAAACCCTCCGAAGGCCGCGGCGACGGGAGGCAAACGCTCGGACCGAAATGAAATGGGCGCCTCCGACCCGTCATGGAGTCGGTGGCGCCCGCATCCTACGTCGTCATCCCGCCCGCATGCAACTTCGAATTGAATGCGAGATCAAAATGATCAGACCCTAGAGCTTGAAGTCCTCACCGAGAAGCTTGCTGTATAGCGCTGCGCTCAGGAAGCGATAATCATCCTGCTGATGCGCCTTGTTCGTCAGCGTGTTGGCGAAGATGGTCATGTTGAAATCGCCCTCGGTATAATCGAACGCCTGGATGGAGTTCTTGTACTTGGCGATGTGCTCATTACTCATGAAGCCCTCAACGGGATCATCGGTGGTGGTCTTCATGATGACCTTCGCCCCCTGGGGTACAGCGGTGATGAAGCTGCCGCCGTATGCGTACACGAGGTTATCGCCCTCGCCGACGTACGTCGCGGTAACGATACTCTGTTCGGGATACGTAACGGTGGTCAGGGCGTCGTACATAAGATCCGCCTCGTCGTTGTACTCGAGGCCAATGCCCATCTGCTCGACGGACTCGAGAGCGCCCAAGGTGTAACCCACGTAGGGCTTGCCGGCGACGACGGCAGCGACCTCGTCCTCAGAAAGCCACTGGTTGCCGACGATGATGTCGGCATCCTCGGCATTGTCGACAATGGTGAAGCCCATCTGCTTTCCGAGAGCGAAACGATCCCAGTTGTAATCGGTGTTAAGCCGATTTATATAGTTCTTGACTCCGACTTCGTTGCCATCGTTGTCCAGCAGAAACTCGGGCTCGGCGCCGGGAATATAGACCTTGATGTCCTTCTTGATGGTCTTGGCGGCGAAGACGCCGTCGCATCTATGGGCATCGAGGATGTACTCGTTTTGGATGGACTCGAAGTCCGAAGCGGAGACCACGTAGTCGCCCGCGAACTCGCCCTCGGTCACCATGCCGACGTTCTTGCCGTCGCCCAAGAGGGCGTTGACAGCGCGAATCGGCTCGACGCCGCTATTCTCGATGCGCACGGCGTCCCCCTCGCCATCAACGAAGGTCTCGAGCTCAATACCCTCAGACACCTCGTCGAGCTTCGCGGACGCGAAGACATCGGGAGTGGTGACGATATCCATGTCGAAGCCTCGCTGGTCGGGGAAGTTGGTTACGGGCTCCGAGTACAGGGAATCCCAATCGCTGATGACCATGTTTTTATACAGGGCCGCATTGGCCATGTTGCGCTTGGCCTGATGCATATCGACGACGATGTCGCCGGCTGCGTAGCTCTTTTCGCCTACCTTGTAGTCCTCGGAAAGCTGCTTCACCTTGACGTCGTTGCGCAGCAGGTACTCAACCATCTCGACAACGGCTGCGCGGTCTTGCTGACCCTCAGCGCTGGTGGGAATCACGTAATACTCAGGGAAGAAGCTGTTATTCTCTGCGTAGCGGGGACGGAACACATCGGCCTCGGCACCGGGCACATCATGTTGGTCGACGTAATAGGGACGCATCTCCTCGGGATCGACGTTGTCGATGCCGCGCTCATAACGCTCGAGTAGGTTGAGGAACATCTGGTCCTTGTTCTCGGAAACGAATTCGGCGTTACCTATGAAACCATACTTGGTCGCGGTGACCGCGTCCTCATGGCCATACGGCAGCTCGACCGTGTAGGCGTTGGTGCCGTGGAGCATGGCGTATTGCGGCGTATAGCTGGAGGACATGTCGTCGAACGGATACCAGTTGAGGGTGCCGTCCTCTTCGCGAGCAAGGTAGTCGCGCATGGGGATCTGAACGGCGTTGATGGTCTCGTTGTTGGAGATGGATGCCGCGGCAAACGCCTCGCCTTGCGCCATGGCAGTATCGATAAACAGATCGTACTCGTTGTTGGGGTCGTGCGTGGGCGAACACGGCTCCACCTGATACTGGGTATAGTACCCATGGATCTCGTGAAGCGAGATGGGATTCCACTTGGCAATCATAGAAGTCATTGCCTGGGTCTCGGGCTGCGTCTGGTAGGTGTTGTCACGGTTCAGGTCAAAACCGTTGCCGCCGGTGCGCAGGGTGTCGGCACGACCATCGGGATTCTCCATGGGGACGAGGATGAAGAACATGTCGTCCAAGGCCTTCTCGATATCGAACGTACGGTCCTCGAGGTTGTAATAGCTCTCGAACTCCTCATCCGTCATATCGACGGTATGGTGCGGATTCTCCTCGGTATCGGTGGGATTCTTCGCCCCATCGCCCTGAATGTAGCCAACTCCGGTCGCTTGCTCCTTGATAAGCTCTGACCAGACCGTGCCGTCTTCCTCCATTTCGCGGACGAGCGTCTCCTTGCCATGCTCGGTGAGCTCCGAGATGGTTCGATAGTCGACGGGCTCGTTGGCGGCGACCATGCGCAGGAACTCCATTACGGAGTCGGTGCCGATAATCTCATCGGAATGAATGTTGCTGTAGACCACCGGAACCTTGTACTCAAGCTCGCCGGCCTCGACCTGCTCCTGCAATTCGGCAGGCTCCGCCTCCATGCGATCGGCAAGCTCTAGATACGCGTCAAGATCCTTTTCGGATTTCGCGACGAACACCGCGTTGATGTCACGGCCGCGGGCAGACTCGCCGATCTTCTCGATCTTGGCGAACAAGCCGTTCTCCCCTGCCTGCTTCACGAGTTCGGGAAGCTCGGCGTCGATTTCTTCCTGGGTACGGTACGTATCATAAGGACGGAAATCAACCTCGGTGGAACCCGCATCCTTACCGCCGATAGTACAAGCGAGCTCGTAGGTGCCGGTATAATCCAGCAGCGTATCGTTCATGAGCTCGCCCTCACGGCCATCGAAGCCGTCGTAACCATAGAACAGCTCGGTATCAAACGTGAGCTTAACGCCGGCCTTACCGTCAATCTCCACCGACTCGTTCTTTATATCGGTGAAGAAATCGGTCTTGGGCTGAATCTCGGTCGTGACCGTCTTCCATTCAGACAGCTCGCCGCCCAGGAACTGCGCGGGATACTCTTCAGTATCCCGGATACCCTCTTCACGGCTGAGTGTCCAGACAACCTCGCCGTCCTCAATGAGGCCGGTAAGCTCTTCAGCGGACTTCCCATCCACCTGCACGGTCGCCTCGAACGTGCGAGCATCGGTCATAGAGATGACATCGGGAGCAGACTCGTCCACACCCTCTGTCACATTTTGGAACGAAACCGTTGGAACGGTCCCCCCGGCACATCCGGACAGGGCAAGCGCCAGCGCAAGCCCCGCGGTAGTTGCGACGACTGCATTCTTCCCAGCGATCACCGCGACTCCTTTCATTGCGAGTTACCAATAGGGATTGGGCCAGATGCCATGGGCATTCCCCCTTGGAAGCGCGACCCTCATCCTTCGGAATCGCCAAACGCACCAGCAAGATACACGGCATTGAAGCAGCGCCGTCAAAACATGCGAAAAGCGACATTCGAAAAGAAGTGGTCTTTATTTTCTAGGCACCTGTATCATCTGTTCACACGTTGTAAAAATGAACCCATACTCGACATACGGACGCTCAAGCTCGGTAAACGGAATTAAGCTCGTTTTATTCATTTGCCAGTTAATAGACCGTATTATGAGTTTATTCCGTATCCATAGGCCAAGATGCGATACCTATGTTTATAGCTGCTGGACACTTGTGATTTATCCCGATTTACACAAAGTGATAGCAAATTATTCTGAACATATATCTTCTTTTTTCACGTGGAAAAACGAGGGCGCCCTCCCGATTCGCATCGAACCAGGAGGGCGCCCATTGGTCTACCCGCGCCTCAAGGGCGGCCAGCGCCACCGCGTCGCGGTTGTCGACGAAGGGAAGATGTCTAGAGCTTAAAGTCCCCTTCCAAAAGCTTGCTGTATACCGCGCCGGTGATGAAGCGGTAATCATCCTGCTGGTGGGTCTTGTTGGTTAGCGTGTTAGCGAAGATAGTCATGTTGAAGTCGCCCTGGGCATAGTCGAACGCCTGGATGGAGTTCTTGTACTTGGCGATATGGGTCTTACTCATGAAACCCTCGACCAGGTCGTCATCGCTGACCTTCATGATGACCTTCGCGCCTTCGGGAACCTTGGTAATGAAGTTGCCACCGTATCCGTAAACCAGGTTGTCGCCCTCGCCCACGTAGGTGGCGGTGGTCAGGCTCGGGTTATCGTAGGTGACCGTGGTGAGGGCGTCGTAGCCCCAACCATCGATGTTGAAATCGATGTCCAGCCCCATCCTCTCGACGGAATCCATGGCGTAGGCGGTGTATCCGACGTAGGGCTTGCCGGCCTTGATGAGCTCGATATCCTTATCGGAGAGCTCCTGGTTGCCGATGATGATGTCCGCAGCAGCGGGATCGTCAACCAGGGTGAATCCCATCTGGTTGCCCAGCGCAAAGATATCCCAGTTGTAATCGGTGTTGAGGCGACCGTAGTAGTTGTTGATGCCGACGGGCGTGCCGGCGGCATCGGTGAGAATCGCCTCGTCCGAGCAGGGCACGTAAACCTTGATGTCCTTCTTGATGGCCTTTGCGGCGGGGGCCTCGGCGGACCTATGGGCGTCCAGGACGAAATCGTCCTTGACGGCGTTGAAGTCCGCGTTGGAGACAACGTAGTCGCCCGCGAAATCGCCCTCGGTCACCAGGCCCACGTTGGCACCGGATGCGAGAAGCTTGTTGACGGCGCGGATCGCCTCGACGCCGCTGTTCTCGATGCGCACCGTATCGCCCGTTCCGTCAACGACGGTCTTGAGCGCGATGGGGGCCTCTACCTCCTTCAGAGAGGCCGCCTTGAACGCGCCCGGCGTAGTGATGGTATCCATATCGAAGCCGCGCTGGTCGGGGAAGTTGGTAACGGGCTCGGAATACAGCTCGTCCCAATCGGTGAGGACCAAGTTGTTGTACAGGGCGGCGTTGGCCATGTTGCGCTTGGCCTGGTGCATGTCAACGACCAGATCGCCCGCGGTGTAGGTCTTATCGCCCAGCTTGAAATCCTCGGAGAGCTGCTTGACCTTCACGTCGTTGCGCAGCAGGTACTCGACCATCTCGTTAACTGCGGCGCGGTCCTGCTGGACGCCGGCACCCGTGGGAATCACGTAATACTCTGGGAAGAAGTTGTTGTTCTCTTTGTAGCGAGGACGGAAGATGTCCGCCTCGGCGCCGGGCACGTCGGCCTGGTTGACGTAGTAGGGGCGAATGGAATCCGAGTCGATGTTCTCGATGCCGCGGACATAGCGCTCCAGTTGGTTACCGAACATGCGGTCCTTGTTCTGGGCGATAAACTCGGCGTTGCCCACAAAGCCGTACTTGATTGCCTCGACGGCGTCGGCGCTACCGTAGGGCAGCTCGACCGTGTAGGCGTTGGTGCCGTGGAGCATAGCGTACTGCGGGGTGTAGCTGGAGGACATGTCGTCGAAGGGCACCCATGCGTAGGAACCGTCATCCTGGCGCTTGTAGTAGTCGCGCATGGGAACCTGGACGCTGTTGATGCCGTCGTTGTTGGAGATGGATGCAGCCGCAAACGCCTCGCCCTGCTTCATCGCGGTATCGATGAACAGGTCGTACTCGTTGTTGGGGTCGTGCATGGGTGAGCAAGGCTCGACCTGGTACTGATCGTAGTAGCCGTGGATCTCATGCAGGGAGATTGGGTTCCACTTAGCGATGAGCTGCGTCATGGCCTGGGTCTCCGGCTGCGTCTGATAGGTGTTGTCTCGGTTGAGGTCCAAGCCGTTGCCGCCGGTGCGCAGGTTGTTGTAGCGGCCGTCGGGATTCTCGGTGGGAACCATGATGAAGAACACGTCGTCCAACAGCTTGCTGGGATCGAGGGTGCGGGAATCCAGGTTGTAGTAACCCTTGAACTCGCGGTCGGTCATGTCGACCGCCTCATCGCCGGGGGTCTTGCCCTCGCCGCGGATGTAGCCCACGCCGGTCGCTTCGTCCTCGATGAGGCTCGACCAGGCAACGCCGCGCTCGTCCTTTTCCTTCTCAAGGGTCTTCTCGCCCTTGCTGGTCAGGCTCTCGACGGTGCGGTAGTCGATGGGCTCGCCCTTGACCAGCGCGCGCAGGAACTCCATGACGCCGTCGGTTCCCACGATCTCGTCGGAATGGATGTTGCTGTACACAACCGGCACCTTGTACTTGAGGGCACCGCTCTCGACTTGCTTCTTAAGGGCGGCGGGATCGCTCTCCATCTGCTCCGTGAGCTTGAGATAGCTATCCAGGTCTCCGGCAGACTTGGTTACGAAAATGGCGTTGATGGGACGGCCCTGGGCGGAGGTGCCGATCTGCTCCACCTTGGCGAACATGCCGTTCTTCTTGGCCTCCTCGGCAAGCTTGGGGAGCTCTGCGTCGACCTCCTCCTGCGTGCAGTAGGAATCATAGGGGCGAACCTCGACGGGGAGCTTGCCCACCTGCTTGCCGTTAACGGAGCAGGCAAGGGTGAACGTGCCGGTGTGGTCCAGGATCGAATTGCGCACGATGGCGCGGGAGCGCCCGTCGATGCCGTCGTAGCCGTACATGGTGTTGTTAGAGAAGCTCAGCTTGAGCGCCGGCTTGCCGTTCACCTCGACCGCAGAGGTCTTGACGTCGGTGAAGAAGTCGATGGCAGGCTGGTCTTTGGTGGCGACGGTCTTCCAGTCGACGAGCTTGCCGCCCAGGTTCTGGTTGGGGAAGTCCTTATCGTCGCGGATGCCGTGGTCGCGGCTCAGGGTCCATTCGACCTTGCCGGCCTCGACGTCCTTGGCGAGGTCTCCAAGATCGACGCTGCCCATGGGGACGATAACCTCGAACGTGCGCTGCTCGGTCAACGAGATGCCGTCGGCCTCATCGGCGTCCTCGCCCATGTTCTGAAACGTCATCTCGGATGCTGCGCCGGAGACGCTGCCAGCGGAAAGGGTCTTGTCGCCCACCTTGACCGCCGCAGCGGAGTTGTTGTTGACGCGAGATCCCGTGGTCTCCACAACCAGCCCGCCGTCGCCCAGAACGTCGATTGCGGCGACCTTACCGGTACCAGAGACGGCACCGCCCTTGCCTTCCGTCTTAACGCGGTCGAGTTTGGCCGCCTTCTCCGCCACCAGGGTGACATCGTCGCCCGTTACCTTGACCAGGCCGTGAACGCCGGAGAGCGATACCTTGGCGCCGTCCGCGCTCACCAGAACGGAGGGGGCGTCGCCCTTGATGGCAACGAAAGCCGTGTCATCGATCACGGCGATGGAACCCACGGAGGAGGAGCCGTCGATATCGAGCTGTACCGCGTCCTTCTGGCGGTCGACAACGATCTCGTCGATATGGCTAGCGCCCTTGATGGAGATGCTCTCCGCGCCACCGCCGCGAACGATCAGCCTACCCCTCACCAGCACGTTGTCGAGTGCCACGCCGCCGCTGGAAACGCCCTCGGCAATAACCAGGTCGCCTTGGACAACCTGGTCCTTCAAGGTGACGCCGGCAGCGGAAACCACGGCAGAAGAAGTGGTCTTATCGGAGAAGGAGCCCGCCTTCTGGTACAGGTTGGAGAACATGTTGTCCAGCATGGCGATGATCTCGCCGCGGCGGATGGGGTCCTTGGGCCTGAACCTGCCATCCGGGTAGCCATTGATATAGCAGGCGTCCTTCATGGCGTTTACGCTCGAACGCGCCCAATTGGAAACCTGATCTTCATCGATGAAATCGGCATCGGGCATCTCGGTATCATCCAAATCGAGGACGCGGGCGAAGATGACCGCAGCCTCCTCGCGAGTGACCGGATCGTTGGGGCGCATGGTTCCCGCATCGTCACCAGAGATGACTCCCGCCGCGACGCAGCGCAGAACCACGTCGGTATACCAGTTCTGATCCAGGTCGGGGAACTTGTTCTCGGCGCTTTGCTTGTACTGCATGATGCGGTCCAGAAACGCCACCAGCTCAGCACGCGTGGCGGTAGCATCGGGCGCGTAGACGCCCGTGTCGCCGTAACCTCTGAGGATTCCGTAATCGATCCACTCCTGTAGGCCGGCTTCATTCCAATGGCCCGTGATATCGCTCGCGTAAGCGTTGACGCCTCCCAGCGTGAGCGCTCCGCACAGCCCCGCGAGTACGGCGAACTTCGCCTTGCTTCTGATGGTTGCCAATTAAACCACCCATCCTTTCTAGCAACGATCGGCGCGCAGCCGAACAAAGCCCTTGCGCGGTCCGGACGACCGCCGTCAACCCGCACAGTATCGTGGAGGCGTCAACCCCACAACATACAGAATGGCGAACGGTTTTTGAAAAAACCAAGCCCTTACCAGTAGAAATATAATTCCGATAGCAATACTGTGTTTGATGTGCGCGAGGGCGCGCGCTCCCATGCGCAAAAAGGCCGCCTCGCGCCATCCTCAATGCCCTCCCAACCGTTCACCGCCCGTATGTCAAAGCTCCTCAAAGCAGATTCGCGACGTTCACCGAGGATTCATATTGACCAATTGCCTTGACCTAACCGCTGGCAGATTCTCTTGTCTCATCCCTTGACGGAACGAGTTCCATAGACATGGCAGGCATCAACGAATGGGAATTAGATTGTATTCACCTGTTTTTTATCTATCTAGTTGTTCATATTCTTGATTTAAATGCAATCGAAGACGCCGAAACCCTGCAAAAGTGAAATCGAATTGATTCGGCGAACGGTAAGTGATGAGTAAAACATCGCCCAAAAAAGAACTTTTCCTTGCTTTATCTAATTAGAGTGAATAAAGACGTGCATTAGCTGAATACTCATCCCGACGCCCTTCCGGCCCAGAAGCCTCGGACACTCCGGACACGGAGAGGCGCGCCGGCAAAACGGTTGTATAGTACAGAATCATACGTATGCATCGCCACCGCGGTGCCCGCCTCAAATGTCCTGGAGGGAGCACATCCATGTCAACTTTGAACGCCGGCATGACGCGCGAGGCCGCCTTCGAGCTGCTGAGCGCCCACAACCACGACCCGTTCCACATCGAGCACGCCGAGACGGTCGAGCAGACCATGCGCTACTTCGCCCGCGAATACGACCCGGAAAACGAGGAATTCTGGGGCATCGTGGGCCTGCTGCACGACCTGGACTGGGAGGAGCATGACGACGAGCCCGCCATGCACACCCTCTACGCCACCCCGTTGATCGAGGAGGCCGGCGGCACGCCCGAGCTGGTCCGCGCCATCCAAAGCCACACCAGCGACTACAACACCGACCTGCCCAAGCCCGAGCTGATGATGGAGAAGATCCTCTTCGCTACCGAGGAGCTCACCGGCCTTATCGGCGCCGCCGTGATCATGCGCCCGTCCAAAAGCGTCATGGACTTCAACGTCAAATCGCTCAAGAAGAAGTTCAAGGACAAGCGCTTCGCCGCCGGCGTGTCGCGCGACGTGATCCGCCAGGGCGCCGAGATGCTGGGATGGGAGCTGGACGAGGTCTTCGCCCGCACCATCGAGGCCATGCAGAGCTTCGCCCCGGACCGCGACACCTTTGGTAAGGACGCGGACGAGTAGCGCCGCTCCCTAAAGCACAATGTTCGCTTAAGCCGATTCGATTCCATTCGAGTCGGCTTTTTCAATCCGCTTGTAACGTTTTTTCCGCGCGAGCCGTGTATAGGGTGAGGAGGTGAAGCGCATGACAACAACACGCAAGTCCGCCGCCAAGAGGCCCGTCGCGGCTAAAACCGCCGGCAAAGCAGCCGACCCTGCGCTGCGGTCGGAAGCCTTTATGGAGCACGCGATCGCGCGGCACCGCGGTCCCGTCACTCGGTTGGCCCTCGCCCGCACGCGCAACATGGCGGACGCTCAGGACATCGCCCAAAACGTGTTCATCAAACTACTCAAAAGCCAGGTGCGCTTCCATGATGACGAGCACCTGAAAGCATGGCTGCTGCGCGCCACGCACGACGCCTGCGTGGACCTGCACCGCCAGGCATGGCGCCGCCACGTTGAAACGCGCGAGGACATGGCGGCGCTTATGGACCAAGGCCCCGTGGACCCGGCGCTTGAGGCGGTGCTGGACCACCCGGTTTGGATCGCCATGGGCCGCTTGCCGGATAAGCTGCGCGTCGCTCTGCACCTGCACTACGTCGAAGGCTATTCGGTGGACGAGGCGGCAAAGATCATGGGTTGCCTTCCCGCCGCGGCGCGCACCAGGCTCCACCGCGGCAGAAAGAAACTGCGTGAGGAGCTAGCGCGCGTGGACATAGACGGCTTACAGGACTCGAGGACATATGGGAGGTAAAGATGGACGACAAGTTGATAAACAGCTATATCGATGCCGTGAGTTCCGTTGGGACCGATGAAGCCTCTCGTACAAAACTCGAACGAGCCATCGCACGCGAAAGGAAACAGGCAGCAGATACGGGGACGCGCGTCGTGCCGCGCCGGCGCGCCGTGCGCATCGCGGCAGCCGCGGCTGTTGTAGGGCTTATCTTCGCAGGGGGCGCACTGGTGCTTCCACGCCTGATCGGACACAACATACCGGTCTCACCCGACCCGGATCTTGAGGGGTTTGTCCTCACGGCATACGCCGAAGGAGAAAAAGTTGACGGCATGGACAACGCCGTTATGACCTCGACCGAAATGCTCATGGGGCTTGGCTCATGGAGCGGAAACGACGATAACACCTACTCCCTTCAGTACCGTATCGACCCAAATTGCCTAGGCAACGACGTGGTTTCAGTTGAGTACCGCTCCACCAACGAAAACGTCAAGCTAGAGGGGTCGCGCGACCGCGGGAACGTTCTCCCCGGAGAGAGCCCCGGGACCCCGATGCTCGAGACTATCACCGTCGGCGGCCCCAACGCGACCTTGCCCGACATGTACCAGCTCAACCTTTGGGTTAAAGCCCCCGCAACCGAAGAGGTTATAGCGGCGAAAAACGAGTTGGACAACCTTGCCAACCAGGGAACATCCAACGAAGACGCATGGGACCGTCTATCCCTCGAAGTCGAGCGATCCGCCGCCACCGAGCTCTCCTCGGGAACCTTGGATATCACGGCGACCTTCGAGGACGGAAGCACCCTGACGCACTCTTATCGCATTGTTCCCGTCGGCAACTTCGAAGAGATTTGGCGACGCAACGAAGAGGCGTGGATGGCATCATTTGAAGAAGGCGCTCCAAAATACGAGCCGGAGCAGCTCTACATCCTTCAACAGGTTGATTAACGAGAACGCAAGGCATTCAACCCAGTAAAGCTACCAAGCGCCGATTGACCGCATCCGCTAGAGCGGAGGACCGATCGGCGCTTGCTCGTCTATGGACTTGAAGGCTAGGACCAGCCACAATCTACGGACGAACCTGCCCCTCGCCGCGGACGACGTACTTATACGTTGTCAGAGCCTCGGCGGCAAACGGCCCGCGCGCGTGCAGCTTCTGGGTGGAGATGCCAATCTCCGCGCCCAGGCCAAACTCTCCGCCATCGGTAAAGCGGGTGGACGCGTTGGCGTATACGGCGCTGGCGTCAACCTCTCGCAGGAAGCGCTCGCATGCTTCTTTATCCTCCGCTACGATGGCCTCCGAATGACCGGTGCCGTAGCGACCGATGCGCGCGATGGCCTCGTCTTCGTCCGCGACGACCTTTACGCTTATCTCGAGCGCCAGGTACTCGCGGCCCCAGTCCTCTTCGGTCGCATCGACGAAATCCATGATGTCCGCAAGGTCGCGGGTACGCTCATCGCCATGCACCAGCACGCCCGCGGCATCCAGCTCGACAAGCATCTGCGGTAGGAAGGCGTCGGCGATCTTCTCGTCCACCAGCAGAGACTCGCAGGCATTGCATACTCCCACGCGCTGAGTCTTGGCGTTCATCACGATGGCGCGCGCCTTCTCGAAGTCCGCGGATTCGTGAACGTAAACATGGCAGTTGCCGGTACCGGTCTCGATCACCGGCACATGGGCGCTCTCGACGCAATGGCGAATAAGCCCGGCGCCGCCTCGCGGAATGAGTACGTCGACCGTGCCGCGAAGGCTCATGAGCACGTCAGTGGCCGCGCGGTCGGTGGTCTCGATGATGCTGACGGCGTCACGGGGCAGCCCGGCGTCCTCCACCGCGTCAGCGAGCACGTGGGCGATGGCGACGCAGGAGTTCTGGGCGATGGAGCCGCCGCGCAAGATGCAGGCGTTGCCCGTGCGGACGCAGATGCCCGCGGCATCCGACGTAACGTTGGGACGGGCCTCGTAGACCATGGCGACAAGGCCGAGCGGAACGCTCACCTTCTGCAGATTGAGCCCGCAATCGATAGTACGCTCCTCGAGCACGCGGCCCACAGGGTCGGGTAGGTTCGCAAGGGATTCCAGGCCCTGGGCCATCCCCTCGACGCGATCGGGGGTGAGCAGCAAGCGGTCGAGCAGCCCCTCGCTGGTGCCCGCGGCACGGGCCGCATCCATATCGAGGGCGTTGGCGGCGATGATGGCGTCCGTGTTACGACGCAGGGCGGTCGCCATGCCTCGAACGGCGGCAACGCGCTGCTCATCGGACGCGAACCCCAGCGGACGCGACGCGGCCTTCGCGGCTTGCGCCAGGTTTTCTACATAGGCAGCGATGTTATCGGCCATAGGTGGCTCCTCTCGCAGTTTTCACACCACAACATAGTACTCGAAAGAGGCCATCAGACGACTCCCCTTGTTCTCGATTGTAGCACCAATTATAGAACGTGTGTTCTATTCTATTTTAAATAAGGGTATACTGGTCGCATCAGAACGCCGCGACCCGCGAACCACCGCAACAACCAAGGGGGCACCCATGAAACTCGCCAGCTATTACGTTCCCGGCCTCTATATCGAAGACCACTCCATCGATGTGCCCCTTGACTGGCGCGGACTAGAACCCGCCCTTCTCGCGCTGGGCAGCACCATGCGCCGCGGCGCCATGCCCTCCCCCATCCCCGGCACGCCAGAGAGCATCAAGCTGTTCTACCGCGTTGCCTGCTCCCCCGAGCATGTGAACGACGACTTGCCGCTGCTTATCTTCTTCCAAGGAGGCCCCGGCGGCGAGAGCCCGCGCCCCGTATGCGACACCGACCCCGCCTGGCTTGGCGAGGCGGTGAAGCGCTACCGCGTGATCCTTCCGGACCAGCGCGGATGCGGCCGCAGCTCGCGCGTAGACGGACGGCGAATAGCCCGCGTGGGACGAGCCGCGGAAGAGGTCGGAGCGGAGCCGGCGCGCGCCCAAGCAGACCTCCTGAAGCGAATGCTCGCCAGCTCCATAGTCCGGGACTTCGAATATCTGCGCCTCACGCAATTTGGCGGCAGGCCCTGGAGCACGCTGGGGCAAAGCTACGGCGGCTTCATAACGCTGAGCTACCTATCGCTGTTCCCCGGAGCCATCCTACAGAGCTTTGTCTGCGGCGGCATCCCTCATGTCCCCGGCACCGCCGGCGAGGTCTACGCCCACACCTTCCCGCGCATGCAGGCTAAAACCGAAGCTTACTACCGCCGCTACCCGGGCGATATCGAGCGCGTCGCCGCGGTCGCGGACATCCTCGAGAACGGTGCCGCGATGCTGCCGGACGGAAGCCCGCTCACCGTCGAGCGGCTGCAGCTGCTGGGCAGCGATTTTGGAATGAAGCCGAGCTTTGAACGAATGCACTGGCTTTTCGACCATGCATTTGACGAGCTTGACGGTAGCGTTCCCGAAGCGGGCGCGCCCGAGCTTTCCGAAGGCTTCCTGATGAGCGCGCTCGAGCGCACCAGCACCCGCGCCAACCCCCTGTACTGGACGCTGCAAGAGTTCATCTACGCCAGCGGAACGTGCGCCCCCATCAATTGGGCGGCTGCGAGCGAAAAGGCCCGCCGACCGGAATTCGACGCACTCGCCCGACCACTCCTGTTTACGGGAGAAGCGGCGTTTCCCTGGATGTTCAAAGAGTGCCCGGAGCTTAAACCGTTCGCCGCCGCCATGGATACGCTGATGCAGGATACAGAATTCGATGTGGTCTACGACCCCGCGCGTCTCGCCGCCAACGAGACCCCCGTTCACGCCGCGGTCTACTACGACGACATGTATGTGGACTCCGGCCTGCAGCTCGACACCCTCTCGCGCGTTGGCAACGCCCATCCCTGGGTCACCAACGAGTTCGAGCACGACGGGTTGCGCGCCGGAATCAGCGTCTTTCAGCACCTTTACGAGGAAGCGCGCCGGATGGGCCACCCAGCGCGCTAAGTCCGATTTGACTTGTGAAAGCCCGGGAGCTTAAGCGAACACGATCATCTGGTCGCGATGGATGGCAGGTTTGCCGGAAAGAGCGGCCAGAAGATGGTTGCCCGCGATCTCATCCTGACGGCGTCCGCGCGCCAGCTCGAGCTCGTCCGACCCCGCCTCGGCGCGGCCGCGAGCTATCACGAAACCGTCGCGATCGCGAATGTCGAGGACGTCGCCCGTCGAGAAAGAGCCTTCGACCGCGGTGATGCCCACGGGCAGAAGCGAGCTTCCCCGCTGCACGATGGCTGCGGCAGCACCATCGTCCACCGTGATCGCGCCGTGCGCAGAATCGCCCAACGCGATCCAAAGCTTGCGGGGCGCAATCTCGAGTCGGTCAACCGGGGGAACGAAGAGCGTGCCCACGGATTCGCCCGAGGCAAGGCGCACAAGCGCGTTGTCCTCCGCGCCGCTGCAGATAACGCTCGCGATGCCCGCCGTCATGAGAATCCGGCTCGCGCGTATCTTTGTGATCATGCCGCCGGTGCCCACCGACGTGGTGGAGTCACCCGCCGAGCCGATGATGGCGGCATCGATTTTAGTGACGCGCGGAATGAACTTCGCAGCCGGATCCAGCGACGGATTAGCGGTGTACAGGCCGTCGATGTCCGACAAGGTGACGCAGAGATCGGCAGACACCAGGCAGCTCACCAGGGCAGCGAGCGTATCGTTATCGCCGAACTTGATCTCGTCGACGGTGGTGGTGTCGTTCTCGTTCACCACGGGGACCACGCCGAGCTCGACCAGGCGCATCAGGGCGTCGCGGGCATGCAGGTAGGAAGACCTGCGAGCTGTATCGTGGCGGGTGAGAAGGACGAGAGAGGTGAGCAGGTTCGCCGCACGGAACTCCTCGTCGTAGACGGCGGAGAGGATGCACTGGCCCACGGAGGCGCAGGCCTGCAGGCTCGGCATATCGGAGGGCTTTTTAGCAAAACCAAGCTTAGGCGCGCCGCATGCGATGGCGCCCGAGCTCACGACGACGAGATTCCATTCCAAATCGCGAAGCTCCGCCGCCTGGCGGGCAAGGTCCGCGATGAACTCGCGGCGAATCTGGCGGTCCTCCCCCACCAGGGTGGAGGAACCGATCTTGACGACCATGGTTTTTCGCTGGACTGACATGGGACACCTCGACAACATGCAGGCGCGCCGCCGCGAGAATGCGACGGCGCGCGGACAATTCGTCAGCCCATCATAGCGCAGGACATGCATACATGTGGCGGCGCGCTGTTAGAACTTAGTGGTCTTCCATGGAAGCGAGCTCGCCGCCTCGCTCATGCGCTCACGGACGAGCTCGTCGCGGACGCGCGCCAAACCGGATTCCATGCCGACGACGTAGGACTGGGGATAGAGGAAGCGCTTATATACGGGATCGAGCGCCTCGATGGCCTCGGCGCAGCGCGCGCGGGCAACGGAAAGATCCTCGCGCGGGGCCACGGCGCGACCGTCGCGCACGCAGGGCGCGAGGAGCTCGCGGTACTCGAATCCGGATACATCGGTCACCAAGGCGGCGTCATTGACCGCGACGAGGGTGGAGCCGCGCTGCCCCCCTTCTCCCTGCAGGTACGCCTCGTCCAAAATCATGTCGCACACCGGGGAGCCGGATGCATCCATGTAGCGCCTTACCTGCTGGATGCCCGGAATGGTTCGCTTATAGGGCTGCTCGGAGAGCTTCACCACGGGAGTCCAGGTATCGGAAGCAGACGCGCGCCGGGCAGAGAGCTTGTAGACTCCGCCGAGCGCGGGCTGGTCGTAGCACGTGGCGAGCTTTGTGCCCACACCGAACGAATCGATGGGCGCCCCCTGGTCGAGCAGGGACTGGATGGTGTACTCGTCCAGATCATTGGAAACGGAGATCTTGACGTAGCCGAGGCCCTCGGCGTCGAAGCGGGAGCGCACGTAGCCGGAGAGCTTGGCGAGATCGCCGGAATCGATGCGGATGGCGGCGAGGCGATCGCCGCGGGCCTCCATCTCCTTGGCGACGATGATGGCGTTCTCCACTCCCTCGCGCACATCATAGGTGTCGATGAGCAACGTGCAGTTCTTGGGCATGGAGCGCGCGAACGCTCGGAACGCCTCGAGCTCGGTATCGAAACTCATGACCCAGCTGTGGGCGTGGGTGCCGAAAACCGGGATGCCGTAGCGACGCCCCGCCAGGACGTTGGACGTGGAAGCACAGCCCGCGACGTAGCTGGCGCGCGCGACCGCGAGGCCGCCGTCGGGTCCCTGGGCGCGACGAAGGCCGAACTCGGCGACGGGACGACCCTTGGCGGCCTGGACGACGCGGGCGGTCTTGGTAGCGACCAGCGTCTGGAAGTTGATGGTGTTGAGAAGCGCGGTCTCGAGCAGCTGGCACTCAAGCGCCGAACCCGTCACGCGCACCATGGGCTCGCGCGGAAAGACCAACTCGCCTTCCGGCACCGCGTCGATGTCGACATGCATGCGAAAACCGCGCAGGAACTCCAGGAACTCGGGATTAAACATCCTTCCGCCGCCGGGAGCGGACAGGGAGGACAGGTAGTCTACGTCCTCGTCCGTGAAGCGGAGGTTTTCGACCAGTTCGGGCAGCTCTGCGGTACCGCATATGACGGCGAACGCGCTGCCGAACGGATGATCGCGATAGAAGGCGGTAAAGCAGCCCTGTTCATCGAGCTTGCCGTTTTCCCACAAGCCCTGGGCCATAGTGAGCTCGTAGAGGTCGGTGAGCATGGAGATGTCGGTGGGACGGGCGATATCGGTAAGCGCCATGGTGTCCTCCTGTCGCGGCGATTCTCGCGCGATTCCCCGCCGCAGACGGCCCGGAAGCTGCGCTGAATGCGCCCTCGATGTGATGGATAGAGAAAAGCCGCCGGCGATGTTGCGCGTCGGCGGCGACAGGGCTAGCCCAGGTTGTTTTTAACGATCCAGAAGCCCGCGATAACAAGCAGCACCACGCCGACGGCGATGATGAGCTTCTGCGCCGGGGGCATGGGCGGCACGCCGTCCTCGTCCTCTTCATCCCTTGTCATGACCATCTTCTGGCCGAAAGTGAGGTTATCGGGATCGACAACGGGATCCTGTTGCCTGGGTGCGCGACGGCGCTTGGGCGCGGCGGCGGGCTCCTGCGAATCGGAAGGGGACTGCGCGGCGGCCCGCTCGGCACGGAGGGCCTCGAGTTCGGCGCGCTCCACGCGGGCGCGTTCCTCTTCCTCGCGGCGCGCCTTCTCGGCCCGAAGCGCCTCGAGCTCGGCGCGCTCCTCATCCGAAAGCGGGGTGTTCTGATCGGTCATGGAGCCGACCTCCTTGATATATCGGCGCCGCGGGGCGCCGGGGCTAGTTCGAACAATCTTGAAGAGTATACCCGTTTGGAAGGAGTCCGTAAGACGCGTGCGGGAACGGGCCCGGGCCGGAAATAAAGAGGCGCGGGCCCGTGGCGGACGAGACGGGTGGAGCGGAAGCAGCCAGGGGCCCTGCGAACGGGGCTAGAGGCCGTGCGGGACGGGTGCCGCCGCGGACTCGAGCACGCCGGTGGTATCGAACGGCGGGGTGAAGCTCTCGTCCACCGCCCCTCCCTCCTGCCAGAACATGGTGGTGAACCCCAAGCCGTCCGCATGGTCAAGAACCTTCTCGTACTCCTCGTCCGTAACCGCGCGCGCGAGCTCTCCGCCCTGGTCGCGCATTCGCTGGTTGGGCGTGTACTGGTTCATAACGGAGATGGGCACGTCGCCGGCTATATCCCAGACACGGTCGAGCACGCGGCAGGAATCGTCGGCATGGCCGGGCAGCACCAGGTGGCGCACGATGATACCGCGTAGCATGCGGCCGTCTTGCGCCAGCTTCTCGCCACCGGCAGCGTTGATTTGCGAAACCATCTGAGCAAGCGCGGCGGCCGCGACGTCCGGATAATCCGGCACGTGGGACAAACTGCGCGCCAGCGCGGCGTCGGCGTACTTGAAATCGGTAAGCCACACGTCGACCAAGCCGTCGAGCTCCGCCACCGCCTGCGCGAGCTCGTAGCCGCTGGTGTTGTAGACGATCGGGATCTTGAGACCGCGCTGGCGCGCCGTGGCGATCGCAGCGGGCAGCAGATGGGCGTAGTGCGTCGCCGTCACCAGGTTGATGTTGAGGGCGCCTTGGTCTTGCAGCTCGAGCATGATCTGCACCAGGCGCTCCGGAGAGATCTCGATGCCGAAACCCCCGGTAGAGATCTGGTGGTTTTGGCAGTAGATGCACTTGAGCGGGCAGCCGCTGAAGAAGATGGTGCCCGAGCCCGCCTCGCCGGAAATGGGAGGCTCCTCCCACATATGCAGCGCCGCGCGCGCGATCTTGAGCTCGCCGCCGGCGCCGCAGATACCGCGGCGGCCCCGCGCGCGATCCGCCTTGCAGCGGCGCGGGCAGAGCTCGCAGGCATCCATGGCCCCCTGCGTTAAAAGCATATGCATTCTCGTCCCCATTTCCCATGGGCGCGCGAGCGCCCGGATTCTCCTGGCACGGCCCCGGGACATGGTCTACGCGGCGCCGGGCCCCGGCGGATAAAAGACGGCGCGCCGGCAAGGATGCGGACGCGCCGAGAAGGCTTGCTATGGAATTGTACTCCAGCCCCGCGAAGCGCGGTTCAAGCTAGGCCGCGACCGCAAAGACCGCGCGACCGGTAGACGGGCGTCTGCGACGCGCCCCGGCTACCTGTCCTCCTGCGCGACGGCGGCCTTGATCTTGAACAGAACCATGACCAAGCTGACGCCCAGGATGATGTGGCCTATGCCCGCGATTCCGGAGATGGCGGCGTTGGCCCCGGTGGACAGAGGGGTGCCCAGGACCTGCAGTACACCGCGAACCAGCATCATGAAGACGCTGAGGTTGAGGCCGACCTGGTAGGCGACAAGGATCTTCCCCAGGCGCTGCGAGACGTTGAAGAGCTTGTCGAACACGACCAGGCCCAGGAAGAAGAACACGCCCAGCATGAGGTAGTGCGGGTGGATGAAACCGAGCGACGTGGCGCCCTCGAACCCGTTGAACTTGGTGAACTCGCGATAGAACACGCCTCCCGCCAAAGCGAGGAACGAATAGACGACCGCGGCGTTAGCGTACTTTTTCATGGCTCTCCTAACCTAGCGCGTATACACGGTGCGAAAACGTGCTTCGACGCCCGTGGGCATCGAATCCCATATAGCCAACTATATAGATTGGTTTACATGAAATGAACGCGGTTCAGCAAGAATGAACAACGTTCACATAATTCATGGACACGAGCTCGCGGAAATGGGCGGGCACACGGCGGCCCTCGCCCCGAAAAAGCAGCCGCCAGGCGCCGGAGCCCACAGGAGCCCGCAAGCCTCGTCTTCATGAACGTTTCAATATGAACGGCCGCTAATGGCCGGCAGACGGAACTCGGGGTCGATGCGCCTTCGAATCGGGGCTCTCGTTTGTTGGAAAAAGCGGTCGCCGACTCGCGAAGAGCCCGGTCCGATATCGCCTTCAATACAAAAAAACACCGCAATTACCTGCGGTGATAATAACGAGAAGTCTCTATTGATAGATTATTGTCAGAAGGAAAATAGGCGCGTGCTTCAATAATCCGATACCGTTTCCTACAAGTCAAGACTGGTATTGAAAGTAGGCGGACATAAGATATAGGTATTCCGCCCCCCGCGGAGCAACTGGGTGAACCGTCGCGTTTTTCTAGGGAGCCCACACAGTCGTTTCTGTTACAGAGATCCTTCGTTGTTAAGGAAGCTGGAGAGGACGATGAGGGCACCCACCTTCT
>DBEWRE010000009.1:0-33953 GCA_048207125.1 Collinsella sp.
GACCTGCTCGCCAAGATCCAGGCCGTCTTTGGCTGCGGTTGGGCGGACGAGGACCAGGTGGCAGCCGCCATCAGGGATTGCTGGGAGCGCAACGGCTACCTCATCGACCCGCACACCGCCTGCGGCTACCACGCGCTGGGACAGGTTCCCGCAGCCGCGGACGCCAAGGCGCGCGTGGTGCTCTCCACCGCGAGCCCCTACAAGTTCCCGCGCGCCGTCGCCGGCTCGCTGGGCCTGTTCTGCCCGCCGGATGACTTCGCCTGCATGCAGGTGCTCGAGAAGGCGACCGACACCGTCGCCCCCGCACAGCTTTCCGAGCTGCGCCATAAGGTCGGCGACCAGCTCGCAGTTGCCATCAGCCAGGTAGTAGAGCATGCGCTCGAGATTGGACGAGATGAGGATGTCCATGCTGGGGGAGGTGGTGGTGTAGAAGGGGCGCTGGCGGTCGTAGGTGCCGGTGGTGAGGAAGTCGAAGAGCACGTTGTTCTTGTCGCTCGCCACGATGAGCTTGGCTACGGGCAGGCCCAGGCGCTGGGCGTAGTAGCCTGCAAGGATGTCGCCGAAGTTGCCGGTGGGCACGCAGAACTCAACAGCGTCGCCGGGCTGGATCTTGCCGGCGCGAAGCAGCTGGGCGTAGGCTGCGAAGTAGTAGACAACCTGGGGTACCAGGCGGCCGACGTTGATGGAGTTGGCGCTGGAGAGCTGCACGCCGGAGGCGGCGAGGCGGTTGGCGAGCTCGCGGTCGGCGAAGATGCGCTTGACGGCGCTCTGGGCGTCATCGAAGTTGCCGCGCACGGCGCAGACGGCGACGTTGGCGCCCTCCTGCGTGCTCATCTGGAGTTCCTGCACGCGGGAGACCTTGCCCTCGGGATAGAAGACGGTGATGCCGCAGCCGGGCGCGTCCGCGAAGCCGGCCAGCGCCGCCTTGCCGGTGTCGCCGCTGGTGGCGGTGACGATCATGATCTTATCCGCAGCGCCCTCGGCGTCGGCGCTGGTGCGGGCCATGAGGCGGGGGAGCATCTGCAGGGCGACGTCCTTGAAGGCACTGGTGGGGCCGTGCCACAGCTCGAGCACGTAGGCGGGCGCCTCGCCCTGGTCGGCATCGCCGGCGACGCCCTTGAGGTCGACCACGGGGGTCACCTCGTCGGAGGCGAAGGTGCTGCCGTAGGCCTCGTCCACGCACGCCGCGATCTCGTCTGCGGTGTAGTCGGGCAGCAGGGTGCCAAGCACCTCGCGCGCCAGCTCGAAGTAGTCCTTGTTGGCAAGGCCGGCCAAATCGATCTTGCTTTCGCCCAGCTCGTCGGATACGTACAGGCCTCCGTCGGGCGCGATGCCGCGGCGGATGGCCTCCTTGGCGCTGAGCTGCGCGGTGCGGGAACGGGTGCTGTGGTAGGTCGCCATAAACGTGCTCCTTATGGGTGCGTGGGCGTCATGCGGGCGCCCGTAAAACGTTGCTGCACATGGTATCAGAGCATACATGCGAGCCGTCCTGCGGAGCGACGGGCAACATGCCCGTTCAGCTGCAATTCACATGACGTTCTTTGTTTGGAAACAAAAGTGCGATTATGCATGAACGCTCTTCTGTGGTTTAGTAGACTAAACATCCATTGTACTTGCTTACGCTAAAGTGAAGGCACGTGAAACAATCGTTGCGTGGAGCTTTGCGCGAGGCCCCGGGAAGGATTTTGCGTTCTTATGATTAAGATCACCAAGTTCGGCGGCTCATCGGTCGCCGATGCCGAGCACTTCAAGAAGATCAAGGGGATCATCGACGCAGATCCCGCCCGCCGCTTTGTGGTCGTATCCGCGTGCGGTCGCCGCTCGTCCGGCGACACCAAGGTCACCGACCTCCTGTACCTGGTCGATGCCCACGTGAACTACCACGTGTCCTGCGACGACTTACTGGCGGATATCGGCCAGCGCTACTTCGATATCGCGGACGAGCTGGGGCTCTCCTATCCCATCCGCGAGGAGTTCGAGGCCTTTGCCGAGCGCGCCCGCAAGGGAGGCTACTCCACCGAGGAGCTGGTGAGCCGCGGCGAGTACTTTACCGCCCGTTTGATGGCCGAGTACCTGGGCCTGCCGTTTATCGACGCCACCGACATGGTCGCGTTCCACCACGATGGCACGCTGTCCATGAAGCGCACCGCCGAGCTGGTCAAGAAGAACGCTCGCGAGGGCGGTTTTGTCATGCCCGGCTTCTATGGCGCCACCAAGGAGGGCAAGGTCAAGCTGCTCGACCGCGGCGGCGGAGACATCTCCGGCTCCATTTTGGCGCAGTGCCTCGAGGCGGACCTGTACGAGAACTGGACGGACGTCTCGGGCTTTTTGTCCGCCGACCCGCGCATCGTTGCCGGCGCCCAGCCCATTCCCCGCATCACCTACGAGGAGCTGCGCGAGCTGTCCTACATGGGTGCGAGCGTGCTGCACGAGGAGGCCGTCTTCCCGGTCCGCGACGCGGGCATTCCGCTGGTCATCAAGAACACCAATGCGCCGGAGGACCCCGGCACCATCATTTCCGAGACCGCCAAAGAGGGCGACTCCGAGCCCATCATCACCGGTATCGCCGGCAAGCGCGGCTTCCTTGCGATCAACGTCGCCCGCGATCGTACCAAGAGCCGCATCGGCTTCATGCGCCGCGCCCTGTCCGTCTTCGAGCGCTACGGCATCTCCGTCGAGCACATGCCCACCGGCGTGGACCAGTTCGCGGCGGTTGTCCAGGCATCCGATGTCAAGGATTCGCTCTACTCGCTGATAGCCGACATCCAGGAAGAGGTCGAGCCGCTGGAGATCGAGGTGGTCGAGGACCTCGCCCTGATCGCCACCGTGGGTCGCAACCTGCGCGGCCGCCCTGGCGTCTCCGGCCACCTGTTCGGCATGCTGGGCCAGGAGGGCGTGAGCGTCCGCATGATCACCCAGGGCTGCGACGAGATCAACATCATCGTGGGCGTTGAGGAGAAGGACTTCGACCTGGCCATCAAGACCATCTACAAGGCGTTTTCGGACGAGAACGGCATTGTGAAGACGTCCGATTTGGAGCCCGTCCGCGCTCCCTTCTAAGGTGCGCGATGCGTCGTCAAATGCCATCATTTCCCTTAACTAGGAGGTAATCGACATGAAGCAGTACACAGTCGCCATCGTGGGCGCAACCGGTGCGGTGGGCACGCAGATGCTCCAGTGCTTGGAGGAGCAGGAGTTCCCCGTCGGCGCGCTCAAGCTGCTGGCGAGTCCGCGTTCTGCAGGCAAGAAGGTCGAGACCCCCTGGGGCGAGGTCGTTGTCGAGGCCGCCGCTCCCGAGTGCTTCGACGGCGTGGATATCGTCCTGGGTGCTGCAGAGGATGATGTCGCGAAGGCGCTCTATCCGGAGGCGGTCAAGCGCGGTGCCGTGGTCGTGGACAATTCCCATGCGTTCCGCCTGGACGAGGACGTGCCGCTGGTGGTGCCCGAGATCAACGGCACGGACGTCGCCAACCATCACGGCATCATCGCCAACCCCAACTGCGCCACCATCATCGGCTTGGTTCCCACCTGGCCGCTGCACCAGCTGGCCGGCGTGAAGCGCATGATCGTCTCCACCTACCAGGCCGCATCCGGCGCCGGCATGCCCGGCATGCTGGAGCTCGAGGCGCAGATCGGCGCGATGGGCCGCGGCGAGGAGATCCCTGAGCCCCGCGCGTTCGCCGCCCAGCTGGCGAGCAACCTGATTCCGCAGATCGGCGGCGAGAAGTTCGAGGGCTTTACCTCCGAGGAGATGAAGCTGCAAAACGAGGGCCGCAAGATCATGCACCTGCCCGAGCTGCGCGTGAACTGCACCTGCGTGCGCGTGCCCGTGCTGCGCTCCCACTCCGAGAGCATCACCCTTGAGTTCGAGCGCGACATCACCCTGGAGCGGGCGCGCGAGGCGCTGGCGGCGGCGCCGGGCGTCAAGCTGGTGGATGATCTTGAGGCCGAGAGCGCACACGATCGCTGGCCTATGCCGCTTGATACCTCAGATCAGGACCTTATCTACGTTGGCCGCGTCCGCCGCGATATCTCCAACCCCGAGGCCCTGCGCGGCATCACCTTCTGGTGCTGCGGCGACCAGATCCGCAAGGGCGCGGCGACCAACGCCGTCCAGATCGCGAAGCTGCTGACCGAGTAGCGCATGTGCGCTTAAGGGGGAGCCGGGGCGGTACCCGTCGCGGCTTGGCCTTCCAACGAACTGCTTTTTTACGAAAACCGCGTGCTGCCTGGTTGCGGCACGCGGTTTTTGCGTACTATGCAGATTTGTTCCATGCGTATGTGGGCAGGCGATGCTGAAGGCCGGCAACATCTCGAGCGTCCAGCTGGGTGATGCGCGTGCCGATGACCGCATGCCCGCTGAGACCTTTGGATATCAAATATCGAACCTGCCGTACGGCGTGGACTGGAAGAAGTCGAAGGCTGCCGCGGCAAGGTGCAGCTTATCACGCTAATGGCGTCTATACTAAGACGAGCAAGAGCCTAGGCGACCGCATTGCGGGATTACTCCTCGTAGAGCACGGTACCTCCTGCCGTTACGCGGACGGGCATATGTTTCCGGGACGCGAAGATCCATTCGTAGCGCGGGTCCTTGTTGGGCCCGGGTGTGAGGATTTGCTCAACGTGAAACGAGAGCTCGTACCACTCCTCGTATCCCGGGAGATTCCGGGTGTCTTCTCCGGGGGTCCATTCTCCGTTGTCTTCCCATTCGCCGTTATCGCAATGGCAGAGATACGAGTCGCCTTCGCGGAAGGTCACCGTGAGCGAAACGCCTCCATGCTCTAAGCTATAGTTTAAAATTCGGATAATTCCGGCATCTCTTTTTTCCTTAAGGTTCATGTCTAATCCTTTTGACGGGAAGGGCTGGAACGATATGGCATCCAGTCTTGCTGTAATGGATGGTACCGCAGGTTGTGGGAAGCCTTTTGCTGCCATCGGGCGACACCCAGATTCCGATATTATGGCAAAAGTCGACGACTTCCTTATTGGGTTCTTGCCATCTGCCGCTTCCTGCATACTCCTCGATCAGACGTTGGGCCTCGGTGATGGTGAGGCGCAGGATGCTCTTCCCGGGGATGTAGTTCTTGTGCCCAGGGATGTGCTTGCCCTGCCTGTCGGCGTGGACGTGTGTGGTGAATCCGTTCACCTTGCGGAACCCGTCGTCGCGGGAGCCGCGCGTTCCAGTGAAGCGGCCTCCGCTAGAGAACTTGCTCACAAAGCACGCCTCCTCCGAGGTCGCCGCGTCCTCGCGAGGCGTACGCATGCACCGGGATTCCGAGTTCGATCGGGTATTCGAGCACGCCGTAACTGTTGGGGCCGTAAGAGATGACCATGGACGGTTCCAGCTTGTCCACGAGGAGACGCAGTCCACGGACGAAGCGCCGACGGTTTCCGGGGTTCTTGACGCAGCCACGTGGGCTCACCGCGATCGCGCGGCCCTTCTCGAGTCCGGAGACCTCCCGTTCGATGGTGTCGGGATCACCGCGCAAAAGAGGAATCGTGGGAACCCCGGAGTCCTGAAGCTTGAAGTCGCAGACGCGGTTGCGGTAGGCGTTCCACTCCTTGAGTGGGCGGGGGAAGTCGACGCATGTGCTGTAGTCAAGGCCAATGGCACCCTGGAACTTTATGAGCTTGGGGATGTACCTTTGGGGGGTTGTTCCAGAAAGGCTCAATGTCCTGGTCACGTTCGCAGAAATGGACGGCGCAGTCGAAGTTTGTCCAGTTGGCTCGCTTGGCGACTGAGAATGGCACAAGCGCCGTCGGGATGAAGCGGTCATCGCGCAGGAGCGGCATGTCGTATTCGGGGTCAAACTCGGCACCCTCGACCATGAAGGCGTGGAACGTGTCGCGCGGGTGTTTGTATTTCGGATGACATTTCTCCTGGAAGATGAGGTTGTCTCGATCATCATGAATCATGTTTATCCTAAGATCGCTTTGTGTAAAACCAGTTCGAACCGATTTCCACGATACGTTCGGCCGTGCTTCCAGTCGTTCCTCTGGTATTTCAACTAGGTTACAATCAGTTATTGAAAGTTATCGAAAAGAAGGGAATTGCCAGCTTGCTTACGCTCTCGAGCTTGACCAAGACCGTCAAGAGATATGCTTTGGATTCCTCCGTTAGCAACGAGGAACTCCTCAACTCCCTGCTAGAGCCGTATATCGAAGCGGGGAGGGTCCGTGGACGAAAAGGCGGGGATTACCACCTCAACGCGCCCAGGACGAGCGGTCTCATCAACGGCAAGGTGGATGTCCCCAAAGCTCTCAAGCGTCCTTTGAGTCGCTTCGGAATCATCGAGGGGACAGCCAGAAACATGGGAGCTTTTATTAGCGACTACATCGGGGAAGAGGGCATGGCATTTCTAATTGATGATGTTCTCTCTTCTTTCGATCCTTGTAACGATATGGATTGCTCCGTGCGCGATAGGCTCTCCGAACTCAAGGGGGATGCGGATATCTTCCTCGCGTTGGCTCTCGTGGAGAGCCTCAAGCAAAGCAACCTTGCCGAAGGCAGTAGGTTACTCTGGCAGTATGGAAGTGGCTCTCTTTCCGTGGAAGTCGGAGATTTGTTTTCCAAAGCGTTCGGCAGAAGGAGGAAAAATAAGAATATCGTCGTTATTCCGGTCGAGAGCAGTTTCGATACCGTTGTCACATCTGGGTGTGAGACTATCGGGAAGCCGCGCATCTCGGCGAGGAGCCTGCACGGTCAATGGCTGCAAAGGATGTACGCATGCGGCGATACGCCAATGTCCCTCGATGAGCGCATCGCATCTAACCTCGATCTAAGGGGAATCTTGCCTTCTGCCGTCGCAGATGGTCGTAACCGCTATCCGATCGGTACCGTTGCCGTGGTTGAGAACGACAAGGCGCTGTTTTTCCTTCTGGCGATATCGGACTTCAATGACCTTAACGTCACTAAGAGCTGCCCTGATGCTGTTCTTGCTGCGATTGGCGCCCTTGTCGATACCTATGACGCCATGGGCCAGGGCCTAGACCTATATCTCCCCCTCATGGGCACCGGGCTATCCCGCGCGGGGTTTTCGCACCTCGAATCGTACCGCCTCATCACCGGGGCTCTTGGTAACAGGGCGCAAGATATACATGGAGATATGACGATTGTGGTTTGTCCGGATGATGCAATACGGTTGAATCAAACGATTGCCTCTGCTAGTGGAAGGTATGATTCATGATATATCGAACGAGAACCTACATTGCGGGCGACTGGACGGGGGACAGCGACTTGATTGAGGCTTTGCAGGTTTGGAACAAAAGCACGTATTGGAACCTGTCCTACATCGATGCGCATGAGCTTACGCAGGCGCGGGACACGAGCCTTCCATGCAGCATCAAGAAGTCGCTCAAGGAGCGCCTCGATGTCTCCAGGACGTTTGTTCTCATTGTAGGGGACCATACCAAGGATCTTACTAAAGGAGGCTGCAGACACTGCCGGAGCTACTCGATATACGGGGGATGTCACCGGGGGTACAGCGTTGACCATCGTAGCTTTATTGAGTATGAATGCGAATACGCTGCCAACAACGAATTAAAAATTGTCGTTCTCTACAACGGCTGTTCCATCATGAAGGATAGGTGCCCTGAAGTCCTGAGGCATAAGGGCGCTCATCTCGCTGCGGTCTTTAGGGGCACGGATGGCAAGTTCTATTGGGATATAAACGGAATCGCTGATGCCCTGCGAGATTGACGCCGACAATTCGTCGTGCTAGCGCATTTGAATATGCGCTAGGTTGACAATCAGAGAAAATGGCCTAACGCGCATCTTTAATCTAACGTGAGAAGCCCGCAGGCTATGCCTGTGGTGCCAGCAGCGGCTATGCCCCTATCGGCCTTCCGCAAAGAACGGCCCCGTCCCACCATGGAGGCGCGGCGGGCCGGCTGCGCCGTCCGGAAGGACGGGACCATATGGACAAGAATAGCTTATCGCACGCGGATTGGGGGTGCGTCTACCACATCGTGTGGATACCGAAGTGCGGACGGAAGGTCCTGTACGGGGAGATGGGAAGGGAACTCATATATATCTTTTCATTTCCCGCTGGGAGCACGATACGGCGGGGTCGCGCGCCCATACTCATTTTTCTCGGTTTTTAATGACCATCCGCATGCCCGAGCTCAAGGGAGCGCGCTTCGTGACGGCGGTCATCGAGCGCAACCGCAGGCGGGAGGCATCCGCGGCGGAGAGCGAGCGGGGCTCGAGGCGCTGCCTGGGCGTGGCGTTGCTGGGCGAGCGACAGTACCAGAGGCGGGCTTATCGGGCTGTCGGAAAGCATGCAAGAATTGTGACGGTACTATCCCGAGGCCCTGCGCGGCATCACCTTCTGGTGCTGCGGCGACCAGATTCGCAAGGGCGCGGCGACCAACGCCGTCCAGATCGCGAAGCTGCTGACCGAGTAGCGCATGTGCGCTTAAGGGAGAGCCGGGGCGGTGTCCGTCGCGGCTTTGCCTTCCAACGAACTGCTTTTTTACGAAAACCGCGTGTTGCCTGGTTGCGGCGCGCGGTTTTTGGTGACCACGTGCCCGGTGCCTAATACATCATGCCGAAAGCCCACAGGGGAATCACGTTGCCGTAGCCGTATTCGATATCGTCCTTCACGACGAAAGCATATTCAACGCCGGCAACCTGGCTTTGTCCCTTATTCTTGCCGCCTACCTCGAACGCGAAGTCTCCGATGCGGAAATCGGAGACGGGCGAAACGACGACATCGTGTCCCACGCGTGCCTGATTCAGGAAAAACGTTTCGCGAACGGTTCCAGAATCGCTACCGCTGCCGCCCAGGCAATACAGGATGTTCGGATTGTCCAGATAGACCTTTTCAGCCTTGCCCAGTGCGCCCAGCCCGCCTGCACCGCCTCGCAGCTGCGCAATCATGCCGGCCTTCTCGAGGTACAGCAGGTATTCCTCGATCACGTTGCGGCTCACCTGTAGCTGTTTGGCCAGGCTCGACATGTTGGGCTTGAACGGAGCAAGCGTTCTGACCACGGATAGCAGCTTCTTGAGCTTGCGCCCGGTTGCCGCCGTCATACCCGCGAACAAAGGGATGTCAACTTCGAGCGTGCGCGAAATAACCTGCTCGAGCTCCGTGGGGAAGTCGACGTCCGCACCGAACGGATAATATCCGGACTGCAGGTAATCGTGGAAGTACGGAAGCGGCTGCATGAGGAGAGGGGTTTCGGCCCTATGGGCCAGCACATCCTCAAGTGTGAACACCGGCAGCTCAATTCCATGCCGGATGGCAAGATACTCGCGGAACGACAGCCCCTGCATAAGATAGCGGGGAGCGCGGCGGCTGAGGTCGGCCTCGCCCTTCTCGATGTCCAGGATGGAGGACCCGGTTGAAGTACACGTGGAGATGGGGGAATGCGTCGTACATGTATCTACGGAAGTCCTGGGGTGCATACGCCAGAAGGCGACGCATCTGCTCATAAAGCCTCTCCAGGGGGCCACCTTCCTTGAGATAACATGCACTATTGCAGTGCAATAAGAGGGAAATATCGCACTACTATAGTGCGATTTCTAGGGTAAAGCTACCATATAGCCTATTATGCTGCACTGCTATAGTGCATTTATAAAGCTAATATGCATCAATATAGTGCATTAATGTGGACTTGAGTGAGCGTAAAAAGGAAACTTCCGCAGCGTAGGTCGCCATGGCCGTCCGTGTCCGCTCGGAGGCATTTTGGTGCATCAGATTCTCTGGGCGCCGCGTTGCGAATAAGATGGAATTTGGAGAGACCGAGGGGGTTTGCGGTGATTGAAGAAGAGACCTTCACGAACAATCAGACGTCGGATAAAATGGAGCACAACAGTACCCCGCACGCCTCTCTCGGTATCGATGATGCGCACCAGGCGGGGTCATGTTCTTTTAAGCCCGCCTTAACCATTGATAGGCAGATAGACCATCTGATTAGTCAGGGTATTTGCGTGAATGACCGCATGGCGGCTGCTCGCACGTTGGGCGATGCCAACTATTATCGGCTTCGCGGCTATTGGATGACATTTGAAGACAATGGCGCGATTCTACCAGGCATTACCTTTGAACGCATCCGGTCGGTATACGAATTCGACCGGGAGCTTCGTTTATGGTTGTGGCGCATGATTGAGCGCGTTGAGCTTAAGGTGCGCACTCAGTTTGCTTGCGTTCTTTCGACATCATTCGGCCCCGACGCGTATATGAAACCAGGTTACTTCCGTGACGCTGAGGCGCATAAGCAGTCGCTTAAGTCGATTCAAAAAGAGATTGATCGGGGTCGCAGGCAGGGAATGCCTTGCATTTTGCACAATCTCAATAAGTATGGCGAGCTCCCTTTGTGGGCTGCTGTTGAAGTGATGTCCATGGGTACGGTCTCTGCTCTTTACGGCAATCTTAGGCCTGATCTCCAAGTTGAGGGATGCGAAAAGCCTGTTGTCGAAGAGATTTCCTCTGCGTTTGGCATTGGTCCAGGTTTTTTGAAAAGCTGGCTCAGGCATTTGACTATGGTTCGGAACATCTGCGCACATCACGGGCGCTTCTATAATCGATTGCTCAAAAGCAAGCCTAGGATGCTCAGACGAGACAGGCCGTGGGCGGGCGACAGGGAGTTTCCCACGTTTATTACACTCAAGCGGATATACGAGGTTTCATGGCCAGAGGTTTGGGAAGTTGAGCTTGATGCGTTGGACAAGCTGATTGAGACGTATGACCAAGTCGATCTTGCTCCCATGGGATTTCCGGCCGAGTGGCATGACATCTTGTTGTTTCAAGGCGAGCAATCGAAAGAGGCTGCATCCGCTTTCGACGCGTCAGGGGACAGCTGAGTACGGAACGATACGAGGTATGCAAGGATCCAGCTGTCGAGTGGATAGGCGGGATTCCTGTGGGGTGGGAGTGCTTCGCTTTCCCCTTCCGTTCCTCATGCAGCAATGGAGTAATGCCGTTAAGATTCAAACCCGAATACTGGAACGGGGAAATCCCCTTGATGGCATCTGACGAAGTGCGGCACGGTGCAAAGCGAAAACCGCCAAAACTTCCGTAAATGTGGGATCTATCACGTTTTACCTTGGGTAAAATGTGGCAACTATCACATTTACGGAAGTTTGAGGGCTTATGGATCGCGATATCGTTGCAGAATTGCTTGCATGGAAAGAATCACCTTTTCGCAAGCCTCTTGTGTTGCGCGGGGCTCGTCAGGTGGGTAAAACGTGGGCGTTGCGGGAACTGGGCCGACGTGCTTATAAGAACTGCGCATATGTGACGCTGGAGGAGATCGCTCCCGGTGTACCGAGTGAGTACGCTCAGTTTTTCGAGACCACAAAAGACCCCCGCAGAATCATATCCAACTTGTCGCTGGCGCTGGGCGAGCCGATCTATCCCGGCGAGACGCTTATCATCTTTGACGAGATACAAGATTGCCCTGCGGCGATTGGGTCACTTAAATACTTCTGCGATGATGCGCCGGAGTACCACGTTGTCTGTGCGGGCTCCCTGTTGGGCGTCAAGCTCGCGCGCGGATACAGCGCGTTCCCCGTGGGCAAAGTCGAGTTTGCGGACATGGGCCCCATGACGTTCTCCGAGTTTTTGCGTGCGGTCGACTTGGGCAACCTGGATGAGTACCTCGAATCTATTGATTCCCTCGACCCGATCCCCGCTGCGTTCGATGAACGCTTAAACGAGCAGATGCAGCGATTCTTTGTGACCGGCGGCATGCCCGAGTCTGTTCAGAGGTGGGCATCGACTTACGATGTGGCACAGGTTGATCACGTGCTGGCAGACCTGCTCACGTCATACGCCAATGATTTCGCTAAACATGGTGGCGCTGCGCAGTTTGCCAAGCTGTCGTTGGTGTGGCGTTCGCTACCCGCGCAGCTCGCGCGTGAGAACAAGAAGTTCATGTGGGGATTGGTGCGCGAGGGGGCTCGCGCGCGTGAATACGAGGACGCGGTCTCGTGGCTTACCGAATCGGGACTGGTAAGAAAAGTGTCCCTCAACGATGCGCGGGGCGTGCCTCTGGCGGCGTATGACAGTGCAGCGGCGTTCAAGGTGTATTGTCTGGACGTGGGCCTGCTTCGGCGCTTGTCTGGGCTGGATGCCACGGCATTTGCAGTCAAGCCTGCACTCTTCAGCGAATTCAAGGGAGCGTTTGCCGAGAACTACGTGCTGCAGGCGCTCACGACCCAGCTGGACGTGGAGCCGCGCTATTGGACGAACGAGAAGCCGCGACATGAAGTTGATTTTCTTGTCCAGCTGGGCAACGACCTTGTTCCCATCGAAGTGAAATCGGGAGAGGTCGTTCATTCTGCGAGTTTGGCGTATTACGCCAAGAAGCATGCCGATGCAACGCCGTTGCGCGTGCGTATCTCTGCGCGCAATCTTGCGTTCGACGGCGGCGTTCTCAACATCCCGCTTTACCTGGCAGGGCGATTTAAGGAACTTGCCGAACGGGCGCTTCGCATGCAGGCTATCGCAAACGGCTAGGGAGCGGGCCTGTCAGCCGATGCGCGGGCGGCGGGAGCGCCCGTATCATCTTGCTTCTTAGGCGCACGCTCCGCTTTACGCCACCTGGCGGATGAGGATGAACGGTGTGAGCTCGCGCGACTGGCCGGCGGGGTTGTCCGCGATGAGCTCGCAAAGGGTTTCCTCGTCCGCCTCTATGGACGAGCTTTTGCCCAGGATCTCCACGTTGAGGTCGTTGGCGTCCACAATCATGGCGCGCACGCCGCAGGCGGCCTCGACCTCGTCGCAGACTTCGCTGGGGCGCTCCGGAATGCGGATGCCGTAGTCGCCGTACTCCTTGAACTCGTGGTCGTAGAAGCCGTCCAGGCCGGTGACTTCCTGGCCCACGATCTCGTAGAACACGCCGCGGCGACCCACCATCTTGCCCAGTCCCGCGGCGACGGCGGCGAACAGCACGCGCGGCGCGCCCACCTCGTCGATAGCGAACTGCATCTTGTAGGGGCAGTTGACGCCAATGCCCGCGTCGGAGGTGGAGGCGAACGGCGACAGCACGCGCGCCAGCAGGCTGATGTGCATGTCCCTCTTCTTTACGATGCGCCCCTGGCACAGCGCCACAACCTTTTCGCTGGACGAGAGCAAATCGCCGGGCTGCCAATGCGGCAGCACGTAGGTGCGCACCAGGTCCACGTAATCCTCGCCCACGTTTACAAAGTGGGTCTTGATGGCGTAGCGGGCGTAGGTTTTGCCGTCGACATCGATGTAGAGCTGCTTGTCCGCGTTGGCATCAAGCGTGGTCTGCGCGGGCGCGCATGCGGCTGCAGTGTTCATGGCGTTGTCCTTTCGTGGATGCCGGATGCCCCGCCGTATGTGTGCCAGGGCATCCGGAGGCGTGGTATGTGTCTGTCTTTGGACGAGGTGTCGCCGCGGCTTTTACGGGGTTAAGACGCGAGGTCGTAGATGGTGACGTTGCCGACGGTCTGGGCCTCGAAGTTCTCCTCGACCCATTCCTGGATTTGGGAAGCGGCATCGGATCCGCCCATGGCCTTGCCGCCCATCTCGCCGCCCTCGATGTAGTAGCGAATCTGGCCCTGCTCGACGTACTCCTTAAACTGCTCAAGCGTGGGCGCGGGATCGGTGCCGTTGAAGCCGCCGATCGCCATGACGGGCAGCTCGCTGGCAAGCTGGTAGCTCGCGGCGTTTTGCGAGCCCGTGGTGGCTGCGGCCCAGCGGTATCCGCTGGCGTTTTGGAGCAGTAGGTCGATGACTTCCTCGCTTGCGGAGCCGCCGCCAAGTAGGCTCGATCCGCCGCCGTGGCCGCCGTCTGCGCCCTCGCCGTCGGTGGGCGCTTCGGTGCCGGCGGGTGCGCCGTTGCCACCGCCGGGGTTGCCCCCATCGCCGCCACCGGGGCCGCCGCTACCGCTGGGGCCCGCGGTGACAATGGAGCCACCGTGGCCGGTGGAGATGGTCGCCGCGGTCCAGACTGCAGGGCCCGTCGCAAGCGCAAGGCAGGCGCATCCCGTCGCCACAATGCGCAGCGCGCGGCCAGCGGCGCTGTTGCGCTGCCAGGCCTGCGAAACCTCGCCCAGAGCACGGATGCACAGGACGATGCAAGGCACCAGGCCCGCTACCAAAACAACCCAAGAAAGCCAGGCGTAGGAGCCGGAGCGGCCGATGAGGACGAACGCCCACACGGCGCTGAGCGCGCAGGTGAGTATGGCTACAAGGCGAACCCATAGGTGCTCGCGCAGCTGGTAGAAGGATGCAAGGCAGATCGCGGCCATAGCGGAGACCGCGGGGGCGAGCGCCACGGTGTAGTACTGATGGAAGATACCGGCCATAAAGCTAAAGACCAGCCAGGTGATCACTAGCCAGCAGCCAAAGATGGCGATTACGGCCAAGCGCAGGCGGCGGACTCGCCTATCAACGGAACCGTCTTCAGCGACAACGCCGTTGACGACGGGGGTGCCGCCGGCGGCAGGCGAATCGCCCGCGGCGCGGGTTCCTCGCCCATGCAATGCCAAGGCAGCGATAACGCCTACGGCGATGCCGACAAATGCGAACAGTGCAAGCCAGGCGAACTGGTCGCCAAAGTCGCTGCCAAACAGTCGGAACAAGCTGGTTTCGCCCCAGTTACCCGCCTGGTTGCCGCCGCCTGCGACAACGGAGCCGGTTTCGTTGCCGGTAAGACGCCCCAGGCCGTTGTAGCTAAATGTGAGCTCCAAGAAGGAATCGGTCTGCGAGCCGCCAATGTAGGGGCGCGAGCCGGAGGGCACTATCACGGTGAGCGCCACCCACCAACCTGCGGCTACCACAATGGACGCGATAGCGACCGCGCCGTCGATAAGGCGCCGCCACCAGCGGGTGGGGGAGAAGGCGAACAGGGCGAGGGCGAAGCCCGGCACAACCAGCAGCACCTGGAACTGCTTGGTGAGAAAGCCAAAGCCAACCAGGCAGCCCGCCAGGGCGATCCATGCGGTGCGGCGGCGGTTGCAGACACGTGCGTCGGGCAGCTCCAGCGCGCGCAGAACGCAGCCTGCCGCAAGCGTCATAAGCAAGACCAGCAGTGCATCCGGGTTGTTGAAGCGAAACATCAGCGCCGTGACGGGCGTGGTGATAAAGAACGCGCCGGCTAAGATGCCAGCGGCGTTGCCCCAGTAGCGGCGGGTTATGCCGTAGAGCGCGTAGGTGGTGGCAACACCCATGATCGCTTGGGGCAGCAGGATTGCAAACGAGTTCAAGCCCAGCGCGCGCACGGAGAGCGCCATAAACCAAATGGACGCCGGCGGCTTGTCGACCGTGATGGCGTTGCTTGCGTCAAGCGAGCCCCACAAAAACGCTTCCCAGCTTTGCGAGGCCGCCTGGGCCGCGGCGCTGTAGAACTCGTTGGCGTATTCGGATGAGGACAGGTTCCAAAAGAAGACAAAGCCGGCGGCCAGCAGCAGGCCTGCCAAGGCGGCAAAGTCCGTGATACCGCGGGCGGGCGCGCGCAGGCACCCGGCGGCGTGCAATCCGTGCTCGCGGTTCCGGCCCTGCCGCGTGCGGGGAGATGATCCAAGCCGTTGGTGCATGCCGACGGGAGTTTCGGCCTGCGCCGCCGTCTGCGCTTTGGACGATGTAGCGTTACTCACCCGCCGTCACCGTCCCGCGATATGCCGGCTTTTCCGCGACGCCGCCGTTGCCGCCGCCAGCGTGGGCATCTGCCTGGGCCTCGTGCTTCAGACGGTACATGCCCTGTAGGTCCTTGCGCACGGTGTCGATGATGTGCACGGTGGTGCCGGGGTCTTCGCGCCAGCGGACGGGGATCTCGCGCGTGGCGATGCCCAGGCGCTCCGCGCATACCAGCAGTTCGGTATCAAAGAACCACTCGTTATCTTCAATGCTGTCCAGCAGGGCATCGCGGGCGTCTGCGCTGATCGCCTTGAAACCGCATTGCGCATCCTTAAAGCTCACGTGCAGGTAGCGCTGTAGCATAAAGTTGTACGTGCGCGAAATTATGTCGCGCTTAAGGCATCGCTCGATGTGGGACTCGGGCAACAGGCGCGATCCAAACGCGACGTCTGCGCTGCCTTCGAGAATGGGGACGATGAGTTCGGGAATCTGGTTGGTGTCGGTCGAAAGGTCCACGTCCATGTACGCCATCACGCGGGCGCGCGACGTACCCCACGCCGTCTTGAGCGCGCGGCCGCGGCCCTTGGCGGGAATCCTTACGGCGCGCACGGCGTTGGGGTGGTCTCGGGTGAGGGTCATCGCGATGTCCCAGGTCTGGTCGTTGCTGGCGTTGTCTGCGATCACGATCTGCCAGGTCACGCCTTGCATCTTGGCGTTGGGGCGGTTGAGAAGCTCCATAAGCAGCACGATGGACGATCCAAGTTCTGCCTGCTCGTTGTAGACGGGAACCACAATGTCCACGTCGACATCTGCGGGAATGCCCGCATAGGTGTTGCCTTCGTGTTTGCAAAGGGGAATCTTGTCGGTCATAGGACGTCTCCTTATTGTTATACCTCGAGGGCGCGAGGGGTGTTGTTGCGCCGCGGCCGTCCGCCGCGTTATTGGTTGCCGAGAGGTCTAGGGCGAGGTCTAGGGCGCGCTTCTCTAGGCGTTGTAGACCTCGCCGTCAGAGCCGCTTCCAGCCTGCGTGGCGGCGTTGCCGGACGGGTTCTCGTCGGCACCGCCATCGGGCGTCGCGCTGTCGGCCGCGTTACCGGCCGCGTCGCCATTTGCCTCCGGGCTATTGGGCGCGGCGGCGTTCGACCCGGCAGGCGCGCCATCAGACGCGTCGCCTTGCGCGCCGTCTTGCGTGCCGGCTGCGCCCGGGGCACCCATGGCGCCCTGGCCGCCCATGCCGCCCTGCATGCCCTGGCCCCCCATGTTTCCAGGCCCGCCGTTCATGGATGAGCTCATGGACGAGGAAGATCCCAGCCCCGCCGCCGTTGCGGCGGCTCCGCCGGCGATGCCTCCCGCAAGGCCGCATACCACGGCGAGCGCGCATACCACCGCGAGTTGCCTGCGGGTTTGCTTGCTGGCTGCGTTTTCCTGCTGCGCCGAGACGGCGAGCGCTGCGCCGACGGTTTCCTGGCGCACGCCCGTATCGGGCGCGGCGGGTACGGCCGCTGCCCCTGCTGCGGTTGCGGGTCCGGCCGTGGCCCCCGTTGCCGCGGGCATCGCCGTCGCCGCGCCCGCCGCTGCAACAGCGCCGTCGGTTGCGCCCTGCTCGGATTGGCCTGCTGCAACATCCTGGTTGGGTCCCTTGGGCAGCACCACGGGGCCGCCAAACAACGTGCCGCTCTTCTCGCTCTTCATGTCTAAATCTCCTTAGGGTCATGCGCTGTGCGCTCGATTGCCGACAAAGCAATCTGTTCTTGTTCGCGCTGCCCGCCAGCGCTTCGGGTTCAGCTTCGGCTGCAGGTGCGGAGGCGCACCGGCTTTACGAGTCGCCAAAATACCGGTGCGCGTGCCTGTGAAAGGCGGACGTGGGAAGGGAGGTGAAGACGCCCGCCTACAACGTGCCCGGGCGGGTGCGCTGGATGGATGGAAGGAAGCCCGCGGCACGGCTAGAGTTTTACCGCGTCGCCGCCGCAGCGCGGGCGTGCTTAAGCCAAGCTAAGGTTTGGCTAAGGCAACATCTGCGATTTGCTGACCTGCGCTTTGTTTCCTCTTAGGTTTGATTAAGGTTGGAGCCGTATGATGGGCGTGCGCCATGAAACAATGGCTCAAGCGGTGGCGATGTGCGGACGCGAACGTGAAAGGCGGCGAACGGGTTATGAGGCTTCTTTTGGCCGAGGACGAGCAAAGCTTGTCCCGCGCGCTGGTAACTATCCTCGAACACAGCGGCTATGAGGTCGATGCCGTCCTCGACGGGCTTTCCGCGCTGGAGCACCTCTGCGCCGTGGAGTACGACGCCGCGATCTTGGATATCATGATGCCCGGGCTCGACGGCATCGAGGCGCTGCGCCGTGCCAGGTCGCGCGGAGTGGCGACCCCCATCATCATGTTGACCGCCAAAAGCGAGGTGTCGGACAAGGTCGAGGGACTAGATGCCGGCGCCAACGACTACCTCACCAAGCCCTTTGCCGCTAAAGAGCTGCTAGCGCGCATCCGCGTGCTCACGCGGCCGGCGGCAGCGCTCGACGCCGTTACGCTGGCGGTGGGTAATATCCGCCTGGACCGTTCGTCTTGCGTACTTGAGGGACCCGCAGGTAAAGAACATCTTTCAAATCGAGAGCAGCAGCTGCTCGAGTTATTCATGTCTTCGCCCGGCGAGCGCATTCCTACGGAGCGCCTGCTTATGCGCGTATGGGGAGAGGAGGCGCCGGACGAACCCAGCGTGGTGTGGGTCTACATCTCCTATCTTCGTAAAAAGCTGTCCGCGGTAGGGGCAAACGCCCATATCAAGGCTTCGCGCAACCAGGGCTATTCGCTCGAGGCCGCCGCGCCCGCCATGAGCGATGGGCAAGCGGGCGGTGCCAGCGCATGATGGGGCGGCTGCGGCGCAAGTTCGTCCTTGTCGCCATGATTTCGGTCACGCTGGTGCTTGCCGGCATGATCACCGCAATCAACGTGGCGAACTACGGCAACGTATGCTCGCGCGCGGACGAGCGCTTGGAGCTCCTCGTCCAAGGAGGCGGCGCGTTTCCGCTGGATGGCCGCGATGGGTCTGCCGAGGCGCAACGGGGCGTAGCGCGTCTTCCCGGGACACGCGACGGCATCGTCCATTCGCCCGAGGCCCCGTTTGAAACGCGCTACTTCACGGTGGTCCTCGATGCGCAGGGCGACGCGGTCTCGGTCGATACGGGCCAGATCGCCGCGGTCACGGAGGAAGACGCCGTGGAATACGCCCGCGGCTTGGCGAAGAGGGGCTCCGCTTCTGGATTTAGCGGCGTGTACCGCTTCGTTGCCGTCGATGCGGCAAACGCCGGCGCATCGACCGGCGATGGCGATGCAGACGCTGCGGCGGCTGACGGCGACACCATGTACATCTTCTTGGATTGCATGCGCGACCTGGATAGCTTCGCGGCGTTTCTGCGTATGAGCATCGCCGTGAGCGCTTTGGGTTGGCTGCTTGTGTTTGCGCTGGTGGTGGTGCTATCTCGTTTCGCCGTCAAGCCCATCGTGGAGGGCTATGAGAAGCAGAAGCGCTTTATCACGGACGCCAGCCATGAGATCAAGACGCCGCTGGCGGTGATCCAGGCTTCCAACGAGGTGCTTGAGATCGAGCATGGTGAGGACGAGTGGACCCGGAGCATCGGCGACCAGGTGTCCCGCTTGGGCGCGCTGACGGAGCGGCTGGTGTTTCTCGCGCGTATGGACGAGGGGGCTTCAACGCTTGAGATGGGCGATGTTCGCCTGAGCGACGTGGTCGGCGCGGCGGTGGAGCTATACCGTCCCGTTGCGGAGTCGCGCGGCAAGCGCCTGTCTGCCGATATCGATGCGGACGTCGCGTGCCGCGGCGACCGCGTGGCCTTGTCGCAACTGATGGAGCTGCTACTTGATAACGCGACGCGCTACGCGGCGGAAGGGTCCGTGATCGATGTGAGCCTGTCGCAGAGGGGCCGCCAGCGCGAGATCGCGGTTTCCAACGCGTGCGAGGTGATGCCTCAGGGCGACTTGGACCGCCTGTTCGAGCGATTCTACCGTGACGATGCTTCGCGTAGCTCTCAGACCGGCGGTTCGGGCGTGGGCCTTTCGGTGGTGCGTGCCATCGCGGAGGCCCACGGCGGTACGGCGCGCGCCTCTCGACGCGGAACGGATACCATCGTGTTCACGGTGCGGCTGTAGGCGCCCCTCGAGCCTCGCTTTTGGGATGAATCGCGCCCGCGCTAGCGCTTGCTTGCGGGCATAACCGCGCCTACAACCAGGGCGATCAATTGGTCGACGGGCATGCTGCCGGGGTTCGATGCCCAGGCGGAGATGGCGGCGAGCAGTCCGGAAAGGTAGAACTCGCGCAGGATCGCCTTGTGCTCGTCTGGCATGCCCTGGGCCGGCAGGATAAAGCGGTCTAGCAGCGGTGCCAAGATTTCTTTCAGGCGAATGCCAAAAGAAGGGTCTCCGTGCGGTCCCATCAGCTGCGGCACGTACCCGTCATAGCGCCGGGCGAGCTCCAGGATGAGTCCCATGTGGTGCGAGAAGTCCAGGGTCTCCTGCCGCATGAGGCCCTGGTCGACCAAGCGCCTGACATCGTCCAGAATCTCCTGCTCGATCTGCTCGAACAGGTCGTATACGTCGCGGTAATACAGGTAGAAGGTTGCCCGGTTGTAGCCGGCTCGGTCGGTGATCTCGCGCACGGTGATCTTGCCGGTGGGTTTCTCCTGGTACAGGCTCCAAAACGCCGCGCGCAGGTTGGCCCGCGTCTGCTCGGTCACGGCCGGCTGCTTCTTCATGTTCCTGCCCCTTTCCGCCGGTTTGGGCGGTCGCGCGACTTCGGCCGCAATCGCTCGACAATCCTCGCCGGGCTGTCGAGTGGGCGGCGCCCTGCCATCTGCCCTCCACTATACTGGACAATTAGACAACAAGTTGTCGAGCGATGCCGCAGCGTGTCGCCCGACCGGCATGAACGGGGCGACGCGATGGCGTACATAGAGTTTTCTGACGTCACAAAGGTCTACGGATCGGGCGAGGGCGAGGTGCGCGCGCTGGACGGCGCCAGCTTCGAGGTCGAGCGCGGCGAGCTCGCCGTGATTCTGGGCGCGTCGGGCGCCGGCAAGACCACGGCGCTCAACATCCTGGGCGGCATGGACACCGCGACCAGCGGGCGCGTGGTGGTGGACGGCCGCGACATAGGAGGGGCGCGCGAGGACCAGTTGGTCGAGTACCGTCGCGCGGACGTTGGCTTTGTGTTCCAGTTCTATAACTTGGTGCCCAACCTCACGGCGTTGGAGAACGTCGAGCTCGCATCGCAGATCTGCCCGGACTCGCTGGATGCGGCCGACTGCCTGGCCAAGGTGGGCCTTTCCAAGCGCATGGCAAACTTCCCAGCGCAGCTTTCCGGCGGCGAGCAGCAGCGCGTCTCCATCGCGCGCGCCATCGCCAAGAATCCCAAGCTGCTGCTGTGCGACGAGCCCACCGGCGCGCTCGACTACCAAACGGGCAAGCAGGTGCTGCAGCTGTTGCAGGACACCTGTCGACGCGACGGCATCACCGTCCTCATCATCACCCACAACTCCGCGCTCGCCCCCATGGCGGACCGCCTCATCCGTTTCAAGAGCGGGCGGGTGACCTCCATGGAGAAAAACGCGCATCCCGTGCCCATCGCCGATATCGAGTGGTAGGTGCGCGCCATGTCACGACCATCAGCCTTCGCTACAGACGTTCGCCGCACCATCACCGGCAACCTCAAGCGATTCATCTCCATCTTCATCATCTGCGCTCTGGGCGCGGCCATGCTGGTGGGCCTCAAGGCCGCCTGCGACGATTTGCGCCTCACCGCTGACTCCTATTACGACGACCAGAACCTCTTCGACATCTCCGTGCAGTCGACGTTGGGCTTGACGCAGGGCGATATCGATGCGTTGGCAGATCTGGACGATGTCGACGCGGCGGAGGGTTCCTACACCGAGACCGCCTATACGGGCGTGGACGGCTCCAATGAGAAGGTCGACCTCAAGGCGCTGTCCCAGCAGGGCCTCAACCAGCCCCAGGTGGTGGAGGGCGAGTTGCCCCGGGCAGCCAACGAGATCGCCGTCACCACCAAGTACGCCTCCGCCGCGGGCAAGGGCGTGGGTGACACGGTGACGTTCTTCTCCAAGGGCGGCAGCTCCTCGTCCAACGGGGACGAGGACTCCGGCGAGATCTTCAAGCGCGGCACCTATACCATCACCGCGGTGGTGCGCGACGCCATGGACGTCAACTCAGACACCTCGACCATGGGCTTCCGCACGGCGAGCTCGACCAAGTACGCCTTCTTCCTCACGCGCGAGGCGGTCGAGGACCCCGACGTGTTCACCATCGCCTATCTCTCCGTCGCGGGCGCGCGCGAGCTGCCCAGCTACTCGGCTGCCTACGAGGACCTTATCGCCAAGGTGAAGGACGAGGCGGAGCAGATCCGCGAGGACCGCGAGGAGATCCGTACGTCCGCGGTGAAGGACGAGGCGCTCGATGAGGTGGACAAGGCCGAGCGCGAGGCGCGCGACAAGCTCGACGACGCGGCGGAGCAGATCGATTCCGCCCAGCAGACGTTGAACGATGGCTGGGACAAGCTGGCGGCGGGCAAGGACGAGTATTCCTTGCAGGAGAAGCTCGCCATGTCGAAGCTGGATTCCGCTCAAGCGCAGATAGATCAGGGCTACGCGCGGCTTGAAACCGCCAAGGCGGAGCTTGATGCGAGCGCGAAGACCGTGGCCGACGGCCTGGCGCAGCTTGCTGCGGGCGAGGCACAGCTTAATGACGCGCAGGCGCAGGCCAACGCGCAGATCGCCGCCGCACGCGCGGAGCTGGAGGCCAAGAGCGCCGAGCTGCAGCGGCAAAAGCAGCAGATCGATGATGCGGCCGCTCAAATCAAGGCGATGCTCGAGCAGATGGGTGCCGCCGCGGCATGGCCGGAGGACCTGTGGCATACCGTGTGCACGCAGGTGGACGAGGAGCAGTCCGCTGCCGCGGTGGAAGAGCTCGTCCAGATGATTGACGCGCAGATGCGGGCTTACGGCGAGCAGAGCACCGCACAGCTTAAGAGCGCGATCGATCAGCTGAACCGGCAGCTGGAGGCACCGCTCGCCCAGATCGACCGGCTCGAGGGGCAGATTGAGGCACTCGATCCGCAGCTGCCGGGCTACGAGGAAGCCAAGGCGCGGCTGGAGGCGGAGCGCGACGCGATTGCAGAGCAGATCGCGCCTGCCCGCCTGCAGCTCTCCGAGCTCCAGGCGCAGTACGACCAGACTCTCGTCCAAATAGAAGAACAAACCAAGACCTACATCGAGATGGTGCGGGGTCGTGCCGCCGTAACCCTGGCGGAGCCGCGCATCGCGGGCGGATTTGCGGAGCTGGACCAACAGCAGGACTATGCGGACTCGCAGTTCGCCGCGCAGCGCGCCCAGCTCGCCGCCACGCGCAGGCAGCTCGAGGCCGCATCCGCGCAGATCGCCGCCGGACGCGAGCAGATAGCGGCAAGCCGGCGCCAGCTCGACTCGTCCGCCGCGACTTTTGAGGTCGAGCGCACCTCTGCTTTGCAGAAGCTGCAGGACGCCCGCGCCACGTTGGAGTCGAGCGAGAACGAGCTTGCAGACGGACAGGCGGAGCTCGATGCCAACCGCGACGAATATAACGAGCAGCGCGCCGACGCCGAGCGCGAGATCGATGACGCGCGCGAGGAGGTCCGCGACATGGAGGGCGCCGTGTGGTACATCCAGGACCGCGGCGCGCTGCCCAGCTATGCCAGCGTGGACTCGGATGCAAGCTCCATCGAGGCGATCGCCACCGTGTTCCCGGTGATCTTCTTCACCGTCGCCGTGCTCATCAGCCTTACCACCGTGACGCGCATGGTGGAGGAGGACCGCGGGCTCATCGGTCTGTACAAGGCCTTGGGCTACTCGCGTGCGCGCATTCAGTCCAAGTACCTTATCTACTCGGCCACCGCGTGCATCGCGGGCGGCATCGCCGGCGACGCGCTGGGATTCTTGGCGCTGCCCGCCATCATCTTCACTATCTTCGACACCATGTACGCCCTGCCGCCCTTCCAGTTCCACTTCGATATGGGCAGCGCGATGCTGGGCGTGGCGCTGTTCGCCGTGGGCATCGTGGGCGCCACGTTCTTCGCGTGCCGTCAGGTGCTCAAAGAGACCCCGGCGTCGCTCATGCGCCCCAAGGCCCCGCGTGCCGGCGCGCGCATCTTCCTGGAGCGCATCACCCCCATCTGGCGGCGCCTGGGGTTCCTTAACAAGGTGACCGCGCGCAACCTGTTCCGCTACAAGAAGCGCTTCTTCATGACGGTCTTCGGCATCGCCGGGTGCACCGCGCTTTTGATCTGCGGCCTGGGTATTCGCGACACCGTGATCTCGCTCAAACCGCGCCAGTACGGTGAGGCGGGCGTGGTCCGCTACGACCTTATGGCGGTGAGCGCGGACGATGATTACGCCGCTGCGCGCGACGGGCTGCTCGATGCCGATGAGGTGGACGAGCTGCTTGGTCTGCGCATCGATTCGGTGACCGCGGAGTTTGGCGGCGTGCGCGAGAGCGTGCAGATCATGGTGGTGCCGGATGGCACGGACCTCTCGTCCTATCTCAAGATGGAGAGTTTGGACGGCCGTGCGCTCACGGTGCCCGATGGCGGCGCGTTGATAACCAAGAACGCCGAGCAGGTGTTGGGATTCTCGCTGGGCGATAGCGTGACGCTGCAGGATATGTCGTTGCGTCAGGGCGAGGTTCGCATAGATGATATCGTCCTTAATTACCTGGGCAACTTTGTCTTTATGGACCAGAGCACCTACCGCGAGGCCTTTGGGAAAGACGCGGCGCCCAACGCGTTTTTGGCGCTGCTGAACGGTGACGACGATGCGCAGATCGCGTTTGCCGACCAACTTGCCGCGGAAGACCTCTTTGTGACCGTGTCCAGCACCGCGCGGATCGCCAACGACTTCTCCGAGAGCTTCAAGATCATCGACGTGGTGGTCTACGTGGTCACCGTGATGGCGGCGGCGCTCGCCTTCGCCGTGGTGTTCACGCTCTCCACCACCAATATCTCCGAGCGCGAGCGCGAACTGGCGACCATCAAGGTGCTGGGTTTCCGCCGGCACGAGGTATACCGCTACATCAACAAGGAGACCGTCATCCTGACGCTGGTGGGCATTGTGGCGGGCTTCCCGCTGGGCTACGCCATCACGCGCGCGCTCACGGTGATCTTGCGCATGCCTTCGCTGTACTTCGACACCATCGTCGAGCTGCCCACGTACGCGATCGCGGCCGCGATGTCCTTGCTGTTCACGTTGATCATCAACGCGATCACCAACCGCTCTCTCGATCGCGTGGACATGGTGGGGGCGCTTAAGAGCGCGGAGTAGCGACTGCAGGCTTGTTGTGAATGGAGGGGTCGACCGCTCGGGAATTCAAACGGGATGGTGCGACCCCTAAGTCGCGTCATCTTTATACGTAACGGCGGGGTCGCGCGAGTGGACTTCTTGTTTTTTAATCTGTTGGCGATCCACCAGTTTGATGCGGGAGCCGCGTCGGCGGTTTTCCGGGCCGTTTGATCTGTGGTCCAGCATTTGCCGAGACCCTAAAAGGTAGAGAAAGGGGGTAAATCCTGACGGTAAGGTTCAGGGTTTACCCCCTCGGCGTGTTCAGGCTACTTAGATAGAGATACAAGCGCAATTCTAATCAGCTGATATATCATCGCGCAGGACAGTGCGATGCGGGCAATGAGCTGGAGGACATGTATCGCTTCAGAAGCCGTGTAGCCAAGCAAACTTACAGAGTCAGTTGCCCCTTGAATGAGGCCGATAAGAGATAGGAGGTTTCCAAGATCCAGAAAGAGATTATCGATAATGCCGAGGGAGAGAAGGGCGTAGAGCAGTGCAAGGAAGCAAAACAAGCGAATTCGTTTATCAACGGAGTTTTCTACAGCCATCATGACATCCTTCACCCTCGTATCATCAAATCCATTGCACTTCGTTCCGCTCATAATCAACCACTCTGACTATTTCTATACAGCTGGAGCATATTCGAGAGGAATGGATACTGATGCTAGCTCTACTGATGGTGCGAGATTGATCACAGATGCAGGAGTGGCGAAAGAGAGGGTCATCATAGGCATCGTTATTATGGCGGCGTATGGTTTCCTCATGGCAACTTTCCTTGTGTGCGCGTTTGATATTGGCTGAAAACACGAATCGATCCATTGGAATCACCCGTTCAACTAATACGGTTTCTGATTAAAACGGGCTAGTTTTAATCATGGCGCTAAAGACGTTGCGACCCTTCCAGGTGGTAAACCGACATTTTATATATGCAGTTAAACATATATATTTAGGTGAATTATAGTAGAAACCGCCATTCGTTAGGCTCGTGCTAGAAACGTTCGGTAGATGGAGCAAATTGCGAAATAAACGGTTGTTTGCCGTTAGAATCCGCCTCGCACGGTCAGAAAACGCGCGCGGGTCCCGAGCGCCGATATGTCCCGGTGAAGGCGGTTTGTATAGTCCAAGCTGGTTGGGAATATTCTATTTGAGCATGTTCGCGAAAAAGCGCGGCTCGGAATCTTCATGAACGGACTGGACAAAGACGGAGCCGCCTCTAAAGCATATTGTTCTCGTGACAATGAGCTCTGATCGTGCAGTGAGCTCGTCCGGGCTATAACTGGGAGCCGTGGACGATGTTTGGTAAATAAGCGTTGTAGTTCCGTTGTTCATGCTTGCATCTAGTAATGTGCATGACGGTCCTGGCATCATGTATTGGTTCATTCCAGCTTGTCACTTTGAGAACCGACTTCGCCCGCCGTGTGCTCTAAAGTCTTCAGCCGAGATCATCTGTAGAGCACCGCCTCTTTCCCCTCGAAGCGGATGTAGATGGCGCCGTCATGCCCATCGAATCCCATATGGTTGTAGAGTACGTAGATCTCACCTGAGGGTTCAGTTTCTTCTGGCGAGCCTCCCGACGGATATGAGTAATCTGTCGGATACAGGTAGTAAAGGTTGGGGGTGCTTCCCTTGATCGCCTCGCCGACGCTGGTGTAGTCCTGGTAACCCTCGCTGTCTATCTCCATGAGGAAGTAGTGAAATCCGAATCCCCCCTCTTCCTCGGGATCGCCGTAGCATTTGAAATGCGACGGGCCGGTATAGCCTTCGAAACTGCCTCCAGCCAATCTAATGGTGAAATCACCGTTTGGATCGAAGCCATGGGCAAGGCCATCGCGGGCGAGGTTATATTGATGGATGCAGGCGATAGAGAAGAGCGTGATGCCTAGCATGCATATTGCGAACGCCAATGTTGCGGCCTTTTTGAATGTCTTGCGTTTCATGCGACGAGCTCCAAGCCGTTGTCGACAAGGCTATTCTGTCTATTCTATATCGCATTTTTTGTATGGCGGCTTGGAATGTGGGAAAGGGGGAGCGAGTTGCGCTCTGTTTTTCGCTTCTCGCGTTCTTCGATGCGATTCGCAGTGCCTTCCCATGGTGTTTGGTGAGCGTGCTGGTGCATGTTTCGTATCCATTTTTGAAACTGGATATGTTGCGTGCTGTAGTGCGTTCTCTCCGGTCGTTGCTGTATCCGTCATTATCGCGTCGCGAAAAGTGATGTAAGGCCCGTTCCAAGGACGGCGCAGCCTCGCCACGATTCTACGCCGCCCTACTCTTCCTGTCGATCGCCTCCTGCTCGACCTTGGTGCGGCGTCTGCTCTCGCAGTTCTTGCGCTTCTGCACGTTGTTCGTGCGTACCCAGCGGCCGTGCTCGCGCGGGAATGCCAGGTGGGCGAGCGTGTGCGGCTCCGCCTCCTCCAGCGGCTCGGCGCCCCGGTGCTCGACCGCGGCGAGCAGCTTGAGGTTAGCGCTACTGTAAATAGCGTCGCGCCAACGCAAATCCGCCGTTTCGACCAACGTACTTTCAATGATTCGACAAACGACGTTCGCGGTTCGCGCTTCCTCTGCGAAGCAAACATTCCGGCAGAAGGGATCCGCGCCGTGGAGGGAAACATGATCGGAGAGCCGAGCATGTACGAGGAAGCGGGCATAAAACCCGATTCCAGCGACATCGCTGGGAGGTGCGGCAAGGACCTGCGTACCGTCGCCGCCTGCTGGAAAGCCGAGGGAGGCGACCCCGGAGACGCGCGCAAGGCAGGGTGGGGCTCCTTCGATCCGTACATCGAGGAGGCGAGGGCGAAGGCCGAGCCGCCGGGCGCCGGGAAAAGGTATCCACGAGCACCTCGTCCACCGCTATCCCGGCGAGAGGCTCGCCGGATACGACACTTTCACCCAGTTTACGCGCACCAACGGCATGATGACCGCCTCGCCCGGGTCGCAGTTCAACCGGTTTCGCCCCGTTTGTCCAACAATGAACGCGGGCATTTTGACGTTCGCAGAATACTGGGGTACGTACGTGTTACCAAACGTCAACAACTACGTCCGACTGTGTAGAATAGACGCGAGATTGCTGCTGGATGCTTTTCCCCGTCGCTGCAAGGGGGTTAATGGGTATCCAGCTTTTGGCGTGCCGCTGCATCGGGCGGCGCGATTGGGAAGATAGGGTTGACCATGAGCAAGTTCGTTATCGTTGCGGAATCGGGCGCGGACATTCCCGTCGAGGTTCGCGAGCGCTACAACATCCATATCGTGCCTATGCACGTCATCATCGGCGACGAGACCATGGACGACGGAACCATCAGCGGACACGAGGTCTACGAGCGCTCTCGCGCTCTGGGCGTTATGCCGAAGACCAGCGCCGCTACGCTACACGGTTTTGTGACCATGTTCGATCGCCTGCACGAGGAGTATCCGGATGCGACCATCTTGCACGTGGCGTATTCGTCCGTAACCACCTGCAGCTACGCGTCCGCGCTCACAGCCGCCCAGGGTCGCCACTACGTCGTCTCGATCGACACCAAGAGCGTTTCTATCGGCCAGTCGCTGGTTGTGGTGCGCACCGCCCAGTATATCGAGGAGCATCCGGACGCCACTGTCGATGACGTGCTAGCGTTTATCGAGTCCATGCGCGATCGCGTGCTGCTGGGCTTTGTCCCCAGCGATCTTGCGTATCTGCGTGCGGGCGGGCGCCTGTCCAATGCGCAGTTCCTGGGTGCGCACCTGCTTAAGATCAAGCCGGTCATCGAGCTGGTCGACGGCAACTTTGTGGCGACCAAGAAACTGCGCGGTTCCATGAAGCGCGCCGCCCTGCACTTTATCGACCACCTGATGAGCGAGGGTCCCGTCAATATGGACCGCATTGGCCTGGCGTATTCCGACGGCTTGGGCCAGGATATCAAGGATGCCGTCGAGGAGTACGTGACCGAGCTTGGATTCAAGAGCTTCGATTGGGTCGAGGTGGGCGGTATGGTTTCCAGCCACTGCGGCCCCAACGCCTTTGGCGCCGTGATGGAGAAGCAGGCGTAGGGCGAGAGGCGCGTGCGGCGTGCGCCTGGGTTTCTAACGCTCGTCTGGAATGATTCTTGCAAGGGGTTCCGGACGCATCATCGACTCATGTGAGGCGCTGCGGGGCGAACCCGTGGCGCCTTTTCCTTGAGTTGAAGCATGGGGGCCGTCCGTGCCGGATCGGGATGGCAATTGAAAGGCTTCAGGTGGGGAATGCAAGACCATGAATGGCGTTTTGGCTCTAAAAAGGGGTCGAATGGGAGCGCGTTGAGGCCGATATACCGGCAAAAGGGTGGTTTGGGCTCTCACAGAAGGGCCTTGATGATGGTTTGAGGTGTCGATGTTGGGGTTTTAGCCCGCCTTGAGCGCTCAGCGTTAGCGCGATGGCTCGTTTGCAGCAAAGGCCAACCCGCCCGGAGCACCTCATTGACCAAGCTGAGCAATAGCGGTTTTTCACGTATAAGAAATAACATATAGAATCGCTGAAGTATAAGAAGTAATTGAATACCATTGTTTTAACGCTGCCTGATGTGTCGCTGGGCGAAGAGCGATGCGGGTACAAGCCGGCGGTTCGCGCGAGCCATGACGCTGCTGCCGCCGTCGGTGCGCCGTGCGTATGCATCGATGGCGGCAAGGGCGCTGCCGAGTAGCGCGGCCAGATCGTTTGTTAGCTGTGCGGCTAAGCTTCCGCCGCCATAGCGCATCTCGCATATGCCCCGGCTTATCTGGAAGAGCGCGGCTGTCGCTGCCGTATCATCCAGTGCGCTAGCGATGGACCTAGCGATGTCTTCTTCCGTGTCGCAGGGGCTCCACGTTATGCCGACGTCGAGGGCGGCGTCGGTCACTTCGGCCCATGCGGAGGCGATTGCGTGCGCGGGATCGGTTGAGGCGTGGCGTACGGCGTGCATGCGGCGAGCTTTGCGAGCGCGGCGGAGCAGTGCGGGTGAGAGCGCCGCTGCGGCAGCGACGAGTAGGCCGCAGATGTAGGGCAGCAAGCCGGCCAGCTTAGCGGCTATCGATGACAAGGCCTCTGTGATTGCCGGCAGGAACGACGATGCATCATCGTTGGCGTCGCCGTCCTTGCCGGCAAATGGGGCATCGTTATCACTTGGGCCGGTATCGCTAGAGTCCGGCGCATTCTGATCATCCTCCTGGTCAGCGGGCTGATTGGCTCCCTCGCCAACGGGTGCGTCGAGTGCGGGGCCGCTCTGTCCGGTAGCGGGCGTCACGTCGAAAGAGATCCAGCCCACGTTGTCGATATACGCTTCCGTCCAAGCGTGGAGGTCATGGTTGGTTGCCTGGTACGTTACGACTTCAACGCCGTTTTCCAGGGAGGTCGCGGCGCCGTCCGCGTTGGCCCGGTAGCCCAGGACCATCCGTGTGGGCACGCCGAGCGCGCGGCCCAGCACGGCCAGCGCGGAGGCGTAGTGAACGCAGTAGCCCCGGCGCTCCTGGAGCAAATGGGCGATGACTTGGAGGTTGTTGGACCCGCTGCCGTCCGGCGCATCGAGCGAGTAGGAAAAGTCGCCGTTTGCAAAATAATCTACCAGGTAGCGCATGGCGGCTATCTGGGCTGCTTGCCGTGCGGTAAGGCCGTCGGCGTGCAAGGAGGCGTCCGTATCGCGCCGTATGGCGGGAACCTCCGCGATGCCGTTTGCGCGCGCGGTGTCGACAACCTCTTGCAGCTCGTCCGGCAAGGCCTGGTCCAGATATAGGTAACCGCGATCCGGCTGATCCTGCGAAAGGGTGCCGGTATCGCCATTTTCTTGTGAGGCGGTTTGGGTGTTCAGGCGGTTAGCGATGCTCGCAATCTGGTCAAGCTGGTCGGGCTGGCTTACAGGTACTTGGTAGGCACAGGTCGCTGCATAGCTCAGGCCCTTGGGCACGGTGGAGCCATCGCGCGTGCCGGCTCCGCCGTCTTGCGACCACGTGAGCTTGTCTACTGCCGTCGCGGCGACCAAGGCGCCCTCGCGGTCCTGCTCGCCGCCATTGTCCATATCATCAGCCGGCGCAATGTTGAATGAGTTGGAGGGAACGGGTAGGTGGGCGCTCGAGACGTTGTCGAGCGAGATGGTCGCGCGCACCGTTTGCACCTCGCCGACCGCCGCGCTGTTGAGGCGTTCCGCATTGGCGAAAGCGGAAAGTGCGGGCGATGCCTCATCTAGGGCAACGCCCGTTCCGGTGGCGTCCTGCCGTATCAGCCACGAGCCGCCGCTGAACGATCCAAGTGTGGCAAGTCGCAGGTAGAGCGGCCCATAGGTCTGCGTCCCGCCATCGCTTGCGCTCGTCTGCGCGACGTCTGCCCGGTAGGTCAACGCAATCGATTTGCCCGGGCGCGTAAGGTCGCGCTTGAGATCGAGTACGGGATTGATGCCGCCGTTGGAGAAGAGGCCCTGCTGGGGGATGATCTCGAACGGAGCCTCCGGACTGGCGCTGATAGCGGCAGGGGCTGCTGCCGTGGCGGCGATGGCGACGGCGCTGGCGATGCCCGCGCATGTGATAGCGCGGACGAGGGGACCATTTGATTTGGGAGCGTCCGCGCGCATCGCGTCCTTTGGCAGATGGGAGAGCGCGGCGAGGGCGAGCCCGCAGAGAATGGCTGCACCTGTTTGCGGCAGGTGGGCGGACTCACCCATAAGTAGAAAGGCGGCTGCCTGGGCAATCAGGGGAGCCGCGGCAACAAGCGGGCGGGCTCGCCGGCTAAGCAGCAGCGGCCTGAGCACCATGGCGATAGCGCACCAAATGATGGCCAGGGCCGCGTCGCCCGCAAAGCCGACGTTGACCGGCACCCATTGGCCGTAATACAGCGTGCTCACGCCGATAGCGAGGGTGTTGATGATGGGGGCGATGGGTCCGTCCAGCTGCAACGGCCCCAGCATGGCGGGTTGCTCGTAGATTTGCTTGAAGAGGGCGAAGTCGGCGCGTTGGCTCAAGGGTTGCCGCGCCGTGACGGAGCCAAGCGCCAGCAAGGCGACGGTGGTGGCGGCGAGCAGGGCGATGCGTGCCACCCGTCTGGAAGGTACGCGGATGCGCCGCAGCCTCGACGTGCGCCGGGTGTTCGCCGCGGTCGGCGAAGGCAGAGCTTCCATAAGAGCGGCCTCCGCGCATACAAGGCCAAGCGCCCAGAGCGCCGTCATGTTCCATTCTCCGGGCGAGAACATCTTCCCCATGGTTTGCACTAAAAGCAGCAGCGGGTAGAACGTTACGGCTCCAACGAGAACGCCGTAAAGCCATCGCGCGATGGGGCGCGATCGAGCTGGTGCCGTGTTCGTACCGGTTCCCTCGCCCGCACCTGTAGTCGAATCAGCGCGCCCTTCTTCGTCTCGCGTCACGGCCGTAGCCTCGATAGCGGCAACCGTGTGCGCCAGGTCGCTTGCGGCGAGTGCGCGGGCCATCTGCGAGTTCTCGTCTACGGTGATGAGGACGATTCTTCCCGTATGCATGGTACGGGCGGTATCGACAACGCGTTGCGCCCTAGCGCGGGCGGTTGCGGCGTCGCCCGCAGGATCGGCGCAGAGGGCTGCGCAGTAGCGTGCGGCGGACACGTCATCGTCCAGATGAACCTCGCCGTCGGCAAGGGCGACGTGCACCCGGGCGGATCCCGTGTTGCGGAAACGCCTTATGGAGTCCCAGGCGGCGAGCGTGTGGGCTGCGAGCGCGTTCGCGTCTGCGGGGCTGGTTGCGGACGAGATATCGGGGACCACCAGTACGCGCGCGTGCGCGACGCGGCGGCGTTCGTATGACATGAGCCTGCCGTGGTGGGCGGTCTGGCGCCAGGCGATAGCGTTCATCTGGTCGCCGCGCTGGTAGGGCCTCACCAACGAGGTGTCGAGCTCGCTGGCGACCTGCGCGCCGGGGCCGTCTTGCGCGAGCATGGCCGCGCCCGCGGCGCCGCTTGCATCCACGTTGGCGGGCGGGCGCAAAAGCTCGCCGTCCATGGCGGTGCGTGCGTTCGAGCGCCACAGCCACAAGGGGCCAGTTGCGCTGACGAGCTTGTCGCGCGCGTGGTAGATTCCGCGGTTGCAAGGAGGCTGCTCAAGGGTTAGGGAGGCGATGACGCGGCCCGCCTGATCGATGCGGTCGTAGGTGACGCGCGTGTGGCGATCTGCGGATGCGCGGGCGATTACGTGCGCCACGCGAGCCGCTGCGTGCGCGCGCTTCGTCTCATCGCGCCATTTCTCGTCCAAAAACGCGGACAGCGCCACGCTAAAGGAGACGATATGCGAAAGCAGGATCGCCAGTACGCCCGCCATGCACGCGTCCGAGCCCGTCTGCACGGCGGCAAGGTAGAGGCAGGCTCCCAGCACCGCCGAGGCGCACCCGTACGCCGTGGGCGACAGGAGGGGCGGCGTATGTGCGGGACGGCGCTTCATGGTTGGCTGCTCGGCGGGCTATTTGGCGTCGTTGGAAGCGTTGGGCGCCGGTACCTGCTGCAGCACGCGGGCGAGCGCATCGCGTCGCTGTTCCATGTCCGCGTTGCGCGCGTTTATGCTTGCAAAGCGGATGCGGTGGGAGAGCACGGGCAGCGCCATAGCGCGGACGTCGCCGGGGTAGACCGCTTCTTGCCCCAGCGCCAGCGCGCGCACGCGGCTCATGGCCAGCAACGCCAGGCCCGCGCGCGGAGAGGCGCCCAAGGCGATCTGCGGGCTGGTGCGCGTGGCGCTCAGCAGGGCCACGGCGTAGTCCGCTACCTGCGGGGACACCTTGATCTGCGCGGCGATGCGCGTGGCGGCCAGCAGCTCGTCGGTGGTGCAGACGGCCTCTAGGTGCTCCAGCGGGTCGCTGCCGCTGGGCGCCATCGCCATCTGCGCCTCCATGGCGGGCGAGGGGTAGCCCAGGCTGATGCGCGTCATGAAGCGGTCCAGCTGTGTTAGCGCCGGTCTAAATTAGCCGCTCCCAGCCGCATCAAATTAGCCGTTTCCGGTCGCCGCAAAGTGGCCGCCGCGCCCGCGCCCCGCCCCTAGACTGGTTGTTGCCGATACGCCAGCGGTAAGGAGGAAGATCGATG
>DBEWRE010000010.1:0-52387 GCA_048207125.1 Collinsella sp.
GCTCGAGAAGTACAACAAGCTCATGAACATCGAGGCGACCACCATGGTCCGCGAGGCGCGCCGCACCTACCGCCCCGTTATCACCGCCTACGCCACCAAGGTCGCCAAGGGCCTGGAGACCATCCGCGCCGCCGGCGCCGACGCCGTGATGCAGTGCGAGCAGAACACGCTGAACAAGCTGTGCTGCGGCGTCACGGAGATCAACGAGTCCATCAAGGCGCTCGACGCCCTGCACCAGCAGGCAGAGGCCGTCGATGATGCCCAGCAGCGGGCGAACGTGTACGCGCATGAGGTCGCTCCCGCGATGGATCGCCTGCGCGCCGCCGTGGACGCCATGGAGGAGATCGTGGCCGCCGACTACTGGCCGGTGCCCACCTACGACGACATCCTGTTCTACGTGTAGTTCTCGGTAGCAAACATATAAAGGGCGGCGGGGGTTTCGTCGCGCGGTGCTCTGAGGCGCGATAAGCGCCGAGCGCACCGCGGGATGAAATCCCCGCCGCTTTTGTTACTTATTTTTCGCGCTGCGGATAATTCGCAGGCCGCCGCTTACGGACGCTGGCCCATGCCGCCCTCGAGGGTGAGGGTCTCGCCGTTCATGTACTTGAAGTCCGGACCGCAGAGCTGGACCACGACGCGGCCGATCTCGGTTTCGACGTCGCCGTAATGGCCGGCGGGAGGCATATGGACGTTTGCCTCGAATGCCTCGGGATAGGCGTTCTGGAAATTCTCAAGCTGGGCTGTCCAAGCGAGCGGGCAGACGATGTTGACGTTGATGCCGTCGGGTCCCCATTCGTTGGCGGCGACGCGGGTAAGGCCGCGAATGCCTTCCTTGGCGGCGGCGTAGGAGCACTGGCCGAAGTTGCCGAACAGGCCGGCGCCGGAGGCGAAATTCACCACGGATCCGCGGGTCTCCTTAAGATGCGGATAGCACTTCTGCATATAGAGGAACGTCGCATACAGGCCGGAGTACATGGCGAGGTCGAACTGCTCCATGGTGTGCTCGGCGATGGTGACGCCGGAGGCGGAAGCCTGGGCATTGTTCACCAGGGCGTCGATGCGGCCGAATTTAGCGATGGCCTCGTCCACGACATGCTGGACAACGGCTTCGTTATCCTGGCCGCTCGAGACGTCAGCCTGGACGGGAAGCACCTGGATGCCGTACTCCGCCTCAAGGGATTCCTTGGCGGCTTCGAGCTTGGCGACGTTGCGACCGGTGATGACCAGGTTGGCTCCTTCTTTTGCGAAGGCGATGTCGATGCCGTAGCCAATGGAGCCAGCGGAGCCGTCCTTGAGCGTTGCTTTGCCGCCGCCGGTTACGATGACGGTCTTACCAGTAAAGAGTCCCATGGTTAATCTCCTCTCTGAGCCCGTGACGGGCATCACGGGATCGCCTTGTGCAACTATGTGCATGGTGAAAACAATACCCCACGACCCGCAAATCCATGCGGGGGTAGGTCGTTGGGAAGGGTGATAGGTAGCAACAAGAAGGCATACGGTATGTTTGGTATCAAAACAATTAGTATTGTTTCAGACAGATAAACATCGTCTTTTTGTGCACGCTTCTACACGAGGGGAGTTCTGCTATACTTTCTACCGCTGTCCCCATCGTCTAGCGGCCAAGGACGCCACCCTTTCAAGGTGGATATCACGGGTTCGAATCCCGTTGGGGGCACCATTTGATTTGTTGCGGACCCGCCCCTATATAGATAGTGGCGGGTCCGTTTTGTGTCTGGCGGTGGGCGAGTTCGCGTTGTTTCTCGTCCCGCGCTGACGCCCGTACGGGATTTGTCCCGTTCATTGATGGTTTTTGCCGCTGCGCTTGATTAATCTGCAGAAGTGGGAATAATCAATACTGTTAATCATTTCTCGTTCATCTCGTTATGGTCGAGGGGAGGCGGTACGCGTGGTCATGAATTATGAGGAAGCTGCTCGCAAACTGATCGTGTATTCGGGCGGTCTCGCAAAGGGTTCTTTGGGCACCGCGCGCGCTGCTTCGGTGGGTGAGGAGCCCGTACTCCAATACCTGGTCGACAACGAGGCGGAGATGAATCCGTCGGTTTTGGCGGATACGCTTGGGTACACGCGGCCGCGCATGACCCGCATTCTGGATTCCCTGGTGGCGAAGGGCTACGTTGAACGCAGGAACGATGCCAACGACCGCCGCAAGGTCTTGGTTGCCGCTACCGCGGAGGGAAGGGCCCATACCGAAAGCTCGTCCGGCGGAGGCGTGGCGGCGGTTGCCAACCAGCTGAGCGCTTTGGGCGACCAGAACGTGCTCGAGCTTTTGAACGTTTTAGAAAAGGCCTACAGCATCACCTACGATCGCGAGCCCAATATCAATAAGACGGAGAAGAAGACAGAGCGCCGCAAGCGTAAAAGCAAATAAGCGGGCGGCAGGTGCCTTTTGCATCGAGGCGTTGATATGCATACGTAAAAGAGTAAAACGGGGCTAAGGCCTCGTTTTTATGCATAATGCATGACGAATATCTGCATCGGATAATCAACTGTTGTTCAGACGCTAGATGATTAACAAAATAATTAACACCGTTAATCTGACAAAAACTACCGTTCACGAAATATTTATTTCCAAATAATAGTTAACAGTAATAATTATCTCCGAAGAGCGACGGCGAGGTGCCGCGCACAAAGCAGAAAGGGGAGGGAAATGCGCTATCTGGTATTGGTGAGCCATGGAACGCTCGCGCAGGGTATGCACAGCGTTTTGAAGATGCTGGGTGGAGATTCCCCCGCGATCAGGGATTGCTGCCTTGAAGACGGCATGGGGGCAGATGTCTTTGTCGAGAACTTCAAGCAGGTCATTTCGGACATCACCGTGGATGACGAGGTCATCCTCATGGGCGATATCCAGGGTGGGTCTCCGCTCACCAACGCGATGAACGAGCTTTCTACCGCTGGCCTGCTGTCCTCGTCCGCCGTGTTCGCGGGCATGAACCTGCCCATGGCCATGACGGCGTTCATGAGCCTGGCTTCCGGCGAACTTGGGGATGTCAAGGCCACCTTGGTGTCCGAGGCGCGCCAGGGCGTGACGGAAATCGTGCTCGCCGCTGATGATGACGAGGACGACCTCTAAGGTTGCCGGCGAGGCCGTGCATGAGGGCGCCCGAACGCCCGCGTGCGCAAGACAGCTTGCTGAATAGGGCTATTTGCAAGGTACGACAAAGGCGGTCATCGAGATCCGCCTGAAGTTAAACGAGTGAAAAGACACTAGGGAAGGGAAGACACCATGATTTCTTTCGTTCGCATCGACGACCGCATGATCCACGGTCAGACCTGCACCCGCTGGGCAGTCGAGTATCCGTGCGACGGCTTGATCGCCGTTAACGATGCCGCTGCCGGCAACCCGGTCCTCAAGAGCGCGTACAAGAGCGCCGCTCCTGATAAGAAGACCTTTGTGTGGACCATGGAGCACTTCAAGGAGAAGGCCCAGGCAGTCCTGGATAGCAAGACCCGCTATTTCCTCATCACCAAGAACCCGCTGGACATGCGTGAGATCCTGGTCGAGATGGGTTTTGTTCCCAGCGACGTCAAGACCGTCATCGTGGGCCCGTGCAACGATCGCCCCAACACGGTGAAGCTGGGCAACAACCAGTCCATCACCCAGGAGGAGGCGCAGGCATTCGAGGATATCTCCAAGGCGGGCTACGAGGTCGACTTCCGCCTGCTTCCCGATAAGGGCATCGGCAAGTGGGAGAAGTTCCGCGATCAGTTTGGCTTCTAGGACCCAAGCTGCTTGAAATGAGCGCATTATTGCGGCCCCGTCCCAATGAGGGAGGTTGGGCGGGGAGCTTGCAGCGTATTAAAGCGCTGGAATAAGAAAGGTGGTACGTATGACAATCCAAATTTGGCAAGCCGCGCTGCTTGGCATCTTCGCCTGTTTGGCATCGATGCCCGGTCTGGGTGGTACCTCGGTAGGTAACTACACGCTCGGCCGTCCTCTGGTCGCAGGCCTGGTCGTTGGCCTTATCATGGGCGACGTCTCGCTGGGCATCATCGTCGGTACGGCTATCCAGGTGGTTTACATCGCCCTGGTCACCCCCGGCGGAACCGTCTCCGCTGATGTTCGCGCCGCTTGCTACATCGGCATCCCGCTGGCCATGATGGCCATCCAGGCGCAGCCCGATCTGGCGGCCAACCCCTCCGGTGCGGAGGCCGTCGCCGTCGCGACCGCTCTTGGCGCCACCTGCGGCACCATCGGCGCTATCCTCTTCTACGGCACCGCTACCATTAACCTGGTGTGGCAGTCCTACGGTTGGAAGGCTCTCGAGAAGGGCGATACCCACAAGCTCTACCTGGTCGACATGGTTCTGCCTTGGATCTCGCACATCATCTGCTCCTTCCTGCCCACGTTCTTCATCCTTATGGCAGGCCAGGGCGCCGTCGACTTCGTTATGACCAGCCTCCCCATGGATGGCCTGGCTATGAAGACCCTGTTCGCCGTCGGTTCGCTTCTGCCCTGCGTCGGTATCGCGATCCTGCTCAAGCAGGTCATCTCCAAGCCCACGGACTTCCTGACCTTCTTCTTTGGCTTCACCCTTGCCGCCGTCATGGGCTGCAACCTGATCGCCTGCTCTGTAATCGCGTGCTTCTTCGCGCTGATCAACTTCAACATGACCACCCTCAAGCAGAAGCTTGCTACGGCTGGCACCGCCGCCGCCATCGCCTCTGCCGACGATGAGGACGAGGAGGATATCTAATGGCTGAGAACACTGGCAAGAAGGTCTCCAAGAAGGCCCTCTCTAAGTCGTTCCACAACTGGTACTACGGAAACCTCACCTGCTTCTCCCAGGAGCACATGCAGACGTTCGGCTACCTGGTCTCCATGCTGCCTATCGTCGAGGACCTGTACGAGAAGAAGGAAGAGCAGTCGAAGGCGCTCAACACCTACACCGCGTTCTTCAACACCGAGCCGCAGATCGGCGCCATGATCGTCGGCGTGTCCGTCGGTCTTGAGGAGGCCCGCGCAAACGGCGAGGCGATTGACGACGAGACCATCAACGGTATCCGCGCCGGCCTGATGGGCCCGCTGGCGGGCATCGGCGACTCACTGATCGTCGGCACCCTTATCCCCATCCTTCTGGGCATCGCCATGGGCCTGTCCGAGGGCGGTTCTCCTCTGGGCGCCATCTTCTACATCGTGGTGTGGAACCTGCTGGCGTACTTTGGCATGCGCTTCGCGTACTTCCGCGGTTACGACCTGGGCGGCGCTGCCGTCGAGGCTCTGGTGGGACCCAACGCCACCGCTCTGCGCGAGTCCATCGTCATGATCGGTACCATGGTTATCGGCGCCGTCGCCGCTACATGGGTGAACATCACCACCGCCCTGACGCTTCCCGGCGGAGGCACCCTGCAGGGTACGCTGGACGGTATCTTCCCCAAGCTTCTGCCCATGGGCTTCACTATCCTTTGCTGGTGGCTCATGGCCAAGAAGAAGGTTAGCCCCATCGTCACCATGCTGATCCTTCTGGTCGTCGCCTTCATCGGCGCTGCAGTTGGCTTCTTCGGCGCCGCTACCATCGCCGCGCCGGTCGCGTAAGTGCTTTCGTGGTTTAGCATTACAAGCTGATACAACCGTATGCGGGCCGCGAGCATATTGCCGCGGCCCGCAGCTTAGGTACTTTTTTGGAGGATGACAGCCATGCCCAGGCCCGTGAACACGGAGAATTGGAGCCGTGCCGACCTTGTCAAGGAAGCGAGGATGCAGACCGATGCGATTCAGCGCCTTAAGGTCTGGCTGCGTTTGGCCTACTCGCTGGTCGCTGTCGGCGCCATCCTGCTGATATGGTCTTCCAGCTCCGCCAACGGCGTCGCCGCGGCAATCGGCGCGGTGTGCCTGGTTCTCGGTATTCCGGCGGCGATCGTGCTTCGCGTGGGGATCACGCGGGCGACTGCCAACGTCCAGGGCATCTTGTCCCAGGCGGGCGTCGATATCGACAAGGCTTCATCGTCCAAAAAGTCATGATGCAACTGTACGTACACACCTCAGACGGGACGAAATGCGCGCGATAGGGAGAAGCGGCCATTATTGTCCTGGCTGCTGCTCGAGGGGAGCGAATCCATATGGCAACCGACCATACCGCTGCATTCGATATCGTCTTCACTGATGTCGATGGGACGTTGCTGGACGCCGAACACCGCGTGATCGCGCGCTCTCGTCCCGTGATTCAGGGTTTAGCGCCTCTGGGCATACCGTTTGTGTTGGTGTCCGCGCGCATGCCGGAGGGACTCTATACCATTCAGAACGAGATTGGCTTTAAGGGTCCGTTGGTGTGCTATAGCGGCGCGTACGTGTTGGACGATCAGGAGAATGAGCTGCTGAGCAAGCCCATTGCCCTGGACGAGGCGCTTGATTTCAAGGCGTTCCTCGATGCGGAGCTGCCGGATATCTGCTGCTCTGAATATGGTTTCCACACATGGGCGTGCGATGACGACACCGATCCGCGCATCATGAACGAGGAGCGCATCACCACGCTCAAGGCAACCCGCGCTCCGCTGAGCGAAGCGTTTGACGAACGGGGAATCCACAAGTTTCTCCTGATGGGCGATCCCGACCAAATCGCCGCCGCTCAGGAGCGGATTTCCGCCGCTTACTCCAACCTCACGGCGGTCCGCTCGTCTGAGACGCTGTGCGAGGTCATGCGCGGGGATGTCACGAAGAGCGAGGGAGTTCACGTGGTTTGCGACCACCTTGGTTTCGATATCGATCGCGCGATCGCGTTCGGCGATGGCCGCAACGATATCGACATGCTGCGCGCGGTGCCCGGAAGCTATGCCATGGCGAACGCTCCCGCGGAGGTCAAGAGCTCCGCGGCGGGCGTCACCGAGCTCACCAATGACCAAAACGGCCTCGCCGTGCAGCTTCAAAAGCTTCTTGGCGAGCGCTGATATCGCGAGCGCGACGGCTTGGGAGGCCGATCGCATGCTCGCTCGAATCCATCTGTACCACGAAGGGCTCCGGTATCCGGGGCCCTTTTGCTCTACCCCGCTTTCAAAGTTGGGTGCTGAATCGCACCCGCAGCGACGCTTCCCCGCTGTCCCGTGGCGCGCGCGGGCGGTTTGGAGTACCCTTTTTGTGCTCGTTGGGCTTTAAAGAGAGGACGTGCCTTCGCTATGAACGTTCGCCAGATTGCGCGCGCCGGCGTGTTTGTCGCGCTTCTAACCGTTGCTTCGTGGGTGAGCGTCCCCTTGGGCCCCGTACCCTTCACGCTGCAGACCATGGTGCTGGCGCTGCTTCCGGCGGTGTTGGATGCGACCACCGCGTGCGCTGCGGTGGGAGTGTATCTGCTGCTTGGCGCGCTGGGGCTGCCGGTCTTTGCCGGGTTCGGCGGCGGCATCGCCTCCATCGCGGGTCCTACAGGCGGTTTTCTGTGGGGCTTTTTGCTTGGGGCCGCTGTTGCCGGGGTGATCGCGAGGGCGCTTGCGGGACGGGTGCGTCGATTCGCCCGCGTCCTTCTTGCCGATATCGCGATGCTGGCGGTAGCGTATGCTTGCGGTACCGCTCAGCTCATGATAGTGGCCCAGCTCGATTTGGTTCCGGCATTGATGCTCGCGGTGGTCCCCTTTATCGTCCCCGATGCCATCAAGCTCGTCGTCGGTGCGCGCATAGGCTGCATGGTCGAGCGATCGCTCAAGTTGGCAGCCAGGTAGGGTAGCTCGTCCAAATCCTCCCTAGATTCTGGTGGCGACAAACGAAAACGAGGTCCGCTCTCCCCGGTAGGTCGAGATGGAGTATTCGGCGGCGTCTCCTTGCTGGTTGCGGCCGACGGTATGCAGTATCAGCAGCGGATCTCCTGCCTCGATGCCCAGGGTCGCCGCCGAATACGCGTCGGCTCGAGCCCCCTCAAGGCGATACTCGGCATCGACAACCGGCCTGCCGGTGGACTCCAGCACGTCGTAGAGGCGATTGGCCGTGAAATCGGCGCCGTCTATCTCAGGATAGCGGCTGCATGAGATATACGTCTCAGAGAGCACGTTGGGTTCTTGGTCCACGCGGCGGACGCGGACCAGGCGAAAGACATCATCATGAACGGAAACGCCCAGGTGGCTGGCGACTTCCTCGTTTGCCTTGGTTCGCTTGAACAGCAAGACAACGGTTTCCACGGCGGATCCGGCGGTGTTCGCTTCATCCTCATAGCTGCGGATGCCAAGGCTGAATGCCTGGCGCACCTTGGGTCGGCACACCACCGTGCCGCGCCTTCTTCGCTTCTCCAGGTAGCCTTCATTGACAAGCAGCTGCACCGCTTGGCGTATGGTTGGCCTGCTCACGTTGTACATGGCGGCGAGCTCCATCTCCGATGGGATGATCTCGCCTTCGCCGTAGGCGCCGTTTGTGATCTTGTTGAGGATATCCTCTTTGATGCGAATGTATAAAGCGGGCATATCCGGACCTTCCGAACTTGACATATTGCACGGAGCGCAGCGACGCTGGAGACGGGCATCTGCTCTGATGGCGATCCAGAACATGATATATCGCCTTTTTGGTTCTAAGTCTCGCGATCACCTATAGATATAGGATAAAAAGACAATATGTAAGGAATATGTTATATATACGGTCGAGGACGAGAAGAAGGGGGAAATCCATGTCCGATTCGACCTATACCTTGAGACCCGCCATCGATGTCCGATCGCACGGAACCGCGGTGGCCGGCTTCGCTTCCATTGCCGAGCAATTGCGGGAGGCAATGAGAAGGCGCTGTTCGGAAGCCGAGGGGAACGACGCGACGCTACCCCGGGTATTGGCTATCGAATGCTATCCGGGTACGGACTATGAGGAGTTGCGCGAGCAGCTGCTGCCTCTACTTGCCCCCTCGCTGGCGCTGTGCGCGGATGATTTCGCCTGGGACGCGCCGCGCGTGCAGGAGCGCATCAAGGACACGGTGACGGACGACCGCATCTTCGGTGTCATGTCGCACTACCGCGTACGGGATTTTTACGATGAGAGCGAGGTCGAGCGCGCCCGCGGGCTCATCGCCCAGGCGCTCGACACCCAAGCGGTCGATGCGCGCGACGGCGGCGAGCGCGGCCCCGTGGTCGTCTACGGCGTGGGCGCCTCGCTGATCGCGCCGGACGGGCTGCTGGTCTATTCGGACCTCACGCGCTGGGAGATCACGTTGCGCTTCCGCGCGGGCATGCGCAACTGGAAAACGGATAACGCGGACGAGGACCCGCTGCGCAAGATCAAGCGCGGCTACTTCTTTGAATGGCGCATCGCCGACCGTCTCAAGCGCGACCTGCACGGGAGCATCGACTTTTTGATGGAGACCAACGTTTTCGGTAAGCCCAAGATGGTCGATGGCAGCGCGTATCGCGCTGGATTGGCGGCGGCGGCAACGCGACCCTTCCGCTTGGTGCCGTATTTTGACGAGAGCGTGTGGGGCGGCCAGTGGATGAAGGAGCGCTTCAACCTGGATCCTGCCAAGCCCAACTACGGGTGGTCGTTTGACGGCGTGCCGGAGGAGAACAGCATCATCCTCTCCTATAAGGGCACCGACGTCGAGATTCCCGCCATCAACATGGTGCTCAACGAGCCGGATTCGCTGCTTGGCGCCATGGTGCGAGCCCGCTACGGTACGGAGTTCCCCATCCGTTTCGACTTCCTCGACACCGTCGGCGGCGGAAACCTGAGCCTGCAGGTGCATCCGCGCGCGGAATACATCCAGGACGCCTTCGGTATGCCCTATACCCAAGACGAGAGCTACTACATCTTAGATGCTACGGACGAGTCCTGCGTGTACCTGGGCGTCCGCGACGACACCACCAAAGAGGCCCTGCTTGCGGATCTGGAGGCTGCGCAGCGCGGCGAGGCGCCCTTCCCGGCTGAGCGGCACGTCAACGTGTTTTCGGTAAAGAAGCACGACCACGTGTTGATTCCCGCGGGCACCATCCACTGCTCGGGAGAGGGCACCGTTGTTTTGGAGATCAGCGCGACCCCGTATAACTTCACCTTCAAGCTGTGGGATTGGGGTCGCCTTGGGCTGGACGGCAAGCCGCGTCCCATCAACATCGCCCACGGCGCGCCCAATATCATGATGGATCGCGATACAAAGTTCTGCGAGCGCGAGCTGCTGACGCGCGTGGACGATGGGCGCGAGAACCTATCCGACCAGCCGGGTGTCATCACCGAGAACACGGGGTTGCACAGCTTGGAACCCATCGAGACGCGACGCCACTGGTTTTACGACAAGGTCGCTGTCGAGTGCCACGGCAGCGTGAACATGCTCAATCTGGTGGAGGGAAGCGAGATCGAGGTGCAAAGCCCCGACGGGTCGTTCGATCCCATGCGCGTGCATTACGCGGAAACCTTTATCGTGCCGGAGAGCGTGGGGCGCTACCTGCTGGTGAACAAGAACCCCGGCGAGCGCGTCGCGGTGCTTCAAGCGTACGTGCGCGGCGCCGGGGCGTAAAAGAAAGGCTGCGTCCCGCTAGTGCTGGGGCGTCGCCGCGGCGTAGCGCATCTCGCAGCGCTCGGGCGGGGCGACGCGCACGCGGGGCGAGTAGATAACATGCGTGCGGCAAAACGAAGTGCACAGGTCGCATCCGGCGCACGCATCGGCATCGACGGTATAGGCGGGCGGCGCGAAGACAAGGGCGGGGCAGCCGGTGATCTGCTTGCAGCGATGGCAGCCCACGCAGGCGATGCGGTCGATATCCACCGGCTCGGGAGCGCGGGCGCCTTGCAGCTGCGCGCAGGGCGAGCAGAACGCGATCGCGTGGACGCCGGGGCGAGCGAGCATGTCGCGCAGGATATCGGTGCAGGCGAGCGTGTCGAGCGGGTCGGCCGCGACCACGTCTTCGATGCGAAGGTCCTCGACGATCTTTTCGCACAGGCCCTCGATCGCCCTAGGTTCAAGGAAGGCGGCGCTGGAAACCATGACGGCGAGCACGGTGGTCGCGCCTTCGGTTGCGAGCGCGGCGAAGCGCTGCGAGGCGTCCGCCGCAGCCACCTCCTCGTCCAGGGCGAAATGGATGCAGGCCTCGGCGGCGGGTTGGTCTGCGGTGCCGCCGCTGGGGATCTCTTGCTTGTAGCGCGGCAGCAAGGCGTCTTCGCCTCCGGCGCACGTGGTGGCGGCGGGGTGCATGTACCCTGTCTCAGCGCAGCCGGCGTTGCCGCAGATTACCTTGTTCTTGCCGCGACCGAGGGCCTCCTTGCAGGCGACGTATGCGGCGCGGTGCGGGCAGCCCGCGCAGGAGACGCCGCGTTCGACCTTACGCATGGGCGACGCCCTCGTCGGTCGCGGCGGCGCCCGTCGAATCGATGGGCTCGCGGCTGAGGAGCTCGAGCTCGAAGTTGAGGCTGCAGCCCGCCATGGGGTGGTTGAAGTCGAATACGGTCATGCCGTCGTCCTCGACCTTGACAACGCGGGCGAGCTGCTGGCGCCCCGTCTCGTTCATCAGGTAGATCATCTCGCCCACAACAAGGTCGTCGTAGTTGGGGATCTCGACGGTGGGCATCTGGTACAGTAGCTCCATGCGGCGCTCGCCGTACGCTTCGCGCGGCTCAAGGTGGACCTTCTTGGTCTCGCCCGGCTTCATCGACAAAACAGCCATCTCGAAACCGGGGACAACCTCGTGGTTGCCCTCTATATAGGTGAGCGGCGCGCGGCCGCGGGTGGTGTCGAAAACCTCGCCATCGTCAAAGCTGCCGGTGTAATGGACGCAAACTTTGTGCTTAAGAGAAAAGTCTGACAACGTGAAAGACCCTTTCTAGTGCGGGGAACTGTGTCAAAGGACGAGCGCGATCGCTCGACATAGTACTGTAGCCGCATGCGCCCCATGGTTGCAACCATATGAGTGCGAGGCGCACGGAGGCGGCCCTAGAAGCCGTAGCGGCGCGCAAACGATTCGGATTCCTCCTGGATGCCGTCTATGGCCGTGGCCCAGGCGGTGAAGTCGGGCGTGTCGGCGATGATGCCGTCGGCCTCCCAGACGGCTTGGTGGGTGAGCTTCCAGGCTTCGTCGACGGGTGGGCGCACCGGAAGGTAGGGCGTGAGGTACGTGGGATTGAGCAGGAAGAACGCGCCGCCCTCGCAGCGGAAGACAAAGTCCCTGAGCGCGCGCCGCGCGTTTTTGCGACGGCCCAGCTTGTAGAGCAGCAGAGAACGTCCCAACAGGTACCAGGGGGAATCTTGCAGGCCTGCATCGGGATCGCTTTGGGCTGCTGCGAAGAAGCCCTCTTCGTCCTCGAGCCGGGCGAGCGCCAGCATAAGGGTGCCCACGGCGAAGTTCGGATAACCCTGCGCCCTCATTACCGTGCGGGCGCAGCGGGCGGCGGCCTTGTAGCGCGCGGTGACCATGCAGCCCTGGGCAAGGCACTCGACGGTGTGGAGCCAGCCGATCACCTCGGGATCCGTGCCGGTGAGGTAGGCTGCGGCGACGTCGGGCGCAATCGCGTCATCGGGTGTATGGGATGCGCCGGGTGCCGAGGCGGCGGCGAGCAAGTCGGTACCGACCGTCTCGAGCAACGGGTCGCGGGATGCGGCGTCAAGCGCCTCGTCGCTCCAGAATCGGTCGGCAGTGGACAGGAAGCCTCGTCCGCTCCCCTCAAGGCTGGTGCGCACCTCGAGCTCTAGGCGCATGAGGTCGCTAACGCAATCATCCAGGGGCACGTTGGCGAGGAGTATATCGAGTAGGCGCGCGTCCACGCAGGCGGTGTCGGTCTTGGTGATCTTGAAGAGGTCCAGGCGCGTCTGGTCGAAGAGCCGGGCGCGCTGGCTTTCAAATTCCTCGTCCGCTAGCTCCTCCATGCGGGCGAGGCTTGCGTGGAGGTTGTCGTGGACGCGAGCATAGGACAGACAAGCCTGCGCGTGGACGTCAACGGCGTATGCCTGCGGATGAAGCGCTATCTCGTCGCGCACCAGCTGGATTGCGGCGGGCGTGAGGTTTGGATGCTCCCGAGCGTAGGAGCGCACTAGGAACGCGGGGACGTACAAAGAGGGTTCCATTAATTCTCACCCCCGCTGCGGCCGCCAAAATGGGGCATCAGTCGCTCGTCTTGTTGGTCGAGCGCGTCTTGCACGGCGTCGCTCTGCGCGATCCACGTGGAAAACGAGGCCGCATCGGGCGAGCCCATGCCCTCTTGCAGCAGCGGTGTGGATTCGCTGATGGCGAGCGCTAGCTCGTCCTCGCTGCCGGGCATCACGTTGACGCGACCAAAGACTCCTTCTGGGAATTCTGCCTGATAGAACAGGGCGTGGGCTGCGTGGGGATGCGATTTGAGCAACAGGCGCAGCGTACGCGCGGCCCCTTCGTAGTCCAATTCGCGGTACGCGACGCTCATCTGCGCCATCAGCGACCATGGGTCCAGGTCCTTATCGGCGGGGTGGGGGCGACGGTTGTGCGGGGAGGGAAGGGCGTAGCTCACGGCATGGCGGCGGCGGTAATCTGCGAGTTCCTCGCGGCTCGCCTCGAGTTTCGCCAAGGCGAGCATACCGGTGTGCCGGACGTCGCCGGGGTCATCCGGCGCGTAGGAGAGGCTTTCCTCTGCCGTGCGCAGGGCGAGGCGGTACTGCCCGCAGATGAGTGCGTGGGAAGAGATGGCTGAGAGCCAGCGCAGATAGGGGTTGCGGCCTATGCCCGCGGCGAATTCGCGACTATAGGGGTCTTGGGCGGAGGCGACCATGAGGGCGCAATCGTGCTCGACCTCCCCGCGCTTATCGAGCAGGTAGCTTACGTAGGCGTCGTTGGATTGCGCGACCAGGGCGGTTAGCATGCGCTGGGCATCCCAGTTGGAGGGATCGAGCTCCACCGCCTCACGCAGCAGGCTCTCGGCCTCATCGCCCATGCGGTCGACTTCCGCTTCATCAGTAAGAAAGGGAATGTGATAATCGACCATTTCCGCGGCGCGCGCGGTGAGGTGGAACGACCGGTCTTCGTCCGTTTTGATCAGGCGGGCGGGATCTTGGCTGTATACGTCCATGTCGCGTTCGATGAACGCGGCGTTTTCAAGGGGAAAGACGCGCTTGCGGCGCATGTCTTGAAGTATGAGGCGCAGGCAGTCCTCCTGTATGGGATCGAATGACACGGGCGCCTCCTTTCTCATTAGCGGCTAATTGCAACAGTGTAACGTTGTTTACCGATGAGGGAGGTGCTTGGGGGTGCGTAAACCCGCGCATCTACACCAGTTTGGAGGCCATGTCCTCGTCTTGGACAATCTCGACCACCAATCCGTGCGGCAGGCAGACTATCTGCTCGCCGATCCGGCTGATGGGATCGTGGTCCACGCAAACCTGGTTGGAGCAGTTCGACTCGGTGACGTCGACCCGTCCGCCCTCGATGCTGATCACGTTCACGCCGTCCTCGTCGCCCGAGCCGAGCGCGTCGGCGGGGGTTTCGACCGCATATTCGGTGTTGGACGAGAGGGGGTCGGCGCGGTAGAAGCCGCTTTTGGTCTGGCAGACAACCACGGCCTCGGAGTCGTTGCGGTCTTGTTGCCCAAGACTACCGCCAAGCCTTGCGGCAGCGAAGGCGAGGGCGCCTATTATGGCCGCCGCGATGAGGATGGCAAGTAGAATTCGGTCACCGGTTTTAAGGGATTTGCCCATGGGAAAAACCTCGCAGGTACGTGGTATCAGCGCGCGATTATTCGCAAAAGATGATATTTATTCACCTAATTATAAGGATTGAAATAATAACTGGAAGGTAAAATAGCACTGAGCCGTGCATATCCCTTGCACGACCCCAGGGAAGCAACGGGGCCGTCTGGGTGCCCCGTTATTTTGGGCAGATCCGCAGGTGGATCTGTAGAGTGGAGGCAATCCTATGGGACGTTTTACCAATCCTCGCGACCTGTATTTTGGTGAGGGCGCTCGCCATGAGGTGAAGAACCTCAAGGGCTCCCGCGCCATGATCGTCACCGGTGGCGGCTCCATGCGTCGCGGTGGTTTTCTGCAGGACGTCGAGGCGGACCTCAAGGAGGCCGGCTTCGAGGTAGAGATCTTCGAGGGCGTCGAGTCCGATCCTTCCGTTGACACCGTCATGAAGGGCGCCAAGGCCATGGAGGACTTCGGTCCCGACTGGATCATCGGCATCGGCGGCGGCTCTCCCATCGACGCCGCTAAGGCCATGTGGCTGTTCTACGAGTATCCCGAGGAGACCTTCGAGCAGGCTGTTGTTCCGTTCAGCTTCCCCGAGCTGCGCCAGAAGGCCAAGTTCTGCGCCATCGCCTCTACGTCCGGCACCGCTACCGAGGTCACCGCGTTCTCCGTCATCACCGACTACGAGAAGGGCATCAAGTACCCGCTGGCAGACTTCAACATCACGCCCGACGTCGCGATCGTCGACCCCGAGCTCACCTACACCATGCCCGCCAAGCTGTGCGCCCACACCGGCATGGACGCTCTGACCCACGCCCTCGAGGCCTACGTCTCCACCGCCGGCTCCATGTACACCGACGGCAACGCGCTGCACGCCATCCGCGAGATCGTCGAGTGGCTGCCCAAGTCCTATCAGGGCGACCATGAGGCCCGCCAGCACATGCACGACGCCCAGTGCATCGCCGGCATCGCCTTCTCTTCCGGCCTGCTGGGCATCGTCCACTCCATGGCCCACAAGACCGGCGCCGCCTTCACGGGCGACCACATCATCCACGGTTGCGCCAACGCCATGTACCTGGGTAAGGTCATTCAGTTCAACGCCAAGGACGAGCGCGCCCGCAGCCGCTACGCCTTCATCGCCAAGGATATCCTGCACCTCGAGGGCGAGACCGAGGACGAGCTGGTCGAGGCCCTTGTCCAGAAGATCCGCGACCTCAACGATGCGCTGGATATTCCGCAGGGCATCAAGAACTACGGCCAGTACGGCGTGAAGGCCGACGAGTCCATCATCGACTACGAGGAGTTCGAGGCCAAGAAGCACGACGTTGCGGCCAACGCCATCCTGGACGCCTGCACCGGCTCCAACCCGCGCCAGCCCTCTCAGGAGGAGATGGAGCAGCTGCTGGAGTGCGTCTACAACGATACCCCGGTTACGTTCTAATTCATCTTGTAGATGATTGCGAGGGGCTGGGCGGCGAGCAGCTGCCCGGCCCTTCTTTTTTGGTTTCGTCTGCTAGCATTTGCATCGCATTATCGGCGTCGGTGCTCTATTATGGCTTGCGAGTTTATGCGGGCGATGATGCGAGGGGCTGCAGGTGACGAGAAAAGATGTTGCGGGCGTTGCCGTCGCGATCGTCCGCGTTCTTCTGCTTCTTGCGATTTCCTGGCCCGTCGCGGTTCTGCTCGTGTTCGGCACCTCCATGTTCGAGACCGGATGGGTGCGAGCCGAGCCGTCGGAACTATATGCCAATGCCGGCGCCCTGACATTCGCCGTTGCGGCGATCATCCTCCTTTGCGAATGGTTGTTGCGGCGCTTGTGCCGCCATCGCGACCGCTTTCCTAGGCTTCTCGATATCCTGGCGCCCCAGCTTGGGGTTAAGAGCGTGCTTGCCCATGCCCTGGTGCTCTTTGCGCTGTGGAGCTTCTGGCTTGTGGCGTTTTGCCCGGGTTCTATGCTGTATGACACGTACTACCAGATATGTCAGTCCTATCCAGAGGATAGCTCGGTGTATTTTGGCGTGTGGAACGTGCCAGGGGTAGAGCTCGATGCTCATTTTTCCGACCATCATCCCCTTCTCGATACGCTGATTTACGGTTTTGCCGCGCAGGTAAGCGAGGAGCAGACGGGATCATGGAATACCGGCTTGTTTGCACTCGCTACGGTCCAGACGCTTGTGACGGCGATATGTTTCTCGTACGCGCTGGCAACGGTGCGAGATCTGGGCGCTCCGCGGATGCTTTGCGTCGCGGTATTTCTCTTGGTGGGGTTGGTCCCCGTTTTTGGGCACTACGCGTCGCTCAATATGAAGGATTCGATTTTCTCGCCCATCTACCTTCTATGGTTCACGCTTATCGCGCGTTTGGTTAACAGCAGAGGGGCCCTTGCGCGCTCGTTTGGGTTCTACGTCGCGTTGCTGCTTTGCGGAGTTCTATGCGCGCTGACTAAGAAGACGGGCGTGTACGTGGTTACGGCAACCCTGGCAGTCCTGGCGCTCATCTATTGGCGCGTATGGTGGAGGCTTGGATTGCAGGCCCTTGTTGTGGGCGGCGTGATATGGGTCGTTCTGCCTCAGGTGGTATTTCCCGTTCTCGACGTGGCGCCGGGCGGCAGGCAGGAGATGCTGGGTCCGCTATTTCAGCAGACCGCACGGTATGTGTGCGAGCATGAAGACGAGATAGATAAAGACCAGCGCAAGGCCATCGATGACGTGCTTCGCTACGATACGCTTGCGGAACGTTACGAGCCTGCATGGGCGGATCCGGTGAAGTACAAGTATGTATACAACGCGTCCCAAAAAGCATGGGATGCGTATTTCGCCTTGTGGGCCCAGCAGGGGCTGGATGACCCGCAGACGTATTTCGAAGCTGCCGTTGCTCCCGTCGCGGGGTTTGTGTCTCCCAGGGGCGCGGCGCAGCTCAAAGATGCGCTGTGGGACAAGCGGCGCGGTGGAAGCGAGCTGTTGACTCGTCCCGCCGATCTAAGGGGCATGCGCCGAACGGCATCGAAAGTGTTCGAGGCGGCGACCGAGGCTCCCGTGGTCGACGTGCTGATGATGAGCGCGCTTTATGTGATATGGATTCCCGCGCTGTGCCTCTGGGTATGCGTGAGAAGGTCGCCTCGCTGGATGCCGTTGTTTATCCCCGTTGCCCTCACCGTGGGGGCGGTGCTGATGTCGCCTATGTACGACACGCGCTACGCGCTACCCATGGTCTACTCCTCGCCGATTCTATTGTGCTTCTGCGCGGCCGGACTAGCTTCAAAGGAGCGGATGGCAGATGATGGCGCGCGCGTTGTCGCCCATACCGATGACGGGCCGGCGTCGAAGCATGGGGACGCGGAGAACGTGTAAGGGGTCAAGGGCTTGTCTGCCATCGGCCTCTTTTGTTTGCCGGGGATCTGTTCGAGCAAACGTCTATTGTGTGAAAACGAACGCCATGCATGTTCGAAATACACAAAACTGTGCAGCGTGATGCAATAAAACGCACAAGAGCTTACACGGTTGCTACATATTGAAACACCGTTCAGCCGCGGGGCGCCTCCGTTCGCCGTGGCGGGATGCAACCAACCTACCATTTAGGGATGAATTTAAACCGTTCACTGGTGATGTTTTAGAGACGCATGTTTCTAAATACCCATTCATTACGATTTTGGGGTCTAACGGTTTCACTGCAAAGGAGTACGAATGAGACTTCGTCCCGCTAAGGCCGCCATCGCGTGCGGGCTCTGCGCGCTTTCCCTTGCGCTGCCCCATGCCGCATTCGCCGAGACGCTCGAGCTTGTAGGTGACGCCCAGGCCACCGCGCCGACAGGCGACCCCATTGTCGCCGATGACGTTGTGCCGGATGCCTATCAGTACGAGTATCAAAAAGACGGCTTGGCCGCATTCTGCCACTTTGGACCCAACACCTATACGGGCGTCGAGTGGGGAGACTCCTATGGCAACAAGCCCGTGGACGAGATCTACCAGCTTACCCAGGACATGGATGCCCATACGTTTGTGAAGGCGCTCAAAGACGCCGGCTTCACCAAGCTGATCGTCACGGCAAAGCACCATGATGGCTTCTGCATCTGGAAGAGCGCAGAGACCGATTACGACGTGGAGTCGACCAAGGGAAAGATCGACGTTCTAGAGCAGATTTCCAAGGCGTGCACAGATCTGGACATGGACATGGGCCTGTACCTCTCGCCCTGGGACGTCCATGACCCCAGCTACGGCTATTTCGATAAGGACGGCAATCCGTGCCCCAATGATAAGTCCAAGGACGAGAAGGATTACAACCAGTACTACAACAAGCAGCTGGTAGAGATCCTGGGCAATCCAAAATATGGCAACGCGGGCGTCTTCAAAGAGGTCTGGATGGACGGCGCCAAGGGTTCGGGCGCCAAGGCCCAGGAATACGATTTCGACCTGTGGTTCAAGACCATCCAGCAGTATGAGGGCAAGGCCGCCGCAAAACCCGCCGACTGCATGCTGTTCGGCGCCGGGGCAAATACCACGGTGCGCTGGATTGGCAACGAGCAGGGCGTTGCAAACGAGGAGACCTGGGCAAAATCCAAGGTCACCAACAACGCTATCGACCATAAGAAGGTCGGCGGCTTCTATACCGTGGGGTATGCGGACGGCAACAAATGGACCGTGCCCGAGGCCGACGCGCGCATCACCTCCGGCTGGTTCTGGGGCGAGGACAAGCGCGCTCCCAAGTCGATGTCGCAGCTTGCCGACATGTATTTCAGGTCCGTCGGCCACAACGCCACGCTGCTTCTAAACGTTCCCCCCAACAAGGACGGGCAGGTTGATCCGGCGATCCTTAAGCGGGTCGAGGAGTTTGGCAGCGCCATCAGGCAGACGTTTGGCGAGAACCTTGCCCAGGGCGCCACGGTCAAGGCGACCAACATCAGGGGCAACGCGCAGAATTTCAAGCCCGGCAACGTGGTGGACGGCAAGCACCGCATGGACCAGGAGGGCGGCGACACCTATTGGTCCACCAACGCCGGCACGTCTTCGGGAACCCTCGAGATCACGTTTGACGGCGAGAAGACCTTCGACGTGGTCTCCATCGAGGAGGCCATTCAGTTTGGCCAGCGCATCACGCGTCATAAGATCGAGTATCTGGGCGAGGACCAGCAGTGGCACACCTTTAGCGAGGGCACCACGGTTGGCTCCAAGCGCCTGGCGCGCCAGCAGCCCGTCACCAGCGCGGCCATCCGCGTGTACGTCGAATCCGCCACGGGCTCGCCGGTGGTTTCAGAAATTGGCGTTTACAAGGCGAAGGGCGGTTTCGAGCTGCCCAGCCCCGCCCCCGAAGGCTTCAAGACCGTCAGCGTTAAGGACGCCGAGGCGTTCAAGGCGACGGGCGAGTGGAAGACGGAGTCCGGTCTTACCTATGTCGGCGGTGTGAACAAGGTCGCCGAGGGTGCGGGCAAAGAGCTGGAGTTCTCCTTCCATGGCACCAAAGCCTATCTGGTTGGTACCGTGGGCGAAGGCGCCGGCGGCAAGGCGACCGTATACGTGGACGGCGTGAAGCAGCGCGTGGTGGATACCTCCGCGGGCGCCGCCGGCACGGGCAAGACCATTTTCACTACCAATGACCTTTACGATGGCGACCACACCGTCAAGATCGTGGTGGAATCGGGCAAGGTCGCCGTGGAGTGCGCCCACGTGATCGATAACGGCGGCCGCGGCTTCGTCGAACTCGATACCGATTACCTCGAGATGCATGACGAGGACACCTACCAGATGCCGCTCCATCGCGTGGGCGGGTCGACCGGCGAGCTCTCAGTCCAGGTGAGCCTGCAGCCCGGCAGCGCCGTGCAGGAGGACTTCGACACGGTTCCCAAGACCGTGACGTTTGCTCCGGGCGAGACGGAGAAGACGGTTCCCATCACCACCAAAAAGAACACCAAGGCCAACGGCGACCTTACCTTTACCGTGGAGCTCGCCGGTGCCGACGGCGCCCCGGCTGCGGGCGTGGTGGGCAAGACTACCGTGAAAATTCTTGATACCGAGGCGTTTGGCGCGACAAAGCTGGGTAATTTCAACAACCGCGCCCAGACGCTCAAAAAGGAATGGTACGAGCAAGAGGGCTGGGACGCATTCCAGACGGCGCTGGCGGAGGCCAAGGAATCCGCGAAGAACACCGCCGACAAGCCCGCGAACGGCCGTGCCTACCGCAAGCTCGCTTTGGCGGAGAACGCCCTTAGGTTCAAAGGCGCCTACACCGACGACGCGCCCTTCATGTTCCCCAGCGAGTCGGATGGCTCTGCGGACCTTGAGGTGGAGCGCGGACGGCTGCTGAGCCAGGGAGGCTCTGGCGAGATGTATCGCCTGGGCATCAAGGGCGAGGACTGGGCGAGTGGCGGAGCGTTTGTGAACAGCTTCGACCAGGGCGATAAGGTACTAATCCCCTTCCGTGCGGAGCGTGCGGGCACGTACACGGTGAGCGCGACCTATCGCAGCGGCTCGGAGGCGAACAAGATCAACTGGGAGACCAAGGGGCTGTCCCGCGGATTCATCGATGCGGGGAGCGTGTCGGCCGGCGCGAAGTCAGCGAACGAGACCCATACGGCGGAGTTCGAGATGACCGTATCGCGCGCGGGCGAGGGCGTGCTGGTGCTCTATGCGGACGCCGGTAAATGCCCCAATCTTGATAAGCTCACCATCCGGGCGAAGACGCTTGGCGACACCGAGCCCACGGACCCCGAGGCGCCCGCCCCAACCCCTCCCACCGATACCGGGACCGATGGCAAGGTGGACATCGATACGCGCCCCGATGGGTCGACCGTTACGACTGTGACCAGGCCGGACGGGTCCAAGACCGTAACCGTGGAAACGCAGGACGGGTCCAAATCGATTGTTGAGAAGGATCGCGAGGGAGAGACGGTGTCCATGCGCGCGATGATTTCGTCCAAAGACGCCCGAGACGGAGAGGCCCTGCTGCCCATCGATCCCATAGCGGTGTCGAAGGCGGAGGAAGCGCCGGCGATCCAGGTCGATATGCCGGCAGGAGGCGTAGACGGGGGCGCGGTGACCGTGACGGTGCCCGTCGCCCGACCCCAGGGATCCAAGATGGTCGATCCGGGTGTCGTCGTGATGCTAGTCGATGCGGACGGCAGCGAAACCGTGGTGCCCAAGACCGCGTTTGGCGCGACGGGGGTGGTTATCGACCTCGGGGAGGACGCGACCATCAAGGTCGTCGACCGTTCGATAGCGCTGCCGGACGCGAAGCAGGACGATTGGTTCTACAAGGACGTCATGCCCTTCGCCACGTCGCGCGGCATCCTCAACGGCGTGGACACCCCGGACGGGCGCATGTTCGATGGCAACGGCTCGACGAGCCGCGGTATGTTCGTGGCGATGCTCTCGAACCTGGAGATGGGTCCCAAGGCGGAGCGCGACGGTTCCTTTGAAGACGTGGCGCCGAATGCGTGGTATGCGGACGCTGCGGCATGGGCTGCCGAGAACGGGCTGGTAAGCGGCGTGGACACGCCGAATGGAAAGCGCTTTGAGGGCGATGCCCCCGTGACGCGCGAGCAGGTGGCGGTATTCTTGATGCGCTATGCCGACTTCTTGGGTCTGGACACCTCCGCTCGCGCCGACGCGGCATTTCCCGATTCCGGCGACGTCTCCGAGTGGGCCGATACGGCGATGAGCTGGGCGGTTGCGGAGGGCCTCTTTATGGGCAACGGAGGCACCGGCAGGCTTGAGCCCCGTGCTGGCTCGACGAGGGCGGAGACCGCGGCCGTGCTGATGCGCTTCATCAACAACATCTACGGATAGGGACGCGTATAAGGGCATTCGGCTCATAGCGATTGCAAAACAGGCGAGGGGCAAGGGCCGTGCTGGTCCTTGCCCCTCGCCTTTTGCGATCTGGGTGGTTGATCAGGGGTCGCATGACGCGTGGGCGGATGCTATGCGGCCTGCTTCTTGCTGGTGAGAATGTAGGTCAGCGCGAAGGAGGTTGCTACCGCGACCGCGATGCCAAGCAGCGCGAACGGGAAGTAGGGTCCAACGTAGGCGACCAGGCTGAAGATGCTGGACAGGATGTAACCGTAGATACGAACGCCAAAGAAGCAGATGGTTGCGGAGGCGATGCCGGCGCCCAGGCAGGCGGAGACGAAGGCGCGACGATACTTGGAGAGGATGCCAAACAGCGCGGGTTCGGTGATGCCGAGGAAAGCAGAGACCACGGCGGAAGCGATCACTGCTCGCTCCTCTGCATCTTTGGCTTTGAAATACATGGCGGCGGTAGCGCCTGCCATGGCAAGGTTGGACATGAACATGGTGGGCATGAGCATGTCCCAGCCCTGATTGGCGAAATTCTGCAGGGCGACGGGGGTCATGGCGTGGTGAAGGCCGGTGAAGACCAGGATGGGTCGAGTGACGCCGCAGATGAAGCCGGCGAGAACGGGGGAGAAGTCAAAGAGCATGCCGACGCCGGAGGCGAGGGCGTTGCCGAGGTGAATGCCGATGGGGCCGATGATGGCAAAGGCGGCGATTCCGGTAATGAACAGGGATAGCAGGGGAGTGAAGACGGTGCGCATTACCTGGGGGAGTATCTTGTCGACCCAACGCCACACGTAGCTAAGCACCAGTACGGAGCAGATGATGGGGATGACCGTGCCGGCGTAATTGAATACGGGGACGGGAATGAAGCCGAACAGATTGTATTGAGAGATCTCGCCCGCGGCAGCTGCCGCAGTCATGGCGGGATACTGCATAGCGGCGGCGATGGCTACTGCCAGATACTGGTTGGTTTTGAAGATGCGCGCGGCGGAGGCGGCGACAAAGAAGGGCAGGAAGGTGAAGACGCCGCTGGCGAGCATGTCGAGCACGATGTAGGTGTCGCTCTGGTTTGAGATCACGCCTACGGCTGCAAGGCCCGCCATGAGGCCCTTGATCATGCCGGCGCCGGCGATGGCGGGAACAATGGGGCCGAAGGTGCCAGAGACTATGTCCATGAAGCGGCCGATGAGGCTACGCTTCTGGTCGAGGTTCTCGTCCACGGCTTCCTGTTTTGCAAGACCGAGGTCTTCGGTGATGACTTCATAGTAGCTTGCGACATCGGTGCCGATGATAACCTGCAATTGATCGTTTTGGTAGAGCGCGCCGTTAACCTGCTTGATGGCGTTGAGCTTGTCGTAATCGACGGCGTCTTTGTCCTTGACGTCGAAGCGCAAACGAGTCATGCAGTGCCAGGCGTTGTTGATGTTCTCCTTGCCGCCGATTGCGGCGATGATGGCCTTAGACACATCGATGTGAGCCATGGGTCCTCCTTGGATAAACGTGCGCCACCGGGCTGCATGCGGGTCCCTCAGCGCGTTTGCATTCGAGGCGGTGCGTATCCGCTCGACACGTTGGATAGTAGCATCCAATCTTTGGGCAAATTACCAGCAGATTTCTTTACGGAAAAGCGAAAGCGCAGGTAAATGCTGCTTTATAAAATTGGGAGAATGAAATTGGACTGAAATATCGAACAAATCAGGGCCCTTGTCAGTCCATGTTGACCTGCACTTTCACGGTTGGTTCAATGAGGTTAACAGGCGGTCCGCCCGCGCTGTTTCCCGTTGGCGATGAACGTTGGGGGATGCGGGGTGGACGCTGCTTTATTGACTATGCGCGCCAAGAGACGCCGTCTCCAGGGAGGTATGGATGACCCCTACGTTGATTACCGATGTGAAAAGCTATGTGACAAAGCCGGATAAACATAATCTGGTTGTGGTTGAAGTTCAGACCAGCAAGGGCGTGAGCGGCCTTGGATGCGCAACCTTTCAGTTTAGACCCACTCTGGTCAAAATCGCGGTGGACGAGTACCTGCGGCCGTTTTTGATTGGTAAGGATGCCAACCAAATCGAGGACTTGTGGAACGCGATGTTCTACAACTCGTATTGGCGCAACGGCCCCGTGCTTAACAATGCCATCTCCGGTATCGATATGGCTTTGTGGGATATCAAGGGTAAACTTGCGGGCATGCCCCTCTACCAGCTCTTTGGCGGTAGGTCGCGTACTGCCGTGCCGGCGTACACCCATGCCGTGGCAGATAGTTTCGATGCGTTGTGCGAGCAGATCGATTCCTACCGCGCCCAGGGCTACAAGCACATTCGAGTCCAGCTGGGATTTTATGGCGGCAATCCAACCAATCTCAAAACCCCGGAGAATCCCATCGAAGGGTCTTACTTCGATCCCGATCAATACGCTCAGACGCATATCAGGTTATTCCGCGATGTATACGAGCGCTACGGCGGGGAGATTCGGTTACTTCATGATGTGCACGAGCGTCTTCAGCCGGATCAGGCAATTCGCTTTGCGAAGGAGGCGGAGCCCTATAACCTGTTCTTCCTTGAGGACGTCATGCCCATGGAGAAGATTGAATGGCTCGATCGGTTGAGGTCTCAGACCGCGACCCCCATCGCAGTGGGCGAGTTGTTCAACAATCCGCGCGAATGGATCGACCTGCTGCGGAATCGCAGCATCGATTATCTGCGTATTCATGTGTCGCAGATTGGCGGAATCACGCCCGCGCTTAAGGTTGCGCACGTGGCGGACGCTATGGGAGTGCGTATTGCGTGGCATACCCCGTCCGACATCTCTCCCATCGGCCTGGCTGTGAACACGCATCTTAATATTCATCTGCGCAACGCTGCTATTCAGGAGAACATTGAGCTTCCCGAGAATACCAGGCGGATTTTTGATAATTCCCCCCAGGTCGAAGGTGGATTCTTCTACCCCATCGAAGCCGATGGCATTGGCGTGGGATTTGATTCTCGGATTGCGGAGGAGTTTCCCGGTCAGTTTAAGGAGCATCCTTGGACGCAAAGCAGGACTCCCGATGGAACGGTTGTAGCGCCCTAGCTCTTTGACTCCGGCGTTCCGTTGCGCGCGTTTTCCATGCGAGTGCGATGGATCTCGCGGTCGAACGGCCTGATATAGGAAACCGAATAATTAATCGCGGTGACATCGCTGCATTCGAACACGCGGCCATTCGAGAGGATGCCGCGTGTCTGTATATGCATGGACGGCGTCGAGCGTTTGCACATAAGCAGCTCCGCCTCCTCTTTGCAGAGGGCTTTGGGCGAGTAGGTTGTCATGAAATGCGAGATTTTATATCCGCGACCCTCGACATAGCGCTGGATGGAGCTTTCGACTATCTTTCGGGAGAGGTCGGGAAACATGATAACCGGCATATGGGAAACCTGTATCTGCTCGGGAACGCGATCGATCGAACGGAGGCGTTTGATATGCCAGATCGGGATGGGGCCGGGCAGATCGAAAGCCCGCTGCTCGCTTTCGGTTGCTGGAGACGCCGTCAGGCTGAGACATTTAGACGTGATGGAGCCGTAGGGCGCGAGCGTCACGGAGTTGAAGACCAAGGGGTTGATGTGCGCCTGCCCCTTGATGTAGATGCCTGACCCCTGGACAAGGTTGATGACCCCGATGTCGCTTAGCGTTTTGACGGCTCGCTGCACGGTGTCGCGGGAGACGCTGTACGAGGTGGCGAGCTCGCGTTGCGTTGGCAGTTTGCCGTTGGGAAATTGTCGCTGGTAGATCTTGCTAAGCAAGTCTTGAACTATGAATTCGGTCTTCTTCATGCGCATCTCCAACGGCAGATATGGCGGAAAGCGTGGTTCTACTGGGAGTATACCGTTCGTATCCCGCCGAGGATTCCCACGCGCTGCCCTTCAGAATTGTGGACGAGTATTAACAGTCATTAAAATTGCGTCTATACATGTATTCGCGTGCTAATCTCTCGTACTACTTAATATTCAAGCCATAAGCATGCGAACTGGTGCATACGAGGGCGAGTCTGGCGGTTGCCAAGAAGGATGGCGCCGCGGTCGCGCCGGGCGAAAGTGGAAACGTTAGCGTCGGGAGGGCGAAAGACGATGGCTATTCGGGTTGGCGTTATGGGGGCTGCGGGCTACGCGGGTGCGGAGCTGGTGCGGTTGATCTTGGGACATCCAGATTTTGAGCTTGCGGCGGTGACGTCCAACGCGGATGCAGGCGTTGCGTTAGCGGGCGTTTACCCAGCGTTCGCCGGGGCTACGGATCTGGTGTTCACTGCGCATGACGATCCGGCTCTGTTCGATCTCGACGCCGCGTTTCTTGCCGTGCCGCATACCGCTGCCATGGCGGCGGTGCCCGGGCTGCTGGGGCACGGCGTCTCCGTGTTCGACCTGTCTGCGGACTATCGCCTTAAAGACGCCGACGTGTACCGGGCGTGGTACAACGCGGAGCACACATCCCCTCAGCTTCTTGAGACGCGTGCCTTCGGCCTGCCCGAGCTGTTCGCGGACGATCTTGCAAACGCCGCCGCCACCCATGCCGCGGGCGATCCCGTGCTGGTTGCCTGCGCTGGATGCTATCCCACCGCGACGTCGTTGGCGGCGCTGCCCGCCATCAAGCAGGGTTGGATCGCAGACACCGGCGCTATCGTGGTCGATGCCATCTCGGGCGTGACCGGCGCGGGCAAGGGCGCTAACCAGCGCACGCATTTCTGCAGCGCGGAGGAGAACCTGGAGGCCTACGGCGTGGGCAAGCATCGCCACACGCCCGAGATCGAGCAGATCCTGGACGCGAGGGATCGCGTGGTGTTTACTCCGCACCTCGCCCCGCTGAAGCGCGGCCTGCTCTCCACCGTCACGTTGCCGCTTGCCGCGGGCGTTGCGGGCGCCGAGGATGGCGACGGGCTTGACGCGGATAGGGCGGTCGCGGCGTATCGCGAGTTCTACAGGGATTCGCCCATGGTGCGCGTGCTCGACGCGGGGCAGATGCCCAAGACTTCGAGCGTGGCGGGCACCTGCGGCTGCCATATCGGCCTTGCGCTCAACAAGCGCGCCGGCGTGCTGGTGGCGGTCGCCGCCATCGACAACCTCTGCAAGGGCGCCGCGGGGCAGGCGGTGCAGTGCGCAAATATTGTGTACGGCTGGGACCAGCGACGAGGGCTCCCCATGGTCGCTATGCCCGTTTAGCCAACGGGGGCTTTCGGGCCGCGAGGTGTCGCGGCCAACGGCTACACTTAGAACAACGAATCACCGTCCGTCTTCGCATGGGCGGTTCTTGTGGGGAGACGATTGACCATGAACATCGACCACTTTGAAACGTGTATTCGCGCCGTGCCCGCCGGCGGCGTCACAAGCCCCACGGGCTTCAAGGCCGCGGGCATCCATGCGGGCTTTCGCAAGAACCCGCAGCGCCTCGATATGGCGTGCGTAACGGCGGACGAGCTCGCATCGTGCGCGGGCGTCTTTACCACCAACCGCTTCTGCGCGGCGCCCGTGCAGGTGAGCCGCAAGAACCTGGGCGGCGCTGACAGGGGATACGGCCTGGTGAAGGGCATTGTCATCAACTCCGGCAACGCCAACGCCGCCACGGGTGAGCAGGGGCGCGCGGTCGCCGCGGAGACGTGCGAGATCGCCTCGCAGATTCTAGGGTGCGAGCGCGAGCAGGTGCTGGTGGCCTCTACCGGTGTGATTGGGCAGACGCTGGGCATCGAGCTGTTCGAGACGGGCCTGCCCGCCGCGGTGGAGGCGCTCTCGGCTGCCGGCGGCGCGGATGCGGCTCGGGCGATCATGACCACGGATACGCATCCCAAGGAGTACGCGATCTCCTATACCAGCCAGACGCTGCAGTATGCCGATTGCACCTTTACCGTGGGCGGCATGTGCAAGGGCTCCGGCATGATCATGCCCAACATGGCGACCATGATCGCCGTTATCACCACCGACGCCCCGGTGGAGCCGCAGGTGCTGCATTCCATCTTGAAGCAGACGGTGGACGTGACCTTCAACAAGGTGACCGTCGACTCGGACTCCTCGACCAACGACACCTGCATCATGCTCGCTTCCGGTGCCGCCGGCGCGGATGCCGACCCCATCGAGGAGGGGAGCGACGCCTATAACGAGCTGCTCTATGCCGTGCACGAGGTGTGCGAGACGCTCGCCCGCACCATCGCCTCCGACGGCGAGGGCGCGTCGCGCCTGGTGACCGTCAACGTTACGGGCGCGGCGACGGATGCGGACGCGGACGCGGCGGCGCGCGCCGTGGCCAACTCGCCGCTGGTCAAGACGGCCATCGCCGGCCACGATTGCAATTGGGGGCGCATCGCCATGGCATTGGGCAAGTGCGGCGTGGCCTTCAATCAAGAGGACGTCTCGATCGACATCATGGGCATGCCCGTATGCCGCGGCGGTCTCACCGTTCCGTTTGACGAGGACGAGGCGCTGCGTCGCTTCGAGGCTCCCGAGATCGTGATCTCGTGCGACCTCGGCGCGGGCGGATGCACCACCACGGTATGGACCTGCGACCTCACCCATGATTACGTCACCATCAACGGAGACTATCGCACGTAGTCGCTTTCTGCGGGTCCGCACGCGATCCGGAACAGATCGATGGATGATGCATGCAAAGGGGGAGCTATGAAGTACGCAAGGGATTCTCGTCCCGGAATATCGCATGAAAAGACCGCGCAGCTGCTGTTCGAGGCGCTGCCCTGGATTAAGAACCTTACCGGTAAGACCATCGTTATCAAGTACGGCGGGGCTGCCATGGTCGACCCCAAGCTGCGCGACGACGTGATGAGCGATATCGTCCTGCTCAAGATCATCGGCGTGAACCCGGTGATCGTGCACGGCGGCGGCGCGGATATCAACGCAGCGCTGAAGCACTACGACATCCCCGTCGAGTTCAAGGACGGCCAGCGCGTCACCTCGCCGGAGGCCATGGAGATCGTGCGCGAGGTGCTGGTGGGCAAGGTCAACCAGGAGCTGGTTGCCGCCATCAACCAGCACGGCAATCTTGCGGTGGGCGTGTCCGGTGCGGACGCGGGCACCATCATCGCCGAGCAACTCGACCCGGACCTGGGCCGCGTGGGCAACATCGTCCGCGTGAACGCCGGCTATCTGGAGAGCATCATGGCCAACGACTACATTCCCGTGGTCGCAACGGTCGCCGCGGGCGAGGACGGTGGATTCTTCAACATCAACGCCGACGTCGCCGCCGGCCATATCGCCGCGGCGGTGCACGCGCACAAGGCGATCTTCCTTACCGACGTCGATGGCCTGTACGAGGACTTCGCCGACAAGGATTCGCTTATCTCCAACCTCACCCTTGCGGAAACCCAGAACATGCTGGACGCGGGCGACATCGACCGCGGTATGATTCCCAAGCTGCAAAGTTGCATTCATGCGCTTCGCGGCGGCGTGTTCCGCGCCCATATCATCAACGGCACAACGCCGCATTCGCTGCTTCTCGAGCTCTTGACCGATTCCGGCGTGGGCACCGTGATGCATTCAACCGAGGCGGCGTATGAGAACGACACCCATCCCCATCCGCTTGGCGCCTTCGCTTCGCGCTTGGTGGAGAATCTGGACGAATAAGGAGGCGGCGAGATGTCGCTAGGTTTGCAAAAAGCGCTGGAATCCAGCTATGTAATGAATACGTTCGCGCGCATGCCCGTGGAGTTTGTCGAGGGTCGCGGCATGACGCTGGTGGGCGATGACGGCGTGGAATACCAGGACTTCCTCGCGGGAATTGGCGTGTGCTCGCTGGGCCACTGCCATCCCGTGCTGGTCGATGCCGTTCGCCAGCAGGCGGAGCGCTTGCTGCACGTTTCCAACTATTACTACATCGAGCGCCGTGGCGAGCTCGCGGCGCTGCTCTCCAAGCTCGCTGCCGGCGACATGGACGGCGCGCTGATGATAGCCGACGCGGTGCGCGCCGGCGACGAGGCCGCAGCGGTCGCGCTGGGGGCTCCCCTTGAGGGGGACCAGGTCTGGAAGACTTTCTTCGCCAATTCCGGAGCCGAGGCAAACGAGGGCGCGATGAAGCTTGCCCGCCTGTACGCCAAGCGCTTCGGCAACGGCGGCAATACCATCGTGGCCCTTCGCGGCAGCTTCCATGGTCGCACGCTCGAAACCATCGCGGCAACCATGCAAGACCGCCTGCAGGACGCGTTCAAGCCGCTGCCGCAGGATTTTCTTGCGTGCACGCCTAACGACGTGGACGAGCTCACCTCGCTTTTCGAAGAGCACGGTAGCGAGATCTGCGCGGTTATAGTCGAGCCCATCCAGGGCGAGAGCGGCGTTCACCCGCTGACGCCGGAGTTTTTCAAGGCCGCGCGCGACCTCGCCCATGCAAACGGCGCCCTGCTTATCGCGGACGAGGTCCAGACGGGAATCTTCCGTACCGGTAAGCCCTTTGCCTTCCAAACCTATGGGGTGGAGCCGGATATCATGAGCCTCGCCAAGGGCATTGCCGGTGGCGTGCCCATGGGCGCGGTGATGGCCAAGGGTCCTATTGCCGACGCGTTCAACCCCGGCGATCACGGCACCACGTTTGGCGGCAGCGCTTTGGCCGTGGCGGCTGCGTGCGCCGTGCTGTGCGAGCTTGCCAGCGGCGAATACGACAAGCATGCCCAGGAGGTCGGCGATTACATGGCGGCGCGCCTTGCCGGCCTGCCCCATGTGGTCGACGTGCGCGGGCGCGGGCTCATGCTTGGCTGCGACCTGGACGAGGCCGCGGGCGATGCCCACGATGTGGTCGCCTCCGCTCTTGCCAGCGGATTCGTCATCAACGCGACGGGTGCTCACACCCTGCGCTTTCTGCCACCCCTTATCTGCGAGCGCCAAGATGTCGACGCGCTCATCGACGCGCTCTCCGCGATTTTGGCATAGGGCCTATGTGACGGTCGAGTCGGTGGATGAGCGTATCACCAGCAACCCGGGGGCGGGTCGGCCGAAGGCCGCGGCCTTGGCGTAGGTGGAATAGAAAACAGGCGGGTGCCTTCCGGATGGCGCCCGCCTGCGACCTCTCGATCGGAGATGGCGGCGCGCGAGGCGCATAAAATCATGCCAGCGGAAGGATGGCCGGGCGCCAGCGTCCCACGATGTTCTAATTATCGCGTTATATAAAAAGCCCCCGACCAGGTCAGGGGCTACAATTCGATGGTGGGCGATGAGGGATTCGAACCCCCAGCCTTGTGCGTGTAAAGCACCTGCGCTAACCGTTGCGCCAATCGCCCATGGGCAATTAGTATATCCACAGCAAAGCGGTTCGGCAAGGCTACAATGGTAATAGTTTTTTGGACGATGAGTTTCCGGCGCGCGCCGCGACGCGCTTGCCGGGCGTTTCTCCTGGTTGCGCAGCCTTGGCTGCATGCTGCCGGGGCTTTCGGAGGCATCATGGCTACAACAGACGCCGCATCGCTCGATCCCGCATCGCTGCAGGTACCGGGTACGCTCGAGCAATATATCAATGCGCTCGAGGGCGCGGGGGTCCTGGCGGGCGTCGCGGGCTCCACGTCTATCGAGGACGTGGCGGACATTCCCATATCGCTGGTCAGTTATGATTCGCGCGCGGTCGGCCCCGATACGCTCTTCATCTGCAAGGGCGCCGCGTTCAAAGAGGATTACCTGGTTCAAGCACAGCGCTCCGGCGCCGTCGCCTACGTGTCCGAGACCAACTACACCGATGTCGACCTGCCCTGTCTGCTGGTGGATGATATCCGCGCCGCTTTGGGTCCCCTCGCCGCGCTCGCGTACGGGCACCCTGCCGAGCACCTGCGCATCAGCACCTTTACGGGCACTAAGGGCAAGACTACCAGCGCGTTTTACCTCAAGGGTATTCTGGACCAGCAGGCGCGTATCGATGAATGCGGGCCGTGCGCCCTGATCTCCACCATCCTTATCGACAACGGTCGCCGCCGCATCTTGTCCAAGCTCACCTCTCCGGAGCCCCTGGAGCTCAACCTCTACCTTGCGAGCTCCTGGAAGCTGGGCTCGCGCGACGCGGTGATGGAGTCTTCCAGCCAGGCTCTTAAATATGGACGAGTGGCGGGCGTCGAGTTCGAGGTGGGCGCGTTCACCAACATCAGCGAGGATCATATCTCTCCCATCGAGCACCCCACCTTCGAGGATTACTTCGCAAGCAAGCTCACCTTGTTCCGCCAGTGCCGCCACGCCGTGGTCAACCTGGATATGGACATGGTCGACCGCGTGCTGGATGCCGCCTCCGTATGCGAGAGCGTGCTGACGTATTCCATGAGCGACCCTGCCGCCGACGTCTACGCCAAGGCGTGGGAGCAGCGCGGCCACATGACGGTCCTCACTGTCAAGACGCCGCGCTTCACCGTGGACGTCACCGTTCCCACCATCGCGGACTTCAACTTGTCAAACGCGCTGGGCGCCATCGCGTGCGCCGAGGCTCTGGGGTGCGCCCGCGCCGCCATCGAGCACGGCCTCGCGGACGTACGCGTGCCCGGCCGCATGGAGCGCATCGAGTCGCGCGACCCCGATATCGTGGGCCTGGTCGACTATGCGCATAACGAGGTCAGCATGCGCGCCCTGCTTGAGAACGTGCGCCGCAGCTACCCCGATCGCGAGCTGTGCTGCGTCTTTGGCTCAACGGGTGACAAGGGCGTCGAGCGCCGCGAGGGTATGGGCCGCGTGGCGGGCGAGCTGGCGGATCGCATCATCATCACCGAAGACGATGCCGGTACCCAGAGCGTGATGGATATTTGCAAGACCATCGAGTCGTATGCCCGCGCCGCCGGCGCGACCAATATCCAGATCGAGCCCGATCGAGAGCGTGCCGCCCGCTTGGCGGTGCGCGGGTGCGACGGCCCGGCGATCATCGTTATGGCGGGCAAGGGGCATGAGCGGCATATGATCCGGGCTCACGGCAGGGATCCCTATGAGGGCGATTCGTCCATGCTCGCTCGCGTCTTCGACCAAGAGGTGAAGCCGGTCGAGTAGCCCGCTTGATCGGGCGCGTCGCAATGCGGACCGTTCCGTCGTCCGGAATCGCTCGCATTCTATACTTATGGTGCGAAAGGCGGCCCCACGTCCCATGTGGATGGCGGGCCGCCCTGTTTTTACGTCCCATTGGTATTGGGCTTTAATTGCGCAGGCGCGCCGGCGCGTTTGGCAGCCCTTTGGGCATGCGGGTATGATAGGTTCGTTAATCGCCCGCCGCCCTGCGGCGTCAAGCTACGCGGAAGGACCCCTTATGCCCAACACCGTTTTGCCCGCGAATCCCGCAGGCGAGCTCAAAGAACGCCTCGCGCGCGTCCGCTACGTGTTTACCGACCTGGACGGCACCATGCTCGCTCCCGGCTCGTGCGTGCTGGCGGACAACGACGGCAACCCCAGCCTGGACCTGGTGGCGACGCTGCTGGACCTCAAGCGCGCCGGCGTCGAGGTCATTCCGTGCTCGGGCCGCAACCGCTCCATGCTGCATGAGGACGTGCGCGTGCTGGGCCTTAACTCCTACATCGGCGAGATGGGCGGCCTGCTCATGCTCGACCACAAACGCAACGACTGGCGCTACTTTACCGCCGACATGCCTTTTGACGATCAGTCCGGTAAGACCCCGCACGAGTGCATCGAGGAGACCGGCGTTCTGGACGAGTTCATGGGCCGTTGGCCGGGCCTGCTCGAGTTCCATAACGATATGGCGAACGGCTACAAGTACCGCGAGGTCACGGTGGGCATGCGCGGCGAGGTGCCGGACGAGGAGGCGCTTGCCATCATCGAGGCGGCGGGTGCCCAGCTTTCTTGGGGCGATAACGGATTCCTCAACTACATTTCCGCGCCCACCACGCTCAAGCTGCCGGAGGGCGTGCGCGGCCGCGCCTTTAACCTCATGCCGCTGGGCCTCAACAAGCGTCGCGGCGTGGAGCGCTTCTGCGAGCTGCGCGGCATCGATAAGGACGAGACCCTGTCCATCGGAGACGCGTCCTCAGATTTCCTCATGGCAGACGCCACGAGCCTGTTCTTCTTGGTCGAGAACGGCTTGAAGGATCCCGGTGCGCAGGCGTTCTTGGAGAGCCATGAGAACGCGTACGTGACGGGCGGTCGCATCGTCACCGGCTGGATCAACGCTATGAAGGCGCTGCTCGCCGCCAAGCAGTAGCGATTTCTCGTAGTGGCAAAACACGTTTCGTCCGCACTCCCAGGCGGGCGATTCGAGGTTTCGGGTGCGAAAATGCGTGCGTTTTGGCAGGGCTTGAGGATGATGGAAAGGTTGTGCAAGAACAGATGCAGACGTTGGATGTGAAGGACATCTCGCTCAACGCGCTACCCATCGGCGTGTTCGATTCGGGTCTGGGCGGCCTTACCGTCGCCCGTGCCATCGCAGAGGCCCTGCCGCACGAGTCCATCTACTACGTGGGCGATACCAAGCGCTGTCCATACGGCACGAGGTCTGAGGACCAGGTGCGCTCCTTCGCTATCCAGGCCGGGAGGTGGCTCGAGGCGCATGCCGTCAAGATCATGGTGATCGCCTGCAACACGGCGACAGCCGCCGCCCTTCCGCTGGCGCAGCAGCTGTTCAGCGTTCCGGTGATCGGCGTCATCGCACCCGGAGCCCGCGCTGCGATTCATTCGACCCGTTCGCGCAAGGTGGGTGTGCTCGCAACCGAGCTCACGGTGCGCTCCGGCGCCTACACCAGGGCGATTCACGCTCTGGATGCCGGCGTTGAGGTCTGTGGCTGCCCCGCCTCCAGCTTTGTCAACATCGTCGAGCGCGAGCTCGCCACGGGCGCCCATCTGCAGGAGCAGTGGCTCGAGAACGGCGATGTCTTCGATACGCCCGAGACCCGCGCGGAGGTGGCCCGTACCATCAAGCCGCTGGAAGACGCCGCAATCGATACGGTCGTGCTGGGGTGCACGCATTTTCCGCTGCTCGCGGGCCCCATCCGGAGCGCGCTGGGACCGGGCGTGCGCGTGGTGTCCTCGGCGGAGGAGACCACCTGGGAGCTTGCGGACATCTTGCGTCGTCGCGACCAGCTCGCTACGGAAGACGTGGTTCCCGAGCATCGCTTCGCTACCACGTCCGACAACATCGCGGAGTTCGCGGCGGCGGGCAGCTTCATCTTTGGCCAGCCATTGCGGAGCATCGAGCACATTCCCCTGGAGGAGCTCGAGAGCCTTCCCGTGGCGCCCGGTGCTGCCGGTAGGACCTGCCAAGCGGGTTAGCGTGCCGCAAGCCGGGCACGGCGTCCAGAAGGGGCACCGCTCCGTTAACTATTCGTCATCAACCATTGGAGTCAAACCATGGACCATATCGAAGTTGTTCGAGCCGGCGGACGCGCCGCAAACCAGATGCGCCCGGTTCGCCTTGAGCGCGACGTCATGAAGAACGCCCTGGGTTCCTGCATGGTCGAGTTCGGCGACACGCGCGTCCTGTGCGCCGCCACCATCGAGGAAGGGCTGCCCGCGTGGCGCCGCGCCAGCCGCGCCGGCTGGGTGACCGCCGAGTATGCCATGCTGCCCGCGTCCACCAACCGTCGCACCCGTCGCGAGACCTCGAACCGCAAGGGCCGTTCCATGGAGATCGAGCGCCTTATCGGCCGCAGCCTTCGCACGGTGGTGAACCTCCGCGCCCTGGGTGAGTACACGGTCACCGTGGACTGCGACGTTATCCAGGCGGACGGCGGCACCCGCACCGCAAGCGTCACCGGTGCCTGGGTCGCGTTGCACGATGCCCTCATGGCTTGGGTCGAGGCTGGCAAGATCCCCCGTCTTCCGCTGACGGGCCAGGTCGCCGCGGTGTCCGTGGGCGTGGTCGATGGGGCAGAGCTGCTCGATCTGGATTACTCGGAGGATTCCAACGCAGAGGTCGACATGAACCTGGTTGCCACCGATGCGGGCGAGATCGTTGAACTGCAGGGTACCGGCGAGCGCACCCCGTTCGATCGCGCGCGCCTAAACAACCTGCTCGATCTGGGCGACCTTGGCATACAGCATCTCATCGCCCTGCAAAACGAGGTCACCGCGTTTAGGGACGAGTAACTGCTTTCACGCTTGTAAGAAGGGAGCACGCCGTGCTCGAGAAGATCAACATCGACGAGCTCGATCCCAAGCGGACCATCGTGGTCGCCACGGGCAACATGCATAAGCTCACCGAGATCGATGCCATCCTGTCCAAAGTCCTGCCGAGCGTCCGCTTTGTGGCGTTGGGCCAGTTGGGCGACTTCGAGGACCCGGAGGAGAACGGCACCACGTTCTTGGAGAACGCCATCATCAAGGCCCAGGCGGCGGTCGAGGCGACCGGTCTCGCAGCCATCGCGGACGATTCCGGTCTGGTGGTCGACGCCCTCGATGGCGAGCCGGGCGTCTACTCCGCTCGCTACGCGGGGGTGCACGGAGACGATGCCGCCAACAACGCCAAGCTGCTGGCGAACCTGGACGGCGTGGCCGATGCCGACCGCACCGCGCGCTTCATGAGCGTGATCGCCCTGATAGATTCCGAGGGCTTCGTGCTCACCGGCACCGGTTCGTGCGAGGGCACGATAGGGCATGAAGGGCGCGGCGAGTTCGGCTTTGGCTACGACCCGCTGTTCCTGCCAAGCGATACCCCCGGTAAGACCATGGCGGAGCTCACGCCGGATGAGAAGAACGCCATCAGCCACCGGTTCCACGCGCTCGAGGACCTTTCGTCCAAGCTCTCCGGGGAGACAAGGTAGATGCGCGCCGTGGTGCAGCGCGTCTCGAGCGCATCCGTTGCCATAGACGGCGAGGTGGTGGGCCAGATAGGCCGTGGCTACCTGGTGCTCTTGGGCGTGGGACACAACGACACCCGTGCCGAGGCGGATAAGCTATGGGGAAAGCTCGGCGGCCTTCGCATCAACGACGACGAGAACGGAAAGACCAACTTGTCGCTTGCGCAGGTGGACGGCGAGGTGCTGGTTGTCTCGCAGTTCACGCTCTACGCGGATTGCCGCCGCGGTCGTCGACCGTCCTTCACGGACGCCGGCGCGCCGGAAGCCGCCAACGAGCTCTACGAGTATTTTGTCTCGCTGGTGCGTGCGGACGTTCCCCACGTGGCGTGCGGACGCTTTGGCGCCGATATGAAGGTTTCGCTGGTCAACGACGGACCCTTTACCATCATCCTCGACACGGACGAACTCTAGCCTCGTCCCTTATATAGGCCTTTTGCAGCGCCCCGGATTGTCCTCATTTGACGGATATCTGGGGCGCTTTGCATGCGAGTGACGCTCTGACGTGCAATTTTGTTAGCAGGCTGCTATACTGCTTCCGTTTGAACCTAAGTTGGGCGCATTGTGCCCTTGTGGAGGCTAATAAGATGGAAGAGCTTGAAGTCAATCACGTGGACGAGATCCACCAGAAGCTGGTTACCATGGTGGGCGAGCGCATCCGCGTCAAGGCCAATATGGGCCGCACCCGCGTGGTCGAGCGCATGGGCACCATCAAGACGGTTCATCCGTCGGTGTTCATCGTGGAGGTGGACGAGCGCCGCGGCCGCAAGTCGCGCCAGTCCTACCAGTACGTCGACGTGCTGACCGGCACCGTGGAGCTGTTCGATCCGGAGTCCGGCGAGCATATCTTTGTTCCCCTGGGAAACCAGCTGGAGGAGTAGGCCCATGGCTCCTCAGTTCATCCTGATCACCGCGCCGGGCAAGATCAACCTGTACCTGGGAGTTCATCCCCATGGAACCGATGCCGATGCGGAGCAGTCCGGCTACCATCGCGTCGATACGGTGATGACGACGATCGACCTGGCCGATACCGTCGCCATGGCACCCCATGATGAGTTGATGGTCCGCATGGTGCCCGAGGCGGATTTCCCCATGGAGCAGAACTCCGCCTATAAGGCCGCGGTCGCCATGGGGGAGGCGTTTGGTCGCGAACCCAACTTCGCGATCCTCATCGACAAGCACATCCCCGTGCGCGCCGGACTCGGCGGCCCGTCCGCCGATGCCGCGGCCACCATTATGGGCCTGTGCCATTTCTGGAAGATCGACCCTACCGATCCGCGCATCGACGCCGTCGCGCGATCCATCGGCGCGGACGTGGCGTTCTTCCTGTATGGGCCGCCGGCGTACCTGTCCGGTAGGGGGGACGTCATGGAGGAGATGTACCGTCCGCTCACCGGAACCGCGGTGGCATTGGTCAAGCCAATGAACGGCGGGGTCAGCGCGGCGGATGCGTACGCGACGTTTGATGCGAACCCGGTTGCGCCCGCCGATATCGAGCCTATGCTCCAGGCCATGCGCGACCATCGCGAAGCCGATATCTTCGCAAGCGTCCATAACAACTTGGGCGCAGCCGCGCTCGAGCTCTCTCCCCAGATGGGCGAGATCCTGGAGTGGCTGCGCTCGCAAGACGACGTTCGCGCGGCGGATGTATGCGGATCCGGTTCATGCCTCTTCGCGGTGTGCAACACGCAGATGGCTGCCGAGAAGATCGCGCTTTCCGCGCTGAAGGACCATGGCTGGTGGGCACAAGCTGCCAAGATGGAAAAGAGCGGTCCCTTCATCGCCGTTGGCTAGCCGGGGCCTTCGCTCCACCGCGGGCGCTGCGGGGATATGGATGAAAAAATCTTCTGGTATTTCTCGTTCGCCTTTGGTACTATAGTCAAGCTATCGGGTTGTGGCTCAGTTTGGTAGAGCACTGCGTTCGGGACGCAGGGGTCGCTGGTTCAAATCCAGTCAACCCGACCATTGCATGATAAGAGGTCAGGCATTGCGCCTGGCCTTTTTTCTTTTGCGGACGAGCGGCGGAACGCTCGATTCGACGCGAGGTGTTCAACAGCTTGCGCTCGCGCGGGGATTAATTGATGAGCCGTTTACCAAATGCTTATAATCATGCGATTGGCGCGTGTAATATATGGCGGTGTTGTCATCCGCCGCGGTGGCGCGGTATACTCATCCGAGCTGTACAGGCACGGCCTACCTTGGCCGGATCGCTCAAGAGCGGCGATTTTTCCGGTGCACCTCGCATCGACTCTACGTATTTGGAGGAAGTAACATGCGACTTGGTCCTATGGAGCTCGTAGTCATCCTGGTTGTGGTCCTGCTTATCTTTGGTCCCAAGAACCTTCCAAAGCTCGGCAAGGCGTTTGGCTCTACCGTCAAGAACATCCGTGAGGGCATGGAGGGCGACGACAAGGCCGAGGAGGTCGAGTCCGAGACCGTGGTCGAGGATGAGGACGATGCGGAGATCCGCGAGCTTGAGGCTAAGCTTGCCGCCGCTAAGGCCAAGAAGGAAGATAGCGCTCAGCACGCTGAGTAAACGCTTCTCTCACAAGGGGAGAGCGGCGACCGGTTTCCCCTTGATGGGTCGACCGGTCGCTTTTGTTGTTTGGAGTATCGTTGGCGTTAAGCTCGCTGCACCGCAGCGCTGCCGACAGATGTAGCAAGGAGTTCTGCGCATGGACGCAAGCCAGATCGTACTGACCGCAGAGGGCCGCAAGAAGCTCATGGAAGAGCTCGCGTGGCGCGAGGGCGAGAAGAGCCGTGAGATTGTCGAGCACATCAAGGAGGCCCGCGCATTCGGCGACCTTTCCGAGAACGCCGAGTACGACGCCGCCAAGGAGGAGCAGGCTAAGAACGCCGCCCGCATCGCCGAGATCCAGGCCATCCTCGCGAACGCCAAGGATGCCGAGAGCGGCGAGTTCGGTCTGACCGTTTCCATCGGCAGCACCGTGTCCCTGGTCGACGGCGACGGCGTCGCCACCGAGGTCACCCTGGTCGGTACCACCGAGACCAACTCCCTCGAGCACAAGATCTCCAACGAGTCCCCGGTCGGCCGCGCCATCATCGGTCACGGCGAGGGCGAGACCGTCGAGATCATCACCCCGGCTGGCAAGCGCCGCGTCTACACCATCACCAAGATCACGCGCTAGGCTTTCGGTCCCGCGCACAGGTAACAGTTCGCTCCCTGGGACCGTCAGGCCTCAGGGAGCGTTTTATTTTAAAGGAGAGAACATGGCTGATACCCAGTCCGCCGACGTCGTCCAGGACGCCTCGACGCTGAACGACGAGCGCGCACGTCGCCTTGCCGACCGCGCCGCGCTGTACGCCGCCGGCAAGAATCCCTATCCCGAGCACTCCGATGTCACCGATCACGCCGCCGATTTGCTCGAGCGCTACGCCGGCTTGGCAAACGAGGAAGAGGGCGCCGAGACCGTCACCGTGGGCGGCCGCATCGTCGCCAAGCGCGGCCAGGGCAAGATCATGTTCCTGGTTCTTCGCGACCCCTCCGCGGATATCCAGCTGTTCTGCCGCGTGAACGATGTCGAGGAAGCTTTCTGGGAGGTCTTGAAGGAGCTCGATCTGGGCGATATCGTCCAGGCGACCGGCGTGGTGGTTCGTACCAAGCGCGGCGAGCTCTCCGTTGCCCCCCGTACGGCCAAGCTGCTCTCCAAGGCGGTTCGCCCGCTGCCCGAGAAGTTCCACGGCCTCTCCGACAAGGAGACCCGTTACCGCCAGCGCTATGTCGACCTTATCGTGAACGAGGACGTTCGCGAGACCTTCCGCAAGCGCTCCGCGATCATCTCCACCTTCCGCCGCTATATGGAGGACAACGGCTACATGGAGGTCGAGACCCCCATCCTGCAGACCATCCAGGGCGGTGCCACCGCTAAGCCGTTCATCACCCACTTCAACGCGCTCAACCAGGAGAACTACCTGCGCATCGCTACCGAGCTGCACCTCAAGCGCCTGCTTGTGGGCGGTTATGAGCGCGTCTTCGAGATCGGTCGCATCTTCCGCAACGAGGGCATGGACCTCACCCATAACCCCGAGTTCACCACTATGGAGGCCTACCGCGCCTACTCCGACCTCGAAGGCATGAAGGAGCTCGCCGAGGGCGTTATCAAGGCGGCTGCGCGCGCTGTCGGGCTCGAGGGCGTCATCGAGTACCAGGGTCAGCAGATCGACCTGTTCTCCGCTTGGGAGAGCCGCCCCATGACCTCCATCGTCTCAGACGTCTTGGGTCGCGAGATCACGCTCGACACCCCGGTCGAGGAGCTGCGCGCCGCATGTGCCGAGCGCGGCATCGAGACCAAGCCCGAGTGGACCGCCGGCAAGCTGGTCGCGGAGCTCTATGACGAGCTGGGCGAGGACACCATCGTTAACCCCACCTTTGTGTGCGACTACCCCGTCGAGGTCTCTCCGCTGGCCAAGCGCAACGAGGACGACCCGCGCCTGACCCATCGCTTTGAGCTGGTCATCGCCGGCCACGAGTACGCCAACGCGTTCTCCGAGCTCAACGACCCGGTCGACCAGGCCGAGCGTTTCGCCGCCCAGATGGTGGAGAAGGCCGGCGGCGACGACGAGGCCATGGAGTACGATGAGGACTACGTGCGCGCCCTCGAGTACGGCATGCCTCCGGCGGGCGGCATCGGCATCGGTATCGACCGCGTGGTCATGCTGCTCACCAATTCCACGTCCATCCGCGACGTCCTTCTCTTCCCGCACATGAAGCCGGAGAAGGGCTCCAAGAACGGCGCCGCCGCCGCTAAGGCCGCCCAGGACGCCGAGGCAGCCGCCTCCTCTCCCTTTGTTGCCCCCAAGAAGCCCACGCTCGATTACGGCAAGCTCGCCATCGAGCCGCTGTTCGCAGACTTCGTCGATTTCGATACGTTTGCCAAGAGCGATTTCCGCGCCGTCAAGGTCAAGGCGTGCGAGCCCGTGAAGAAGAGCAAGAAGCTGCTGAACTTCACGCTGGACGACGGCTCGGGCACCGACCGCACCATCCTCTCCGGCATCCATGATTACTACGAGCCCGAGGACCTGGTCGGCAAGACGCTGATCGCCATCACCAACCTGCCCCCGCGCAAGATGATGGGCATCGATTCGTGCGGCATGATCATCTCCGCGGTGCACGCCGAGAACGTTGCCGAGGGCGAGGAGCCCGAGGAGCGCCTGAACGTGCTGATCGTGGACGATTCCATTCCCGCAGGTGCCAAGCTCTACTAGGAGTTTCAGAGAAATAGACTTTGCCGCTCGAACGGGAGGTGACACCTTTTGGTGCGCCTCCCGTTTTCCTATCGATCCGGGACTTGGAATGCAATCTTGCCGACTTTCCCATCGATTCTCGAATGTGCTGAGTACACCAAGGTCTAGATGCATCAAAAGACCATGTGGTCGCGTGGCATCACGCCGCTCCATAGGGGCTACATGCGTCGATGCCGTTCGCGGGGGAAAAGCTGCCCTTTATCCCATCTGCCTGCCCGAGCGCTTACGGATGCGCAATGCGTGTGGAAACAAAACCGACAACATAAGTAGGGATACGTATACTCGTGCGCACATAATGCGCGTTATGTCCGAATGTTGATATTCGTTCGAAGGAACACCCATGAGCATACATCGTCATGGTACGGGCTCCGACCCCTTCCACGCATCTTCCCACGCCAGCTTCCCCCATTCCGCCCGATGGTCGCGCGGCGCTTCCCTTGCCATCACGGCCGCCCTGTTGACATCACTTGCCGCGCCAGCGGTGTTGCAGCCCGCTGCCGCCTACGCCCAGTCGACGACGGCAACCTCCCAGGTCGTAATGGAAGCCCAGCAGGGCCAGTCGCACGCAGATGGCCTGAAGGCTTCCTTGGCAGAATACGACGCGCAGATCCGCCAGGCGGGGAGCGCCCAGCAGCTTTCGCAGGCGGCGGCCGACGGCACGCTGGACGAGCGCACCGAGAAGTTGGTTCTCCAGCGCGAGCTCGTCGCCCGCGCCGGCGACGCGAAGCTGTGGGAGTACGCATCGCAGTCCAAGGAGAAGAGCGAGTTCGTCTTTTGGCTGATGAACGATATTGCGGCTCTGCGCCATTACATCACCGGAGGCACCGTATGGGCCAACCCGCAGACCGGCCCGACGGCGGACGATTACATCAAGTCGCTCGACACCTTCCGCCGTATCCGCGAAGCGCACGTCGATGACCTGAAGGCTGCCGATGCCGACGTCTACCTGCGCATGATGATCTCGGCGTCCATGGATGTCTCAAACCGCATCCGCCTGTGGACCGGCGACCCGGGCTTCGTTTCCGATCCACTGGTGCGCTACGAGACCATCAAGACCTTCCGCGCCGATTCCAAGTACCGCTTCCAGAAGGACCTCTTCGACGCCCTGCCCGTGGAGAGCATGCGCCTCGTCTTCGAGAACCAGATCACCGACGAGGAGCTGCCCTGGCTCGCCAACTACTCGCTGAGCCGTCATCCCGACCAGGCGAACGAGAAGAAGCGCCTCGATGCCTACTCGTATATCTGGTACGGCGGCGTGAATAACGGTTACACCAAGGACAACGGCTACAGCGACGCGCGCTTCTACGACGACGCTCTCTTCAGCGGCCCCGTGACGGAGATCAAGCCGTCGAACGGCAAGGAGAACCCGCCCAAGACCTGGGCCGGCGGCTGGAAGGAGAAGTACCGCCTCGCCTACGAGGACGCCAACTTCCCCAACGCCTCCGAGACCGACCCCTTCCACATCGGGTGCGGAGAGGTCTCCGACGCTCCGGGAGCACCTGCCGACAAGACCAAGTACCACCGACTGTGGATGGTGTTCGAGAAGGGCGGCGTGTGCGGCTCGCTCGCCAAGACCTACGCCAACCTCAACGGCATGGTCGGCGTGCCGTCCTACGTGATCGGACAGCCCGGCCACGCTGCAACCGCCACCTACGAGCTGCGCCAGGACAAGGCGACCGGCAAGATGGTGGGAACCTATTCGATTCAAAACGCCGTGGTGGGTTGGGCGAGGAGCAAGAGCCCGAGCGTGGCGCACTGGCTGTGCGGCTGGGGCCAGGGCAAGAAGCTCGAGTTCGCCGCCCCCTTCGCCCTGTACGCCCAGGACGCGCTGAATGACACCGGCGCCTACCAGCGCAGCTATATGGCCCGACTGGTGGCGAAGAGCTTCGAGGGCGCCGACGCGAAGCTGGCAGCGATCGAGGGCGCGCTCAAGGCGCAGCCCATGAACGCCGACGCCATCGAGATGAAGATCTCGCTGCTCGAGCAGAGGGATGCGGGGAGCGATCAGTGGCTGGCCCTCGCGCGCCATATCACCGAGCACCTCGCCTACCATCCGCTGCCCATGAACGAGTTGCTCAAGGGCATCGAGTCGAAGGTCGCCGGCGACGAGGCGAAGGCCGAGGTGAAGCGCCTGCGCGTCGAAGCCCTTACGAAGGCATCCAAGGCGACCGATGCCGAGACGGTCAACATGCGCGCTTGCGTGGACGTTGCCAACTGCCTGCTGAAAAACGAGGGCAAGTAAAGCCTGGGCATCGCGCATCGCGCGATCGAGCGGGGCGCGGCGCCAAAAGGCAGCCCGCGCCCCGCTTTTTTCACCGCAAAGACCGCTCCAGGCTTCCTGGGCGCAGCTCGCATATTCGTATGGACTACCAGGACGAAGCTCTGGGAAAATAAAAGCGTATGACACTACCGGTTCCAGACGCGCCAAGGAGGCACCATGGAGTACAAGATCCACGGATACGAGCCCGAGAAGCTGTTTCATTATTTCGAGGACATCAGCGCCATCCCGCGTGAGTCCCGCGACGAGAAGGCAATCAGCGATTTCCTGGTCGCCTTCGCCAAGGAGCGCGGCCTGTGGGTGTATCAGGACGAGGTCTACAACGTCATCATCAAGAAGGCCGCAAGCGCCGGTGCCGAGGGTGCCCCCGCGGTCATGATGCAGGGCCACATCGACATGGTGTGCGACAAGCTCGCCGGGGTCGAGCATGATTTCAAGACGCAGGGCATCGACCTGGTTGTTAAAGATGGCGTGCTGAGCGCTAACGGTACCACCCTGGGAGCCGACAACGGCGTCGCCGTCGCGCTTATGCTCACGATCTTGGACGATGACTCCCTGGTCCACCCCGCCCTTGAGTGCGTGTTCACAACGGACGAGGAGACCGGTCTGGTTGGCGCGGAGACCCTGGACAAGTCCCAGATCGACGCCCGCATCATGATCAACCTGGACTCCGAGGAGGAGGGTGTCGCCACCGTCAGCTGCGCCGGCGGCGTCGTTGTTACCTACACCCGTCCCATCACGCGCGAGCACAAGTCCGGTAGCACCCTCTCGCTCGAGATCTCCGGTCTGCTCGGCGGTCACTCCGGCGCCGATATCCATCTCGAGCGCGGTAACGGCAACCTTATCATGGCACGCATCGTCGAGCGCCTTATGGTCGCCGGCGAGCCCGCCCTCGTGAGCTTCAACGGCGGTACCAAGGACAACGCCATCAACCGCGAGTGCAAGGCCGTCCTTGTCTATGCCGACCATGCCGCAGCCGAGGCGGGCGCTGAGCTCGCCCGGGGCATCGCAGAGGCCGTCTCCGTTGAGCTCGAAACCTATGACCCCGGTTTCACCTGCGTGCTCGCCATCGAGGACGACGCCGAGGTCGAGGCGATCGATGGGGACACCGCGCTTGCCTTCGTGCGCGCCATTCGTCTCGCTCCCAACGGCGTGATGCGTCGCAATCTCGCTGCCGACGGTGCCGTGGACGTTTCGTCCAACATCGGCGTGGTCGCCACCTCCGATACCGAGGCAAAGATCCTGCTGTCCCCGCGTTCCTCCATCACCTCCCTGCAGGAGGAGTTCAAGGATCGCCTGCAGACGCTCGCCGACGTGCTGGGCTTCGATGCTAAGTTCGAGTACGAGTATCCGGGCTGGAGCTATGTTGAGCATTCGCCCGTTCGCGAGGTCTTCCTTGAGAGCTACCGCGAGCTGTTTGGCGCCGAGCTGCGCATCGAGTCCATCCATGCCGGTTTGGAGTGCGGCCTGTTCGCCGATGCCCTTCCCGGCCTGGATGCCATCGCCGTGGGCCCGCAGCTCCACGACGTCCACACGCCCGACGAGCATATGGAGCTCGCTTCCTTCGAGCGCTTCTACGTGCTGCTGGTCGATGCGCTTCGCCGTCTGGCGCAGTAGGGGATTCGCTCGGATTTCCGTCGCATAGCTAGTGATAAAGGCGTCGTCGCGACAAGCGGCGGCGCCTTTTGCGTCCAATTCCAACGTGCATGGAGTGCGGATATGCTGACAAAATGGTTGGCGCGGCAATGTGGGAGCGTCTATCAGGTATGATGTTGAATCTTATAGGGTAAAGACCAAAACTGATACGTTTGAGATAGCACGTAAGAGGTACCCGTATGCTTGATAGATTCACCGATCGCGCCCGCCGCGTCATGTCGCTGGCGAAGGAGGAGGCGCTCGAACTCAAGTCGCAGAAGGTCGGCACGGAGCATCTGCTCCTGGCGCTTGCCAAGGAGGATTCCGGCATAGCATCCGAGGCCTTGCGCGACCTTGAGATCACCCATGAGGATATCCTAACCCAGCTCGAGGAGATGGCGACCACCGTCTCCGCCCCCGCGCCCGGGGCGGCCGGGAGCGGCGATGCCGCCGGTTTGGACGAGAAGGTCGCTGACGATAGCGCATCTGCCGGCAAGCTCGCCTTCACCCCCAGCGTGATCGCCGTCATGGAGAAGAGCTTCCGCTTGGCGCGCGAGAACAGCCAGACCTATGTATCCACCGAGCACCTGCTCCTCGCTATCGTCGAGGTGGGCCAGGGCAAGGCGATGGATATCCTGCAGCGTCTAGGAGTCTCCGCGGCTTCGGTTCGCGCCGCCGTGGATAAGCTCACCAGTAAGGACAAGGGCAAGAAGCGCCCCATGGCCGGCTCCGCATCCGGCCGTCCCGGCGCGGGCTTGCCGTTCTTCTCTGGCGAGGCCGGTCAGGGCCAGTCGCAGCAGGAGAGCACGCTGAAGCAGTTCGGCACCAACCTTACCGACCAGGCGCGCGCCGGCAAGCTCGATCCCGTCATCGGTCGCGAGAAGGAGATCTCGCGCATGATGGAGATCCTGTCTCGCCGCACCAAGAACAACCCGTTGATCTTGGGAGACCCGGGCGTTGGCAAGACCGCCATCGTGGAGGGCCTGGCGCAGGAGATCGCTGCCGGCAACGTGCCGGAGAACCTCATGAACCAGAATATCTGGACGTTGGACCTTCCCGGTCTGGTGGCCGGAGCCAAGTACCGCGGCGAGTTCGAGGAGCGCTTGAAGAGCGTTATCGCCGAGGCCACCGAGGCAGATGACATCATCCTGTTCATCGACGAGATGCACACGCTGATCGGCGCCGGTTCCGCAGAGGGCTCCATCGACGCGAGCTCCATGCTCAAGCCCGTGCTGGCTCGTGGCGCCTTCCAGATCATCGGCGCCACCACGGCGGAGGAGTTCCGCAAGCACCTGCAGAAGGACCCCGCGTTCGAGCGCCGCTTCCAGTCGATCGACGTGGAGGAACCCAGCATTCCGGATACGATTAAGATCTTGAACGCGCTTGCTCCCCGTTACGCCGAGCACCACCACGTGACCTACACCCCGGCCGCCATCGAGGCCGCGGCGAACTTGTCCTCGCGCTATATCCAGGACCGCTTTTTGCCAGACAAGGCCATCGACCTTATGGACGAGGCGGGTGCCCGCGCCCGCATCGCCGCCAACAAGGCGCCGCAGTCCGTACGCGACGCCGAGTCGCGCGTAGCCGAGCTCAAGGCCGCGATCGATGAGGCTGCAGCCGGCGACGACATGAACCGTGCCGCGGAGATCAAAGAGGATGAGAAGGCCGCCGAGCAGGCGCTCGCGAAGGCACGTGAGGAGTGGACCGCCGATATGGACGCCCATCCGCTCATCATCGACACCCAGCAGATCGCCGACATCGTCTCCATCGCCTCCGGCGTGCCCGTCTCCTCGCTCACCGAGGACGAGAGCCGTCGCCTGTTGCAGTGCGAGAGCGTCCTCAAGACCCGCATCATCGGTCAGGATGAGGCGGTCCAGGCGGTTGCCAAGGCGATTCGCCGCAGCCGCTCGCCGCTCAAGGACCCTCGTCGTCCCGGCGGGTCGTTCATCTTCCTGGGTCCCACGGGCACGGGCAAGACCGAGCTCGCCAAGACCCTGGCGGAGTACCTGTTCGGTAGCAAGGATGCGCTGATTAGCTTCGATATGTCCGAGTTCTCCAGCGAGTACGAGGTCTCCAAGCTCATCGGCAGCCCTCCGGGATACGTAGGCCATGAGGAGGGCGGCCAGCTTACCAAGGCGGTTCGCCGGCACCCGTACTCCGTCGTGCTGTTCGACGAGATCGAGAAGGCCCACCCGGATATCTTCAACATCCTTCTGCAGGTTCTGGACGAGGGCCGCTTGACGGATGGCCAGGGCAAGACGGTCGACTTCCGCAACACCGTGATCATCATGACGTCCAACGTGGGCGCGCGCGAGATCGCCCAGGATGCCACCGTGGGCTTCGGCACCACCGGTGAGCAGGGCCTTACCGCGGACGAGATTCGCGGCCGCGCTATGGGCGAGCTCAAGCGCCTGTTCAGGCCCGAGTTCTTGAACCGCATCGATGACATCGTGGTGTTCAAGAAGCTCGCGGGCGAGTCGCTGGCATCCATCGCCAAGCTGCTGGTGGATGACTTGCGGCAGCGCCTGATCGCCAACGGCATGAACATCGTCCTCACCGATGCCGCCGTCGACAAGATCGTCTCCGAGGGCACGGACCTCACCAACGGCGCCCGCCCGCTGCGTCGTGCCATCCAGCGCCTCATCGAGGACCCGCTTTCCGAGGAGCTGCTTGCCGGAGAGTGGCACGAGGGCGATACCGTGGAGTGCGATGTGGTCGACGGTTCTTTCGTGTTCTCTCATGGTGCCGGCGAGATCCCCGCGCCGCGCGAGGCAGGCGCCCTTGGGGCGTCCTTCGAGTCCGCCCCGCGTAACGGCTACGCGGCCCCCTCGCTCTCCGCGGCGGGCGGCAGCGCCCAGATGGGGGCGGGTTCGCGCTAGCGTTCTGTCCGCACCTCAGCATAGCGAGCACGCGCACGGCATTGAGCCGTCGCGTGCCTTCCCAACGGTGCCCCGTGGCCAAGATGGTTGCGGGGCACCGCTTTCTATAGGGGCGCTCGCGGTCCTTTGCGCTTTGCGGGTCTTTTCTATAAACACATGGCTGCTCAACGCCATTGACTCCGTACGTATGCGAGAATGAAGCCAAAGTACGCACAGGACGGGGGTAGAGTTTTGGATAAAACGGATACTCAGAAGCGCATGCAAGAGGCCATTCGGCTCACGGCGCCCGGGCAGCCCATTCGCACGGCGCTCGACATGATCATAGCCGGCCATATCGGCGCGCTCATCTGCGTGGGCGATACCGAGCACGTGCTGGCGTCGGGCAACGACGGCTTCCCCTTGAGCATCTCGTTTACCTCCAACCGCCTCTTCGAGCTGTGCAAGATGGACGGTGCCATCGTCATCGACGAAGACCTCACCCAGATCCTGCGCGCCAACTTCCACCTCAACCCGGATCCGTCGCTGGCGACCAGCGAGACGGGCATGCGCCACCGCACCGCCGCGCGTATGAGCGTGCTCACCGACGCCATCGTCATCTCCGTCTCCGAGCGCCGCGGCGTGGTCAACGTCTACGTCAACGGTCGCTCCTACCAGATCAAGCCGGTGGGCGAGATCATGAGCTCCGTCAACCAGCTGGTAGCGACGCTTCAGACAACGCGCGCCTCGCTTGACCGCTCCCTGCTGCGCCTGACCGCGCTTGAGCTGGACGATTACGTGACCCTTGCAGACATCACCAGCATCTTCTCCAGCTTCGAGATCATGCAGCAGGCAAAGATCGAGCTGGAGGTCTGCATCGAGGAGCTGGGTACCCAGGGCAAACTGGTCCGCATGCAGCTGGAGCAGCTCGCTGGCAGCAATATGGATGATGAATACAACCTCATGATCCGCGACTACGCGGCGGATTCCTCCCATGAGAACGCCGCGCGCATCCGCGAGCGCTTTGGCGAGATGCCCGCCCAAGACCTCACCAATCCCAAGCGCGTGGCCGAGGCCCTGGGCTACGATAACCTGGACGAGGACTCGGTTCTCACCCCGCTGGGCCTGCGTACGCTTTCCCGCGTATCCGTCGTGCGCGATGGCGTTGCTGAGAAGATCGTGGACGAGTACGGCTCGCTGCAGGACCTTATGGACGATATCCGTCGCGACCCCGAGCGCCTGGGCGACTTCGGCGTCAACAATCCAGCGATCCTGGCAGACTCCCTGTACCGTATGCAGGGCAAACGCGGCGGAGGTGCGGCGTAAAACCATGCGTGCTCCCGTCGTATGCGCAGTCGTGGTCGCCGGCGGCTGCGGTTCTCGCTTTGGCAATCCCGGTGGCAAGCAGCTGGTCAACGTGGCCGGTCGCCCTATGATGACCTGGTCCATCATGGCGTTCGACCGCTCCATGTACGTGGGCCACATCGTGGTGGTCTGCCCGCCGGAGCGCCGCGAGGAGATGCGCCGCCTGGCCATCGACCCCTTTGAGTTCCAAACCCCCATCAGCTTCGCGGATGCGGGCGAGACGCGGCAGGATTCTACCCACGCGGGCATCGAGGCGGTGCCTGCGGGGTTCGATTACGTCTCCATCCATGATGGAGCCCGCCCGCTCATCACCACCGAGGCCATCAACATCGCCATCGCTTCTTTGCTGGGCGATGCTGAGGCCGACGGCGTGGTATGCGGCCAGCCGGCAATCGACACCCTGAAGATCGTCGACGGCAACCGCATTGTGGAGACCCCTCCGCGCAGCATGTACTGGGCTGCCCAGACGCCGCAGATCTTCAAGCTCGATGTGGTGCGTCGCGCACATGAGGAGGCCATCTGCCAGGGCTTTGTGGGTACGGACGACTCGTCGCTGGTAGAGCGCATGGGTGGTTGCGTCATGTGCGTCGAGAGCCCGCGCGACAACCTCAAGGTCACGCTGCCCGAGGATCTGCGTCCCGTCACGGCGATTCTGCTGGGCCGCATGAGCGATGCCGAGTCCGCCCAGGATACCGGCATCATCGCGCGCAGCCCGCTGCGCTAGCCTAGGGTAAGATAGTCTTCCGACGGCATTCCGCCCGCGCGAGCACGCCTTCACGGGGCGGCCGCCGCGACGCGGCTCGTTGATTCCACGTATCGGTCAAAAGGGGAGTACATGGCATCTAACCTGCGCATAGGACACGGCTACGATGTCCATCGCCTGGTCGAGGGACGCCGCTGCATCATCGGCGGCGTCGATATCCCGCACGAGAAGGGCCTGCTGGGCCACTCGGACGCGGACGTCTTGACGCATGCGCTTGCCGACGCCATCTTGGGCGCGGTGCGCGGCGGCGACATCGGCAAGCTGTTTCCGGATACCGACCCCGCTTACAAGGACGCCGATTCGCTCAAGCTGCTCGCCGCGGTCATGAACTTCGCTCGAGAGCGAGGGTTCGAGCTGGTCGACGCTGATTGCACCATCGCCTGCGAGCAGCCCAAGATAGGGCCGCATCGCGACGCCATGCGAGCCAACCTCGCCGCGGCTCTGGGCGTGGACGCGTCGTGCGTGGGCGTGAAGGCCACCACCACCGAGCGTCTGGGCTGGGAAGGCGAGGGCCGGGGCATCGGCGCCTGGGCCGTGTGCCTGATGGAGCGATGTTGCGACTAGCCGCCTCATCCCTTAACCATTCCAGCCAAAACTCGTCCAAGTACGCGTTATAACGGGCATGGCTATGTCCGCGAACGCGGGCAGAAGATAACGAAAGAGGTTTATCCATGCGCATCTACAACTCGCAGACGCATAGCAAGCAGGAATTCACCCCCATCGAGGAGGGTCGCGTCCGCATGTACGTGTGCGGTCCCACCGTGTACGACAACATCCACATCGGCAACGCGCGCACGTTTATCAGCTTCGACGTGATCCGCCGCTGGCTTATCGCGAGCGGCTACGAGGTCACCTTTGCCCAGAACCTCACCGACGTGGACGATAAGATCATCAACCGTGCCAACGACCAGGGCCGTAGCGCCCAGGAGGTTGCCGAGGAGTTTTCGGCCAAGTTCATCGACGTCATGCGCCGCGCCAACGTGCTCGACCCTGACGTTCGTCCCCGCGCAACCAAGGAGATCGGCCCCATGATCGCCATGATCAAGAGCCTGATCGAGCAGGGCCACGCCTACGCCGCGGACAACGGCGACGTCTACTTCGCCGTCCGCAGCGACCCCTCCTACGGTGAGGTCTCCGGTCGCAAGATCGACGACCTCATGGTGGGCGCGCGCATCGAGGA
>DBEWRE010000011.1:0-15726 GCA_048207125.1 Collinsella sp.
GAGTTCACAATGGCCAAGGGGAAAAACGGCCCCGCCCCGGGGGTGCTGCGGCGGGGGCGGGGACGACCTATCTTCACCGGGGGACGCGCCGCTTGAAGGCGTGTCTGCTCGGCGCGCGTTCGGCACTCTAATATCCGCGGGTCGGGACAGCATCTCGTTGCTACTGCTGGGGGCCTCCGGCTTCATCGCAGTCTTGTGTACGGGCGCGGCCCTCCATGCGCCCGTGCGCGACCTCGCTCAAACTCACGTCGCTCCTCGCGGCTTCCGCTCGAAGCCCGTCGACCGTCTCCGCCGTCAGCAAGACGTTCATCTGTTTGTCACGCGCCATGCTGCACACCATCCAGAACATATAGAGGTTTCGACATCCATCATATTCATCATTCCAGCAGGTGGATGTCCGGACCAGAGATTCGGTGAGCATATCGCCCCCTGGTCGATATGCTCAAGAGTCGCATTCGTACGCACAGGCGCAGCTTGTCTAGACTCATGAGACTCTTGTAGGCGAACCGTTTACCGACTTCTGCAGACTTCTACCGACCGAAATATAGATGGTGGGGAGGTGCCATTTGTCTGAAATTAAAATGAAGCTATCTCCATATCGACGGAAGGAGTCGCAATGAATATCAGTAGGCGTAATCTGTTGCTGCTTTTTGCGGGCACCTTCGCGGCAAATACCGTTCACGCGAAATGGACATGCGACCGTGATACGTGGGATTAACTCGAATGAGGCTCTTTCCCTCATGGATCCCCTCACCTCGTCTTTTACGACTGCAAACAGGTCCGGGGGAACTTGGAGGGCTCGCAGCGCTGGAACGGGGGCGAACATGAGTCTCGATGCAACGACCATGCGCTATACGTAGGGGTTTCGTCACGATAGTGAGGATTATCATGAAGGGGCTCCCCGATACATGGAAAAAAATCATCCCCGTCTCGTTGATTGCCTTGATTGTGCTGTTGCTGTCGACGAAATTGCTCAATGATCGTTCTTTGGCCGAATCGGGATTTCCATCTTTTGAAAATGCGGTTTCGGCAGAGATTTATGTTTACGATGACGGCGGGGTGAACGAGCGATTGTGTGTCCTCGACGATGCCGAGTTCGCTGACCTGAAGCGAATCCTCTTGACGCTCGGGGCGCATGGAGAAAGGGTTGATGCCGACCAACTCGAGCCCCAGGATGGATGGCCTTGGAAGCGGTTCCTGGTCAAGATGGAGGACGGTCGAGAATACCAGGTAAAAGACGTCTATCAACATGTGCTGATAGATGATTCCCATGCTTGGAGAGCGAGCGATCATGCGCTTAGTGAGCTGGCCAATCTGTATGTCCGGCTAACTGAACGATACGAAAGTCAGTCCCCATGCAGCAGGGCGGGAGAATCATAGCCCCGACGGCGGAACCGGGGGACCCGCCGGTCGACCAACGACTCGATGCAGCTTTGCGGACGAAAAGCTGCATTTACCCTAGAAAGAGACTTTTGTATGTGGGCACGGTTCGCATATGGTCCGTATAATGTGGACGAGGATTATGGACCAGGAGCTTTGGCGTACTGCCGGGGAGACAATGCTAGCAAGGTTCCTCGTCCAGAAAAAACGAATGCAAGGGGGATGGGGCATGGCGAAGCTCTATATGATGCGTCACGGTCAGACGCTGTTCAACGTACTTAAGCGCAAGCAGGGGTGGTGCGACTCTCCGCTTACCAACACGGGCATTGAGCAGGCGCGCGCGGCGGGGGAGTGGCTGCGCGGGCACGGCATAGCGTTCGACCACGTGTATTCCAGCACGTCCGAGCGCGCGTGCGACACCTGCGAGCTGGTGGTTCCGGGTGTGCCGTACGTGCGTGAGAAGGGGCTGAAAGAGTGGAACTTTGGCACCTTCGAGGGCCTTACCGAGGATACCAACCCTCCGTTGCCCTATGGCGACTTCTACGTTCCGTTTGGGGGCGAGGGCGAGATGGAGTTCAGGGCGCGCCTTATGGACACCCTTGCTTGCATTATGGATCGCCCGGATCACGAATGCGTGCTGGCCGTGAGCCACGGCGCCGCATGCGCCCAGGTGCTGCGCGCTTTGGATTACGACTACCGTTCGAGCGGCAAGCGCCTGGGCAACTGCTGCATCGTTGAATATGATTACAGCTCGTTGTTGGGTCTGAGCGTCTGCGATATCTACAACCCTAACGCATAGACGCACTCGACCATCAAATGAGTTTTCCGCCGTTCATGCTTAAGGCGCGGTCGCACATTGCTGCCATGGCCATATCGTGCGTTACCACCACGAGCGTCTTGTTCATGGTTCGCGCTGATGAGACAAGGGAATTCATGACAATGCTCGCCATGCGCGCATCCAATGATCCGGTCGGCTCGTCGGCAAGAATAAGGCCGCCTGGCTTAAGCATCGCGCGGCACATTGCAACTCGCTGTTTCTCGCCGCCTGATAGCTCGTTCACAACCGCATTCAGCTTGTCTGCAAGAGAGAATCTCCTCAGCATCTCTTCGATAGCCAGAATCTTCTCTTTCTTATCTAGCTTTGTGTAGTGCAGGGCGAGCATAAGGTTGTCCCGCACCGTTCTTGAATCGATAAGAGCGAATGATTGGAAGAGGTAGTTTATTTCGTAACGGCGCAAGAACATTGCCTGCTTGCTTTCGATCTTGGGGAGTGCCTTTCCGCACAGGTAGGCAGCGCCCGAGTCGTACGATTCGAGCAATCCCAAAATGTTTAGCAGCGTCGTCTTGCCGCATCCGGACGGGCCGGTGATGGCGACGGTCTCGCCCCTGTTGATAGAGAGCTCGAGATTAGAAAGAACGCGATGGTTTCCATAGGACTTCGATAAAGACTCGATCTTGATATACGGCAGCATCGCTACTCCCTAGAAAGTGTTTCCAATACAACGGTCGCGGATCTTTTTCGCGACACGACTCCGATGGCGAAAAGCGAGATAAACAGCAGCGCAACACCAACAAGCACGCCGGCGCGGCTTCTGAGAACAATGCTTATGCAGATGCCTATCAGCGCGGTAAGGGATACGAACAGTATTTCTCTTCGATACAGCCCCCATGGACCGCAGCCTAGAACGTATTTGACGGAGATCTCTTTTGCATTCACCCGGTTCGCGACGTCGATGAGGCACGCCACCATAACAACAACGACTGTCATTAAAACCATCAGAACAATTGAGAAGAGGGCGAATAACTCTTCAAGGCTCTTTTGTATTCCGTCTATATAGTTGCCGACCGTAGCGAATCGAGCGCTCACCGAGCCCGTGAGCTTGGCCTTCCCGTCAACGTCGAGTAGATTTGAAGCCGCCTGGCTGTCAAGCTTTATATACGCATTGTCAAGGCCGGAAGAAACGAGGCTCTCGGATTCAAAGGGAACCATGTTCTCGGCTGTAATCACCGCTATGACAAATCCGTTGGACACAAGTGGAAGCTCATCGTCGGTAGACCATGTGAAAAGCTCGTCATCACTATCATATGGGGCGAACTCATACGTAGGGTTCTCCATAAAGGTGGTGACGATATTTGAATCGACAGGCTTCCTGGAGGCGATGAGAAGGTCTTTCATCTCATCTGTTTCTGCTGCGCCCAGCGTATTTGGAAGGAGATAGACACGCACGCCCTGGTTGGCCTTCTCGATAAGATCGGCTGGAACGTCAATTCCTATCTGCTCGAGGTAAGATGGCGACGCGGCTAGATACCAAAACGGCTTGAGCGTTGCGCTATCTCCGACATACCTTTGAATGGACGCTTCTTCATAGTGCTTGGTGTTTGCGAGATAGACGCCTTCATCGTGCTCATGCTCGCTGTACCAGGCGTACAAATCTTCAGAAAGATCCATGGGGTTGCCGGTAAAGCGGGCGTCATCAAGACCGAAGTCTCGTACCACATACCACCCCTCGTATTGTTGCCACGTCGATTGCACGCGAGCAAGATTTGTATACATGGAGAGCGGCTGGTCGATGTAGAGACAGCCTGCGAAGATGGAGATCAGGCACATAAGATAGACCGCAGCGGTGAGGATGTAAAACCCTCGTCTGGAGTACCGTCCATGAATGGTCTCGACCGGTTTCATAAGAAAGAGCGGAATGACGGCGACCAGCATGGACGCAAGTATCGCCATTGCTGCGGGGAGCATGGAGATAAAAGCGAACTCTGCCAAATCGGTTCCAATAGTGAACCCATCAAAAACGGCAAGCGTGCCGATCACGCCAATGGGAACAAGGCAGAGAAGCTGGAGCGCCTGAGGAAATAAGAGGTTGCTCGCAAAATCAACCCTGCTCCATCCCAACATGAGATGCACTCCCAAGGTCTTGAGTTCAAGCAATGACCGGGCCACCATGAGGAGGCAGAGGACGAGGGACAGCAGGACCAAAGCTCCGGCGCAGAAAAAGTAGATCAATCCGATTTCCGAGGTTACACCGGACATTTTGGTGGTAAGTGTCTCGGAAGATACCCCAACGGCAGATGACAGCCTATCCACTAGCGTTTGGAAGTCATCGTAATCAAGGCCAAAGAATGCGCATGAATCGCCTAGGTCTTCCCCGGAATTCATCTTGTCAACGCGGAAGTACAAACCAGACCGAATGCTTGGAAGGTCGGATACTCTTGAAAACGAATCGTTCCCGTAGCCGGCGTAACAGTTGGCGTCTCCGGCGACTACGCTATCGATGACGGACCCGTCTACCACGGTGGTTTCGAGTATGGAAAGGGCATCGATTGTGGTCTTTCCATTTGGCCGGGTTGGAAGCACGCTGAATGTGCATAGGGCTGTGCCGGACTGCAAGGTTTCATCGCTGCGCCCAATTGCAACGAATCCTTCCTCGCTGGCAAGTCCCTGAAGCTCAGATACGAAGATGTCTTTTTGCTTGTCAGTTAGCTGGGAGGTAAAGACAATCGGTCGATTGGAAAACCAACTGTCAACCTGCCGAAAAGCAAGGGCGTCGAAAACGCCTTTAGCGCTAATAAAAGAAGTGATTCCGATCAGAATAATAATCAGAAGACTAGCAATCGACCATACTCTTTTCATATAGCACCGCCATTGTAGGGATTAATTGTATACTCGATTAAATGGACAATACGACGCGCTGCTTACGGGATCCAGGGATGTTACCCCCTGCAATTCCAATACGCATAGAGGGTGTCTGTGCCGATGTAGCCCCAAGCTTGTGCGAGGTCATCGGGCTCTTTCCAACCGGACGTGTAGCCGTTGCATGATGAATGATGTTCGTAGACGCCGGAGTTGCAATCGGAGAATCCAAACACTCCAGCATTGCGCCCATAATTCCAGTAGACCGCAGCACCCTTGTAGTAAACAGTTTGAGCGGCAGATGCAGCCGCTGGCACACCAATGCACATCAGTCCACACAACAGGGCGATAACAATTGTTTTCTTGGCCTTCATGGTCGTCTCCGTTCTCAAACAATGGCGGTGCTTAAGAGGAATCATATTGGCGACCCTATAAAATAGCCCTAAGGTAGAACCAATTAATCGGTGATTAATGTGCCGTTAATCCGTCATTAATAATGGTAGTGAGATGGATACGATTTAACATGCGGTTGAGGTATTCATCTGTATCAAAAGCGGCGTAGCGCCGTTGCTCGCGGGTATCATTGTTGAATTTGACGACCATCTAGGGCCGCAATGACCAGAAGTGCTTTTGGTCTACTGGGCTGGGAACGGTATGATTAGTTGGACGCCGCCCCTTGGCTTGAAAGTGACAAAGCGACCAAGGAATAATATCTATAAGCTCAACGGCGCGCTGGGCGCTTCCGTCGCCAAGCTAGATCGCGGTAAAAAGCGGGCGTTCTGCTGAAAACTGCCTACCCCAGGTCCGCGATGAGCGATTCCGCGCAGCGGATGCCGTCCGTGGCGGCGCTCATGATGCCGCCCGCGTAGCCCGCGCCCTCGCCGCAAGGGTAGAGCCCCTGGGCGCCCTGGGCGTGGCAGGCGCGGTCGCGCACCACGGTGATGGGCGAGCTGGAGCGCGTTTCCACACCGGTGAGCACGGCTTCCTCGTCATCAAAACCGCGAAGGCGACGCGCCAGCTCCGGAATGCCCATGCGCATGGTCTCGGTCACGTGCTGGGGTAGCGCCATGTTGATGGATCCCCAGGTGACGCCGCGCGGGTAGGTGGGCTCTACCTTGCCGCCGCGCGCGGAGGGAATGCCGCACAAAAAGTCGCCCACCAGCTGCGCGGGGGCCTTGTACGCGCCGCCGCCAAGCTCATATGCCATGCGCTCGCATTCGCGCTGCAGCTGGATGCCGGCTAGCACGTCATCGCCCGGCAGATCCTGCGGGTTGACGTTGACCAGCAGCGCGGCGTTGGCGTTTTTACCGGCGCGCGCGTGCAGACTGGCACCGTTGGTGACCACGCCGCCCGCCTCGCTGGCCGCGGCGACAACCTCGCCGCCCGGGCACATGCAGAAGCTGAACAGGCTGCGGCCGTTTTTGGTATGCGCTACCAGCTTGTAGGGCGCAGCACCCAGCGCGGGGTGGCCGGCGGCGGGACCGTATTGCGCGCGGTCGATGTCCGCCTGCAGGTGCTCTACGCGCGCGCCCACGGCAAAGGTCTTGCGGGCCAGCTCAAAGCCGCGGCGATCCAGCAGCTCAAAGACGTCGCGTGCGGAGTGGCCGCAGGCAAGGATAAGGTGTGAGCACGCGATGCGCTCCTCGTCCTCACCGTTGTACGAAATATGGACAGCTTCAATCTGGCCGCTTGACCCGCGGTCGATATCTACCAGGCGCGTGCGGAACAACACCTCGCCGCCCAGGTCGCGGATGCGCGCCACCATGCGGGTCACCACGCCCGGCAAGATGTCGGAGCCCACGTGCGGTTTGGCCTCCCACAGGATCTCGCGCGGGGCGCCGGCGTCCACAAAGGTTTGGAGGATGAGGCGGTGCGCGGGGTTTTTGGTGCCCGTGGTGAGCTTGCCGTCGGAAAACGTGCCCGCGCCGCCCAGGCCAAACTGGATGTTGCTCTCTAGGTCAAGCTCGCCCGTGGCGTTGAAGTGCTCAACGGCGCGCGTGCGGTCGGCAGCATTGTCGCCGCGCTCGATCAAGAGCGGCTCCAGCCCGGCTTCCGCCAGCGTGAGCGCTGCGAACAGACCCGCGCAGCCGGCGCCCACCACCACAGGGCGCAGTGCGGGGCAGGCATGCTTGCCAAGCGGGGTGGGGTAGGAGGGGGAGTCCTCGTCCACAATACGAATGCGCCGGGCAGCCTTGGCGTCTGCGCGCGCTAGAACGCCTGCTTGGTCGAGTCCGTCGCGCAGGCCAAAGCGAATGCTCACGGTGAAATGGACGTCGTTTTTCTTGCGTGCGTCGATGGACGTGCGGTGCAGCTCGCTGTGCGCAATGTCCGCGGGCGCCAGCGACAGCAGGCGGGCGGCCTCGCGCATTCCCGCTTCGAGGGCCGCCTGCTCGGTGGCGCCTTCCTTGAGGGAAACCTTGATCTCGGAAATCTCTATCACGGGGAACTCCGTTTCATATATCTAGTCGCATGGGGCGGGCTGTCGCAAGGTGGGCGGCCGCTTGATATGCGCGGTCATTTGGCCGTGTCTAACGGCTGGCGGCCTCGCCCGCGCGCAGGCCGGAAAGCCAGGCCCAGCCAAGGTTGTAACCGCCGCAGTCCGCATCTTGATCCAGGGCCTCGCCGCAGGCAAACAGGTGCGGTCGGCTTGTGATGGCGAGTGTGTCCGTGTTAATGGACGAGAACGGGATGCCGCCGCGGCGTACCTGCGCCTGCTGGTGCTCGCACGTGCCGGTAACGCGCAGGGTGATGCGGTGCAGCAGCGCGGCGCTGGCAGCGATCGCGTCGCCCGCGCCGTTTACGCACTCGCATACATAGGCGGCGAGCGCGCGCGGCAGCACGCCGTCGAACCATGCTGGCTCTCCATTCCAAGAGCCCACATGCTGCTCGCGGGCACGCAGCGTGTCTGCGAGCTGGTCGTTGTTGCAAGCGGGGAACAGGTCCATTTCAATAAGGTCGCCCGCCTGACAGCGGCGCGAGAGGTTGAATGCGGCGATACCGGAGATGCCGTAGGGCCGCAGGAGCACTTCGCCCTCTTCGTAGGCGATGCAGGCGCCCTTGCGCTTTAGGGTGAGCATGACCTCCAGACGCAGCCCGTCGAGCCCATCAAGCGGGCTTTCGCTCGCATCGCTTCGATTGCTTTCGGCGCCGCCCAAGCCGCCGCCGGGATAGCCCAACGTTCCGGCGATGGGGCACAGCACGGGCTCCTCGTCCAGATGGGGAATGTCAAGCAGGTCGCAGATGGCATGCGAAGAGCCGCCAACAGCGATGATGAGCGAGCGGGCGCGAATCTGGCGCCGGGCCATCTGCGCGCCGGCGAGCACCTTGCGGGCGCGCCGCAGCGCCGCTCGGTCGCTGTGGTCGCCGTGGACGTAGATGGGGCGGTCTGGTTCGCAGACGTCGAGGATCCACGCGCCCTCGGGGTCGTTCGGACCGGCCGCGGGATCAAGGGCGGCGCCCTGCAATTCAACGCCGCAGCGCATGTCTACGCCCAGGCGCTCGCACGCTCCCAACAGGCAGTCGCGCACGGTCTCCGCGCGTCGGGTGATGGGGTAGAGCCGTCCCTCGACCTCGCAGGTCATAATTCCCAGGGAGTCGAAGAAGGTCGCCGCCCGCGCCGCGCCGTCGCGGCCCAGTACGGACTTGGCTGCCGCGGCGTCATGGTAGCGGCGGCTATCAAGCTGCGTGTTCGACAGGTTGCACCGACCGTTGCCCGTGGCAAGGATGGGCAGGCCGCAGGCGATATCGCGCTCGAGCACGCAGACGGAGGCGCCCGCGCGACCAGCGGCTATGGCGGCGGCGAGGCCCGAGGCCCCTCCACCGATGATGGCGACGTCGTAGCGGGTCTGCGGGCGGGCCTTCATGGTCTCTCGCTTTCGGGCAGCGGGCGGGTGCGGACGGGCGCATGCGCTAGAGGGCGCGGTGCATGGAGACGATGCGCCGCGCCGGGTGTACGGGGTGGGGACTTCTTATGCCTCGGGCTGGCTCTCGGCGACGTCTTCCTGCTCGAGCGCGGCCTTGGCATCCAGATACTCCGCGGTCGCCTGGATGGCGGCGACGGCGTCGGGCAGCATGCCCGCGGGCAGGTCGTCCTCAAGGGTGCCGGCGTCGCAGCTTGCGGCGAAAGCGGGGTTGATGGGCAGACGGCCCAGGATGTCCAGGTTGTAGGCGGCTGCCACCTCGTCCAGGCGGCTGTGGCCAAAGACCTCGATCTTCTTGCCGCAATCCGGGCATTCCACGTAGCTCAGGTTCTCGACCACGCCCAGAACCGGCACGTCCATCTTCTCGGCCATGTTTACGGCCTTGGCAACGATCATGCTCACCAGGTCCTGCGGGCTGGTGACGACAACGATGCCGTCCACGGGCAGCGACTGGAACACGGTGAGCGCCACGTCGCCGGTGCCCGGAGGCATGTCGACCAGCAGGTAGTCGAGCGGGCCCCAGCTGGTCTCGCTCCAGAACTGGCGGATGGCGCCGGCGATCACGGGCCCGCGCCACAAGACCGGGTCGGTCTCGTTTGCCAGCAGCAGGTTGCTGGACATCACCTTGATGCCGTGGGTGGAGATCTCGGGCAGAAGCAGGTTGCCCAGGCCCATGGCGCGGCGACCGCTCATGCCGAACATCTTGGGGATGGACGGGCCGGTGATGTCGGCGTCCAGAATGCCAACCTTGTGGCCGGCGCGTGCCAGCTCGATTGCCAGCGAACCGGTGACCAGCGACTTGCCCACGCCGCCCTTGCCGGAAAGTACGGCTATGACGTGCTTCACCTGGGAAAGGTTATTCTCATCGAATTGCTGCGGAGCGGTCTGCCCGCCCGCGGCCTGTGCGTGCTCACAACCCATGGTTGTCCTCTCTGCGCGCGTGCCGTCCGATATGGATGCGGATGGTCGCGCGAATACGCGTATTGAGTCGGGTTTGGACGAGGTCGGCGGGGATGCGTCCCCTTCGCGCCCGTACCGTCCGGCTCGGTCGAATCATACGAGTCCCATTGTACCCGTGCGCGCAGTCTCTGGCGCGTGGAAGGCGTTTGAGCGGGAACCGAACAAGACTTGCAGTTCCCGTGGTGACAATTACCTACGTACAAATGTTCGTGCATAGCCCTCGTCCATACGCTAGACTGTGAAGCTGCAAAACTATTGAGAAGGGGTCTTGTTTGGCCCAGCATGGGAGTTTGCAGCATGTCTGATAATTCGATCGTCATCCGCGGCGCGCGCGAGCACAACCTGCAGGATATCGACGTCACCATACCCCGCGACGAGCTGGTGGTCATCACCGGCCTTTCCGGCTCGGGCAAGTCCAGCCTGGCGTTCGACACCATCTACGCGGAGGGCCAGCGCCGCTACGTTGAGAGCCTTTCCAGCTACGCGCGCCAGTTCCTGGGCCAGATGGACAAACCGGATCTTGACTCCATCGATGGCCTGTCGCCGGCGGTCTCCATCGACCAAAAGACAACCAGCAAGAACCCGCGCTCCACGGTGGGTACCGTGACCGAGATCTACGACTACCTGCGTCTGCTCTTCGCCCGCATAGGCACCCCGCACTGCCCGGAGTGCGGCCGCGTGATCGAGCGCCAGACCACCGACCAGGTGGCGGATAAGATTTTGGAAGCCGGCAACGGACGCCGTGCCTTCATGCTGGCTCCCGTGGTTATGGGTCGCAAGGGCGAGTACACCAAGCTGCTCGAGGACTTGCGCGCAGAGGGTTTCTCGCGCGTTCGCATCGATGGCGAGGTCCGCAGTTTGGACGAGGACATCGAGCTGGATAAGAAGTTCAAGCACACCATCGAGGTGGTGGTGGACCGCATCGTCATTCGCGAGAACTCGTTGGGACGCATCGCGGAGGCCGTGGAGCAGGCGACCCGTCTGGCGCACGGCAACGTGGGTGTGTACCTGCTTCCGGACCGCGATGCGCCGGAGGGAACCGAGGGCGACCTGCTGCAGTACTCGCTCGCCCTGGCCTGCCCGGAGCACGGGCACTCTATCGATGACCTTCAGCCGCGCGACTTCTCGTTCAACGCTCCGTATGGCGCCTGTCCGGAGTGCGACGGCCTGGGCTTTAAAAAGGTGGTGGATGCCGAGGCACTGATCGAGGACGATTCGCTCTCTATCGAGGACGGCGTCTTTGGCACCTTCTTTGGCAAGTCCAATTACTACCCGCAGATCTTCCGCGCGCTGTGCAAGCACCTGGGCGTGGATGCCACCACCCCGTGGCGCGACCTGCCCGCCCGCGTGCGCCGCATCTTCCTGGACGGCCTGGGCGACAAGAAGATGCGCGTGGACTACCACACGCAGGACGGTCGCGACACGCATTGGGACACTAAATACTCCGGTGTGCGCAACATCTTGTACGAGCGCTACACGGAGACCACCAACGAGAACACCAAGACCCGTCTGGAGCGCTACATCCGCGAGGAGCCCTGCACCGCGTGCCACGGCGCCCGCCTGCGTCCGGAGATGCTGGCCGTCACGGTGGGCGGCAAGTCGATCTATGACGTGTGCTGCCTTTCCTGCCGCGAGTCGCTGGAGTTCTTCGAGGGGCTGGAGCTTACCGAGCGCCAGCAGTTCATCGGCGGACGAATTGTCAAGGAGATCCTGGAGCGCCTGCGCTTTTTGGTGGACGTTGGCCTGGACTACCTTACCCTGGACCGCGCCTCCGCCACGCTTTCCGGCGGCGAGGCCCAGCGCATTCGCCTGGCGACCCAGATCGGCGCGGGACTCATGGGCGTGCTCTACATCTTGGACGAGCCCTCCATCGGCCTGCACCAGCGCGATAACGAGCGCCTGATCAAGACTCTGGAGCGCCTGCGCGACATCGGCAACACCGTTATCGTTGTCGAGCACGATGAGGACACCATCCGCGCGGCGGACTTTGTGATCGATATGGGTCCCGGCGCGGGCGAGCACGGCGGCAAGGTGGTTTGCGCGGGTACGCCCCAGCAGATCATGGCATGCCCGGACTCCATGACCGGTGCCTATCTCACCGGCAAGCGCATGATCCGCGTGCCCGAGAAGCGCCGCAAGCCTGGTCGCGGCGCGCTCAAGATCACCGGCGCCTCTGCCAACAACCTTAAAAACGTTACGGCGAAGATCGAGTTCGGCACCCTAACCGTGGTGACCGGCGTCTCTGGATCGGGCAAGTCATCGTTGGTGACGGATACCATCGCGCCGGCCCTCACCAACGCCATCCACCACTCCACGCGCGTGGTGGGTCCGTATAAGAAGCTCGAGGGCATCGACCAGATAGACAAGGTCATCGATATCGACCAGAGCCCCATCGGCCGTACGCCGCGTTCTAATCCGGCGACCTATATTGGTCTGTGGGACGATCTGCGGGCGCTGTTCGCCAGCGTTCCGGAGTCGAAGGCGCGCGGCTACTCGCCGGGCCGCTTCTCGTTCAATGTCTCCGGCGGACGCTGCGAGGCGTGCAAGGGCGATGGCCAGATCAAGATCGAGATGCACTTCCTGCCGGATATCTACGTACCGTGCGAGGTCTGCGGCGGCAAGCGCTACAACCGCGAGACGCTGGAGGTCACCTACCGCGGCAAGTCGATCTCGGACGTGCTCGAGATGAGCGTGACCGAGGCCCTGGCGTTCTTTGGCAACATCCCCCAGATCAAGCGCAAGCTGCAGACCCTCTACGATGTGGGCTTGGGTTACGTGCGCCTGGGCCAGCCCGCCACCACGCTTTCCGGCGGCGAGGCCCAGCGCGTCAAGCTGGCCAAGGAGCTGCACCGCCGCCAGACGGGCAAGACGTTCTATATTCTGGACGAGCCCACCACGGGTCTGCATTTTGAGGACGTGCGCCAGTTGCTCGACGTGCTGCAGCGCCTGGTCGATGCCGGCAATACCGTGCTGGTGATCGAGCACAACCTGGATGTCATCAAGGTGGCGGACCGTATCATCGACATGGGTCCCAACGGCGGCAACGGCGGCGGTACCGTGGTGGTCGCCGGCACGCCGGAGCAGGTTGCCAACTGCCCGGAGAGTTTTACGGGCAAGTTCCTCGCGCCCATCTTGGAGCGCGACCGCGCGCGCCAGGCCAAGCTGGGGGAGTAGCGGGGTTTTCTCGCAGCCATGCTGGATGCTTGTGGAAAAGCGCACGGCAAAACGTTCAAAAGCAAAGAGCCCCGACGCGACGCCGGGGCTCTTTGCTTGATTTATGTTTGATGCGGTGCGCGGCAGAGGCGTCGCGATTAGGAGCGGGCTGCCCCGTCGACGGGGATAACGGCGCCGGTCACGTAGGAGGACATGTCGCTTGCCAGGTAGACAAAGGCGTTGGCGACGTCCTCGGGCTCGCCGATGCGGCCCAGCGGAATGGTGGCGATCAGCGGGGCGATCATCTTCTCGGGCAGCGCCGCGACCATATCGGTCTTGGTGATGCCGGGGGCGACGGCGTTCACGCGGATGCCCTTGGGCGCGAGCTCGCGGGACAGGCACTGGGTAAGGCCGTTAACGGCGTACTTGGAGGTGGGGTAGCCGCAGCCGGAGGGCTGGCCGTACTTGGAGACCATGGAGCTGGTGGTGGTGATGGTGCCGCCGTGGCCCGCCTCGGTCATGATCTGCGCGCCGGCGCGGCAGCCGTTGAAGACCGCGGTGACGTTGAGGTCCATGACCTTCTGCCACTCGTCTGCGGTGTAGTCAAGCAGCGGGGTGGACTGGGAGATGCCGGCGTTGTTGACGACGGTGTCAAGACCGCCCATGTCCTCGGCGGCGGCCTTGAAGGCCTCGGTCACGGCGTCAAGGGAAGTGAGGTCGCAGGTACGGCCCCAAACCTTGGCATCGGGATGGGCTGCCAGCAGTTTCTCGACTGCGGCGTCGGCAGTTTCCTGGCGGGAGCCAAAGACGGTTACAACGGCGCCCTCCTCGATAAAACGCTCTGCGATCGCGTAGCCGATGCCGCGGGTGCCGCCGGTGATAACTGCCTTCTTGCCTTCCAGTAGCATGTACATGCTCCTTTCACATTTGCCGGGCGCTCCCGGCGTTGCCTGTGCAATATTAATATGACGTTAAATAACGTACATATGAAGCAAAGCCGTATCTATTTTGAGCGTTGTCAACATCCATAGTTCGATGTATCGGTGTGCGGCGCATCGATAATCGGGCAATGGAGGTTCGTGTTGATGGTGTGCATATTGCGCGGCTCCCCTTCAAGAATCATCTGGCGCGCGTAGTATATGTTCAGCTGCGATTGCAGCGCGCATATTTGCCGGTGTAGCTCAATGTTAGAGCGGCGGTCTCGTTTTCCGCAGATTCTAGGTTCAAATCCTTCCTCCGGCTCCAGATTATTTCAGGCCTCCTCGCGGGGCCTTTGTTGTATCGAGACTCGTTTTAGAGGGGTTCAGCCCAAAAGCTCGTCCAAGTAATCAGCCCAACGGTTCGCCAATGGAGCCGGGGCGCAGGGATCGCAAGGAGAAAGTGCCATGGCAAAGCGCGAGAAGCTCCAAAAGACCAACGCGATGCGCGAACTCGATAATGCTGGGCTCGCCTATACCGTTCATACGTATGAGGTGGACGAATCCGATTTGTCCGGTACGCATGTTGCCAGCGTGCTGGGGCAGGATCCCGATTGCGTGTTCAAGACGCTGGTCACCTCGACTCCCTCGGGCGGTCATGTGGTGTGCTGCATCCCGGTCGCCGAAGAGCTCGACCTCAAACGCGCCGCAGCGGCGGCAGGGGAGAAGTCACTCTCGATGCTCCACGTCCGCGACCTTCTGGCGACCACGGGCTATGTCCGCGGTGGATGCTCGCCCGTTGGTATGAAGAAGCGTTTTCCCACACTCATCGATGAAACTGCACAATTATTCGATACCGTCATGATATCGGGCGGGCGGCGCGGGGCTCAAATTGAAATTACGCCCGATGACCTTGGAACTTACTGCGATGCAACATTTGCTAACATCTGCCGCTCGCGCGACGCGAGCGCGTGCTAGAGGCCTGTAAACGGTCTAAAAGGTGTTGAGGACGTGAACGCCATTGGCGCGATGGTTGCGGGGCTGCTAGTATAGAACGGTCCGCCGTCGATAGAAAAGGTCGATGAAATGATGCTAAAACGTACTCGTGCGGCAGTTACGGTTGCCACTGCATTTGCACTCGCGGCTTGCACTATTCCCGCTCAGCCCGTCTACGCTGAGCCTTCAGACCAGCTGCAGCAGCGCGTCAACGAGGCGTATGCTCAGCTCATGAGCTACACGCAGGAGCTCGAGCTCGCTGGTAATAAGCTTCAAGAAGTTAAGGCCAATCTGAGCAACGTCCAGAGCGAGATCGAGTCCACCAAGGCCGAGATCACGGAAAAGGAAGCGGAGCTCAAGGTCGCTCAGGAAGAGCTGAGCACGCGCCTTTCCGATAGCTATAAGCGAGGCGACGCGAGCCTGCTCTCCGTCATCCTTGGTGCAAATGACTTTAGCGAGCTCTTCTCTCGCATGTTCTACGCGAACAAGATCGCCGAGCGCGATCAGCAGGCAATCGACGCTGTGCGCACCGCCAAGTCCGAGCTTGAGAAGAAGCAGGAGGACCTGGCAAAGCAGGAGGCCGAGCAGAAGCAGCTCGTCGCCGACCAGCAGCAGCAGACCGATACGGTCGCCGCTCGTGTAAACGCTCAGCAGAACTTCTACAGCGGTCTCGATAGCCAGCTGAAGGAGCAGCTTGCCGAGGAGGAGGCCCTTCGCATCGCCCAGGAGGAGTATGCGAAGCAGCAGGCAGCCCAACAGCAGC
>DBEWRE010000012.1:0-7242 GCA_048207125.1 Collinsella sp.
CCTTTACATGGGCCTCTTTATCGCTCAATCGAACAAGAACATTCCCGCCCGCAATTCCAAAGGAAATACGAATGCTGTTGGGTTCGACAACGTTCGATATGCGAAAAACCTTGGCGGTGACGGGCCGATCCCCATTGGGCAGCAATTCCAGCCCGATAAGAGAATTGATAAACGAGGATTTACCCGAGCTGTAATTCCCCACGACGCAAACGGGCACATTCATCCCGGCAGCTTCCTGGAATCTATCGAGTAACGCGCCCGAGGGAGCATCGTCGCGAGTCCTCTTTCGCAAGATACGGGCAATAAGGTCATACTCATCGCGTAGTAGGGGAAGAATATCGCGCCCATTGGAGAGATGCCTGTCACCGCGAGCCAATTCCACGCAGCCACCAAAATCACCGGCAGCACAAACTTGCTGGAGCTCGTCCCATTCGTCGTCAGGACCCTCGAACTCCAGCAGAAGCTTTTCATCCGAGCTTCCATATTCTCGTAAGATGGTGCTTACAATATCATGCGCTTTGAAAGGAAAGAAGCCAGTGATAAAAGCCTTGTTGAGCAGGCTGCTGTTAGACTCCCTTGCCCCAGGAATAGAAACCCACTCCCCGCCTCTCTTTAAGTAATAGTGAATCACTTGCTCGTATGGATTGCTGGCTATCTTAATCGCTGGCATGATTCTCCTTCTTGCAGGGTCAATCGCAACATGGGCCTTGTTCGAGACCGACTTTTTAGCTACCTCTTATCCTTGTTCGCCAGGCCCGTAAGAAACGCTCCGGCGGCACCAAAGGCACCGCGCGCCACCTTATCAGCAACATCCGCCGCCCCAGCAGCCGCCTTACCCGCAACCCCTGCAGCGCCAGCAGCCATTTTGCCAGCCGCATCCGCCGCCTCAGCTGCAACGACCTTCGCCTGTTCCATTGCCTGGGCGCGTTCCTCTGCACGGGCCTGCTCGCGAATCACGATAATGTCGGGATTGACATCGAAGTCGATCCCCGATGTGGGCAGCTCGCGCAGATATCTGCGCAAACGCTCGGCACCGGGCTTGAACGATGCGTAGGTTAACCCACCGGATATCACACCGCCGACCACGGGCACAACCTTGCTTACGCCTTTTGCGAACGTTTGCTTTGTCAGGTTCACGCCCAACACTCGCAAGACCTTCTTCATGGGAGTATAGAAAAACGTTTTGGAAAGCGCCTGGCGCTCGATAGTTTTAGCGATACTCTTCTGCGCGACATCGGTTGCAAACTTAGTAACGCTGTTCGCCACACCGCCGACTTCCAGCATGATGCCCATGAGCACGATGAGCTTCATGAGCGTCTCGTCATCAACTTCATCCTCTGGATTAAGGAATGTCTGCCAGCCATAAAGATACGCAAGCTTTTGTTCGACACGCATGACGTGAGCAAAGTACTGAGCCAAATCGGCAGGAACCGTTCCCGCAAGGGCAACACCACCCGGAATACCCGCCAAGAACGAAAGCCCTGCACACTTCTTCGTTTCAAAATCAATTACGTTTAGAGCAATCTCATCAAGATCACGCGGAGCAACACCCGCCTCGATTGGCGACGTCTCCACTGCCGCAGACGCATCAACCTCCGGGCAGTACTTCTTTAAGGTTGTGCGCAAGAATTCCCCGCGATCGATTTTGACGACCTTCAGTGACGCGGCACGCTTCATGATTTCATAGGCAAACTGCTCGGCATCTTGCTCGTCCGAGGTCGGCGTCTCGTGCCCGGATCCTTCAACTACCTGCGCCGCAACTTCTTTAATCGGCTCACGTGTCAACTCCTCGTTAGTGGACATACAATCCCCCTCGTTTTGCCCCGTCACAACATAAGGGGCAATCCCAGCATTAAGCCTCTCGACCACTAATATTTAGGAGCGAGAGGTTTGAGCAATAATCCCAAGATATATATGTAACAGCATACGTCGTAGTAATGGGTGCCATATAGGTTACAAAGCCCGATACCTCGGTGAGCAGCAAGCCGGGCGCACTCAAACTCGCATTACCCCCACGAAAGCACGGTCGCGTTGTAGATCATGAAGGCGATGACCGCGATCACTACGACCACGACAACGGCAATCGCAACGGGTTTATTGGCGCCCTTATTCACCCCGCTCACCGCCGTCCGCAGAAACCCAATTGATCTCGATAACGCATTTGTCCTCACCGCACGCGACGTCGAACATGCCCTGCAAGTTGGTCAAGGCATTTGCTTTAGCCTGCTCCTTGAGGCCACCCTCTTCCGCCTGCTGGGTGCTCTTTGCAATGCACTGGCGCTGAAACTCGTCAACATCTTCCACATGAATGGGGTTGAGCACGTTGTTGCGCTCCTCAAGCACGCCGGACACATCCATGTTGGGCACGTTTTGCAGCACGGGCTCGGGCAGCGTCACCACCAACGTATTCTCGCCCTTTTGATCCCACGTGGCCGCGCTCAAGTCAACGGACGCCTCGATGGTGCCGGAGTATCGATACCAAAAGCTGTTCTGCGTAAAGGGAATCTCAATAAAGTCGAACAGCTTGTTCTGGTCGCCCGCCTTCTCGACAATGGTGTAATCCTGCGACGCCGTGACCAGCTCGTTGCGGTCAACAATGCGGCTCATGATCATCGACATATTGATGGTTGAAGTTTGCGGCGCGTCCTTGGGGTTATACCACTGGAACAGCAGCACGCCGCCAGAACCCAGCAGCAAGCCGCCAACTAGGGCAAACACGACGCTTTTGCGCACGGCGAACGTTTTCGCATGTATCAGCTTCTGAATGAACTTGTTTGGTTTAGCCATATGGCAATCTCCTTTTCCCGTTACTTGAAATATTCCTTAGCCAGCTGGTCAAACGCGCCGGGGCCGGCCCATAGCTCAATGGCAAGATCCATTCCAGGCTCATCGAGAATGCGGCTGATGCGCGCTCGATCGGATGCACCCTGATTGAAGGCGGCATTCTCGCGCGCTGGAGCATTACGAGCGCTCGCAGGAGGTGTCGCGCCAGCATCGGGTCCCGCAAGTGCAAGGTATTCAAGCATGCAGCGAAGTTCCTCGACCGCCGTCACCCCAAGTCTGTCCTGCAGATAACCCTCTATGGCCTCATGCGCACCGGCAGAGCCCGCACCCAGCGCACAGCGCAAGGCCCGCGCCCGTTCAACCTTGAGCTTAAGCTCGTCCAATCCTTCTGCCGCGCGGCTTGCGACTGCATCCAAATGAGCGCAGAGCTGGTCTACGCCCACCGAGGTGTCCATGCGCTGGGCTATCTCTGGCAGGCTGTAGCCCGCCTCATGCTGCAGCTTGACAAGATACAGCCACGCTATGTCCTCTACGCTGTAGTTTCGTCTGCCCCACGAGCCGTCAAGCGGCTGCAAAATGCCCGCGCCTCCCCGTTTGCGGTCCGCATAGCACGAGCGCGTAATGTCGCGACGGGGCATATCGATCAACTCGACAACCTGAGATATCTGCCAGCCCGGCGGCTGGTCCGCGTGATCCATAAAGCCCCCTCCCGTAAAGTCCATTCCATCAAGCCTGTTCAACGCTTGAACAGCAATACGCCAGTACGTGGGGCACATTGGCAAACACCGTCGCCAATATGCCCCATCACCCACCGCATGCTCTGCAAGCGCTACTTCAAGCGCCATCAATAAGCAGCCGCTATTCTTCTTTCAGCTTCTCGATATCCTCTTGGAACTTGGAGAGTTCCTTCTTCGCCTTGTCCAACTTGTCGCTAAAGACATCGCCCCGTACATCTGACCCAAACTCATAAATGTCTGAACGGCAATCAGAAATCAGGTCATACACATCGGACATAGTGTCCGAATACATATCGTATGCTGCAGACGACACTTCTGACCATTCGCCATACCCTACGCTGTCATAGCCGTCTTTCACCACGCCGTTGTAGAACGCATCGTAGAGACTGCCAAACAAGTCATCGTATACGGCGTCGTACAAATCGTCGCCCGCAGAATCGTAGAGGTCATCGTAGATTACCTCCAGATCGTCATACATCTGTCCAGACGTACGGTCGCTCGCAAGAACGTAGCTCGCGCAGTTTGCAGCATATTCACGCAAGCGGATGCCAAGCGCTTTTGTCTCCGCAAGTACGGTGTCGTAATACGCCTGCACCTTATCGACGTTTGCCTGGTACGCATCGAACGATCCGCACTCAGCAATAAGAGCCTCATACTGCTCATTTAATGATGCAATCGTCTTCTCAACATCCTCATCCGCAATGGCGGCGAGGTCATCCGGCGCGATTGCGTTCGCATTGTCCGCAGGCGAAAAGATGCCTTTGCCATTTGATTCCGAGTTAGAAGCTTGCGTTCCCTGCTCCTGCGTGCCCGATGCCCCTTTCGCGCCTCCGGCATTTGCACCGCACCCGGACAGGCTCAGAACGCCCGCAAGTGCCGCCATGGAAAAGGCTACAGCCATACTCTTTTTCGTACACATTCTCATCCATACTCCCATGCGTAAGCGGCGAGGCCGATGCAGCGCATTCGACCTCGCCTGGTATCACGTTGATTTGATTGTCGATATATCGTTGCGGCATTTCTTCATCTGGCAGATGAAGACTCGCGCCCGGCTTTGCGCTACTGCGCTATGGGAACAACCTCAACCGTCGCGTAATCTGGGACACTATAGACTTCGATGGAAAACGGCATCTGCTCGCCCAGATCGGGGCTGTCCACAAAGCCATTCCAGCCGTAGACGATCTGCCCCTGGTCATCACGCAGAATCACGGACAGCCACACGCTTTGAGAATCGAGCCACTCATCGCCCTCGACTGTTTTCTCGACCTCGCCAGATACGGCAAGCTTGCCGGCTCCGCCCCTGCGAACAACAAGATCGCGCACCTTGTACTCCGTTGGGCGGCCGGTGCCCACACTCACTTGGTAATCCTGCGGCTTGCTAAGCGCAAACTCCACCGTTGCCGGTGCGGCGCCATCGCCCGTCATGCATGCAAACGTGAGGTCATAACCCGGATACACCACGCCCATTACCTGCGATTTTGAGAACACCACGGACCCGTCCGCGGCGCGCCCGGTAATGATGACCTCTGGATACTCAACAATAAGGTCCTCGCTGGTATTTTGTATGGTCAGGGCGTAGTCCACGCAGCCGTTTGAATCCACGTGCCAGCCGCTCTCGGAGATCTTGAGCGACTTGTAGGCGCGCTCTACATCAGACGCCGTCGCCTGCGCAGGCACCGTATTCGATCCGCTGTCGCCGCCCGGCTGCTCGCCGCCGTCGCTACTAGATGCGCCCAGCGCGTCGCCCGGCACTTGCTGGCCTGCCGCCTGCTGGTCCGCCGCCTGCTGGTCCTCGCCCTTTCCCATAAGCACTTTGGCGCACACCGTCAGCGACATCAGTGCCGTCGCACACGCCAGCACCACCAGGGCAATTTGCGCCGGACGCAGACCGCGACGGCCATCAACCTGCTGCTGCGGTCCGCTTTGCCGCCGGCCCTCGTCCCGCTGCACCGCATTATCCTTGTCCGCCACAACGCTCTGTTCCCCCGCAGCATCACCCTGGTACGACGAGACATCTGCCCCGTCGCCCTGCAAGGCGCGAAAGATCGCCTGCGACAACTCGTCCACGCTTTGATACCGCGCGCTTGGCTCAAACCTTGAGGCCCGCTCGACAACCGCGCGCAGGGCGGCGGGCACCCGGTCCTCGTCCAAAAGCGCCGCCTCAAAATCGGCGATGTTCTCATCATCAGGCTGGACGCCCGTCAACATGTAGCCCAGCAGCCGACCGACCGCAAAGATGTCCGAGCGCTCGTCCGCCTTATAGAAGTACTGCTCAGGAGCTGCAAAGCCCCAGGTCCCCTTTGGACGAAGAAGGCCTGCAGCATCCGTCCCGCGCCGCGTCCTGGCATCGGCGCCATCACCGGAATCCATAACGCGGGCGTTGCCAAAGTCGATCATATGAGCGCCGTCAGCGGCCAGCAGCACGTTGGCGGGCGATACGTCTAGATGCACCACGCCTCGAGCGTGCAGCGCCGAGAGCGCCTCGCACACGTCGCGAGCGATCTGGACGGCGGTCTGGGCGTCGAGCGCGCCCGCGCGGGCAACGGCGTCCGCGAGGGTCTCGCCCGGCACGTAGTCGTACACCGCTACAAACCAATCGGGCATCTCATAGGTGGCCGCGACCTGCGGCAGGCGTGGGCACGTGGCGCCGGCCAGCGCCGCCCACACCGCCCGGTTGGCGCTTTGCAGCGGCATCTTCTTGCGCACAAAAGGTCCCGCGTCTTCGATGGTCACCAGCTCCGTGACGCCGTTGGCGTTGCGAACAAGCACGCGCTGCACGCGGTATGCATCGTCGATGCCCATGGCATGCATTACCTGCTCGCTGTTCAACCCGGGGATCCTCCGCCTATAGCCCGTCATACCGCATCGCCCCCGGAAGCCGCGCACAAGCCCGCAGCTCCGCCACGGAACGATACCGTCAGATTGTAGGCAGCGGGCGCCGGCAATGCTTCATCTGCCAACTGAATCGCTATGTAAATAGAGGCGTCGTTCAAGCAGGCGTTGCTCCCCGCGCTCATCGCAGGTCCCCCGTGACCTTGAGAATCGCGCGCTCGTTCAGACGATACAGTTCGTCATCGCATTCCTCGCGCGTATAGCAGCGCTCGACGCACCATATGATGATGGCGTCGCGACGCACCTTTGGCCACAGCTCCGCAACGTCGGCAAGGCGCAGCAGCCGCTGCGTTTGGCGCAGATCACATCCCAGCGCGAATGCGAGCATAAGGGCGTTGTCGCGCTTGGGCTTGCTCTTGCCTTCAAATATGTTGTACAGAAACGTGGTGTTTATGGACGAGATTCTTGCGACCTGGCTTCTGTTCATGCCTTTAGCGTCCAGCAGGGCATACAGGTAATCCGGCAGTTCGCGGTCGATGGTCTCGCCCTGGGAAAGGTAGTCTTCTGGAGACTTTGAATTGAGCAAGCGGGCAAGCAGGTCCTCGGTCAGGCGCTCTTTTGGCATCTTGTCAGTCATGACTCCCCCGCTTTCCTCCAGCATTGCTCGCCCCATTATATCGCCGAGTTCTGGCAGCGTTTCCTTGTCGTGTTGTTCAGGCAGCTGTTCAGGCAGCATGGCTTCCCCTTTCACGTAGTCTCGGCGCGACATCTTGGCGCGACGCGCGCCCTATCCGTAAAGGGGGTTGTATTTTTCGCGAGGGGTGGAGGTGAAGCATGGTGCGGTTCTACCCATTTAAAGCAGCGGTGATTATAGCCTCACCTCTTAAAA
>DBEWRE010000013.1:0-5667 GCA_048207125.1 Collinsella sp.
TTCTTGTTGACTGGTCAATGAATCCCTAAATAGGGCTTCTACCAGCGGATTGCAACCAGAGGGCGCACAATAAAGCCTAGAAAATAGAAACTGAAAGTTGGTAGTGTTATACATCTGGCTACCGCATTGTTTGAATCGCCGGCAGAGCAAAACAAACGTCAAGGCGATGAGAGCCCCTTGGATTGGTGGCACACGCCCTGACAGATGAGAGGATTAACCATGAGCTTCCGAACCAATCTTCAGTACCTACGCGCAGAGCGACACATGACTCAGGAACAGCTCGCCATGCTGCTGGGGGTATCTCGCCAAAGCGTGACCAAGTGGGAGGCGGGGAGAGCTTATCCAGAGATGGATAAGCTGATGAAAATATGTCAGGTCTTTGAGTGCACGCTCGATAATCTGGTGAACGGCGATGTGTCGCGCAAGTCGGGCGGTGTGGTCGATGTTCCCTCTGAACTCCTTGCGGTTAAGGCAGAGTCTTCTCTTGTATGCGGAGAGGCGGGGCCTGTTGTTGCGTCCATATCGTCGGTACCAACGGTTCCTGTTGGGCCTGCAGTTGATGTGTGCGGATACGACGAGCATATGGTTGCATTTGCCCGCAAGGTTTCCGGCGGAGTCTCGCTCATCATCCTTGGCGTTGCCGCTGCCGCTTTTACGGATCAGGTGATGCACTCTGGAGGAATAGTCCTTATGTCTTTGTTTGCCTTTGTCGCGGCTGGTGTGGCTCTTATTGTTCCCGCGGCCATAGGTCATATGGCGTTTGTGAAAGAGCACCCTTATGTGGACGATTTCTACACAGCGGAGCAGAAAGCCGCCGCGCGCCGTTGCGCTTCGATCGCAATTGTGGCCGGTATCGGTCTGATTCTTTTAGGCGTTGCCTCCAAGCCGCTGTTCAGCGTGGAGTCCAATGTGAGCGAATATGGCGGCACCCTGATGGTGGCGCTGATGGCGGCAGGCGTTGGAACAATACTCTACTGGAGCATGCTGTGGGGACGGACCGATTTGGTTGGCTACAACAAAGAGTGGCTTGAGTCCGTTGATCTTAGCGAATCGGAGTTGTCACAGCTGGATTCGCAGAGCCGTGCTGCCTATCTACTCGCAAAAGACCCGCAGCGTCGTCGTGCATCGGTTTTGAGGACGAAGGCGTGCATCGTTATTATGTTGCTGGCAACTATGGTGTCGCTTGTGTGGCTGTTTGTTGGCTCCGCTGTAGGAATCCCCGCAGAGATCAAGAATTTATTCTGGCTGCCTTGGCTTGTTGGCGGTTTGTGCTGCGGTATCGCAGTGGTCCTCCTCGGGAACGGCGAGAGAACGGAGTAGCTTGAAGAGTAGCCCTAACGCGTCGCTCGTCCATAGCCAACGAAAAAGAACCCCGCAGGTGGCTGATGCAAGCCATCCTGCGGGGTTCTTCAATCAAGAAATCAATCAAAGCGCTTCAAGAAGAGAAGACGCTTTGTGGCGTCGAGGTCCCCGGCGATGTTCCCGAAAAGCTCCGCGAAGCGCGCGTTCGGGAACATCGGTCGGGGACCTCGCGCCCAGGCGCCTACTCCAGCTCGAACGCTCCCGTGTAGAGCTGATAGTAGTACCCCTTCTTAGCGATGAGTTCATCATGGTTGCCGCGTTCGATTACGCGTCCGTGATCAAGGCAGATGATGACGTCGGAGTTGCGGACCGTGGACAGACGGTGCGCGATGACAAAGGTGGTGCGGCCCTGCATGAGGGCGTCCATGCCACGCTGGACAATGGCCTCGGTGCGAGTGTCGATGCTCGAGGTCGCCTCGTCCAGAATCATGGCCGGGGGATCCGCGACGGCAGCGCGAGCGATGGAGATTAGCTGGCGCTGGCCCTGGGAGAGCTGCGATCCATTGCCGGTGAGCATGGTGTTGTAGCCTTCGGGCAGGCGGCAGATGAAGTCGTCCGCGCCGGCGAGCTTGGCAGCCTTGATGCACTCCTCGTCCGTGGCATCCAGCTTACCGTAGCGGATGTTGTCCATTACGGTGCCGGTGAACAAGTTGACATCTTGCAGGACAACGCCCAGCGAGCGGCGCAGGTCCGCCTTCTTGATCTTGTTGACGTTGATGCCGTCGTAGCGGATCTTGCCGTCGGCGATGTCGTAGAAGCGGTTGATGAGGTTGGTGATGGTGGTCTTGCCGGCACCCGTGGCTCCGACGAAGGCGACCTTCTGACCGGGCTTGGCGTAGACGGAGACGCCGTGCAGGACGTCGTGGTCCGGCGTGTATCCAAAGTCGACGTCTACCATGCGCACGTCTCCGCGCAGGGGTTCGTAGGTGACGGTGCCGTCTGCCTTGTGCGGATGCTTCCAGGCCCACATGCCCGTGCGCTCATCAGTCTCCTCGAGCTCCCAGGTGTCGGGGTTGACGCGGGCGTTCACCAGGGTGACGTAGCCCTCGTCCGCTTCAGGTTCCTGGTCGAGGAGCTCGAAGATGCGGCTGGCGCCGGCAAGTCCCATGACCACGGCGTTGATCTGCTGGGAGACCTGGCCGATCTGGCCGCAGAACTGCTTGGTCATGTTGAGGAAGGGAACCACCACGGCGATGCTGAGGGGCATGCCGGAGAAGGAGAGGTTGGGCACCTTCAACGCAAGGAAGACGCCGCCGGCCAGTGCGACCACCACGTAGATGAGGTTGCCCAGGTTCATGAGAACCGGCATGAGGATGTTGGCGTACATGTTGGCCTTCTGCGAGACCTCGAAGAGCTTCTCGTTGCGCTCGTCGAAATCCGCCTCGGCAGCGGCCTCGTGGCAGAACGCTTTGACTACCTTCTGGCCGTTCATGACCTCTTCGATGTGGCCCTCGACCACGCCCAGTTCGCGCTGCTGCGCGATGAAGAAGCGCGCTGAGTTGGAACCCAGCAGCTTGGTGAGCGCCACCATGCAGGCGATGCCGGTGATGATGACCAGGCACATCCATACGGAGAAGTACAGCATGATGCACAGCACGGTGGTGAGGACGATGACGGTCTGCAGCAGGTTGGGCAGAGACTGCGAGATCATCTGGCGCAGCGTATCGATATCGTTGGTGTAATGCGACATGATATCGCCGCGCTGGTTGGTGTCGAAGTAGCGGATCGGCAGGTCCTGCATGCGGTTGAACATCTTCTCGCGCAGCTTCTCAAGCGAGCCCTGGGTGATGACCGCCATGTAGCGGTTCCAGAACAGCGAGGAGAGGTTGCCCACGATGTAGATGGCGCCCAGGGTGAGGACGATCTTCAAGATCTTGGGCTGCGCGGCCGCCCAGTCGCCGGTCTGCCAAGAGGTGGAGATGACCTCCAGCGCGCTTTGCAGGAACACGGCGCCGATGGAGTTGATGAGGCCGCAGAGGATGACTCCGGCCATAACCAGGGGCAGCAGCACGGGGTAGAACGAGAACAGCATCTTGATCAGGCGCGCCATGGTGCCGGGCATGCGGCTCTTGGCGCCTGCGGTGGGCTTACTCATCTGCATCGCTTCCCTTCTCGTCGATGTCTTGCGGAGCCGTCGCGGCGTCTTGCAAAATCTGGCTTACCGGGGTTCTTCGGACCATTTCGGCAACAGCTTCCGCCGCAGCCTCTTCGACCTCTTTGACCTCTTCACTCATCTTGTTTTGCGAGGTATACGTCTCGCGGTAGATGTCCGAGGTCTCGAGCAGCTCTTCATGCGTGCCGATCTGCGCGATGTGCCCGCCTTCCATGACGATGATGCGGTCGGCGTCCTGCACGCTGGAGATGCGTTGGGCGATGATGATCTTGGTGGTCTGGGGCAGGTAGGTGGCTAGGCCGGCGCGGATCTTGGCATCGGTCTTGGTGTCGACCGCGCTGGTGGAGTCGTCCAGGATCAAGATCTTGGGACGGCGCAGCAGGGCGCGGGCGATGCAGAGGCGCTGCTTCTGACCGCCGGAGACGTTGGAACCTCCCTGCTCGATCCACGTGTCGTAGCCCTTGGGGAAGCCGTCGACAAATTCGTCAGCGCAGGCGAGGTGTGCCGCCTCGCGAATCTCCTCGTCCGTGGCATTCGCGTCGCCCCAGCGCAGGTTGTCGGCGATGGTGCCGCTGAACAACACGTTCTTCTGCAGAACCATGGCTACTTGATGGCGCAGGGCGTCCAGGTCGTAGTCGCGGACGTCGATGCCGCCCACGCGCACGGTGCCGGAGGTAGCGTCATAGAGGCGGGCGATAAGATTGACCAGCGTGGATTTGGCCGAACCGGTGCCGCCGATGATGCCGATGGTTTCGCCGGACTTGATATGCAGGTCGATGCCGTCAAGGGCCTGGCGCTCCGCATGCTTGGAGTATTTGAAGCTCACGTTGTCGAAATCGATAGAGCCGTCAGCGACCTGCGTAGCGGGCTCGCTGGGGTTGGCGATGGTGGGCGTTGCATGCAAGACCTCGTTGATGCGGTGCGCGCTCTCCTCTGCCATGGTGACCATGACAAAGATCATGGAAAGCTGCATGAGGCTCATCAGGATCTGGAAGCCGTACGTAAACGTAGAAGAGAGCTGGCCCACGTCGAAGGCGGTTGCCTGGCTGGTGATGATGAGCTTGGAACCCAGGTAGATGATGAGGACAAAGGCGCCGTTGACGCATAGGTTCATCATGGGGTTGTTGAAGGCGAGCAGCTTTTCGGCGCGGGTGAAGTCGGCGCAGACGTCCTGTGCCGCGACGGCGAATTTCTGCTTCTCGTAATCCTCGCGAACATAGCTCTTGACCACGCGCATGCCGGTGACGTTCTCTTCTACCGATTCGTTGAGCGCGTCGTACTTATGGAACACGCGGGTGAAGATGGGGCCCACCTTGTGGATGATGAAACCCAGGCCAAAGCCCAGCAGCGGAATCATGGCAAGGTAGACAAAGGAGATGGAGCCGCCCATGGCGTAGGCCATGACAAAGGCGAAGATCAGCACCAGCGGCGCGCGCACGGCGATACGGATGATGAGCATGAACGCCTGCTGCACGTTGGTGACGTCGGTGGTGAGGCGCGTGACCAGCGAGGAGCTGGAGAACGCGTCGATATTGGCGAATGAGAAGGTCTGGATCTTGTAGAACAAATCATGGCGCAGGTTTTTGGCAAAACCACAGCTTGCATGGCTGCAGGTGATGCCGGCGGCGGCGCCAAAGAACAGCGAGACAAGGGCGAGGAGTACCAAGATCCCCGCGGTTGGCAGGATCGCCTCTACCGAGGCGCCGGCCTTGATGGTGTCGATGAGGTTAGCCGTCACAAAGGGGATGGCCATCTCGCAGGCAACCTCGCAGAGCACCAGTAGCGGCGTGGCTATGGTGGGCTTCATGTAGTCACGGATCGATGCCGCAAGGGTTTTTATCATAGTTCCTCCCAACGGGACCTCACGCGGTCGAGCAGATCGGCCAGCTGATCTTGTTCTTCTGGGGTGAGATTTGAGAATGCACGGGTTCTAAAGCGGATTCGCGCTTCGGTTTCCAAGCGGGCGGCCTCTACTCCGGCATCGGTGAGGCAGACAGTGAGCTGACGGCGATCTTGCGGGTCGCGCGTGCGGGTGATGAGCCCGCTGCCTTCCATTTTGGAGAGGATTTCAGAAAGGGATCCCGCCTTGAGGTCGAAGGACGCTCCCAGCGCTTGCTGCGACATGGTGCCGCCATGTTTCTCCAGCAGGCACAAGATGGGTGCTCTGCCCGATCGCCCGCCGCGGTGAAAAT
>DBEWRE010000014.1:0-40687 GCA_048207125.1 Collinsella sp.
GGTCCCCATGACGACGAGGGAGTTCTTGCCGGCGGCGAGCGCATCGAGTGCCTGCAGCTGCGTTCGATGCGGACGGGCGGAACCGATGCAAGCGTGGATAAGCGACCGGGTGAGCTCGTCATAGGACAGCCCGGCAAGGCGCGCCCGGCGATCGCGCTGCGGTTCGAGCACGGCGGGGGCGGTACAAGGGGCGCCCTGCGAAGCCGGCACGGGAAGGGGCTCCTCGTCCGCGGAGGCAGGCAGCCCCTCGACGGCAGGTGCCCGGCCAGAAGCCTCGCACGTGCGGCAAAGGATGTCCTTGACCATGAGCTTGGGCTTGGCGCGGCCCTGCCAGTGCTCGGCAACAGCCTCGACTACCAAATCGACAACGTAATCGCAGTTGACTAGCTGGTCGATGTGGGGAACGCGGAACATGATGGCGGGAACGCTGGAGGAACCGTCGGTCGCGGTAAACCGCATATGGTCGCCCGTCTTGCCCACGGCCGCACGGTCGCACATGGTGACGCCGGAAATACCCAGCAGGGGGGCCTTGTTACCCTGGCCGAACGGCTCCAAAAGAGAAAGCTGCTCGACCGTGTCGATATCCAGCTCCGACAGGCTCGCCATCGCCGCCACCTCGCCCGTGTCGACGAACGCCTCGTCCGGAAGCTCCGAGAGCACGGCATCCAAGCGCTCGCGCAGGGCGGGCAGGTTCTCCGCCGAGCACGTGACGCCCACGGCGCCGGCGTGCCCGCCGAACCTCATGAGAAGATCCCCACACTTCTCGACAGCCTCGAACAGGTTGACGGAGCCGACGGATCTACCGGAGCCGCGCGCGACGCCGTCCTCGATGGAAAACAGGAGCGAGGGAACGTGGTAGCGGTTGACCAGACGGCTGGCAACGATGCCCTTCACGCCCTCGTGCCACCCTTCGCCGCCCACGACGATAACGCGGCCGCCCTTGTACGTGGACTCGACCATAGCGAGCGCCTCGTCCGTGAGCGCCGCCTCGATATCGCGTCGCTGCTGGTTGGTCTCCTCAAGCTGGGCGGCCAGGCGGCCCGCCTCCACGGGATCGCGGGCGAGCAGCAGGTTGAGGGCGAGGCTGGGATCGGACATGCGCCCGGCGGCGTTGAGCCGCGGAATCAACGAGAACGACAGGGAATCCGCCGTGATGTTGGAGAGATCCGTCTTGGTGAGGGCGGCGAGCGCCACGTAGCCGGGGCGCGAGGTCGCGCGCATATGCGAGATGCCGTCGGCGACAAGGGCGCGGTTCTCGGGCGTAAGGGGCATCATGTCCGAAACGGTGCCGAGGGCGGCCACCTCGGTGTAGGAGCGCCACAAATCGGGCTTGCCCAGGCGCTCTCCCAAGATTTGCACGAGCTTGAGCGCAACGCCCGCCCCCGCGAGCTCTCGCGAGGGGCCCTCATCGGCGAGCTTGGGATCCGTCAGCGGAACGCCCTGCGGGACCATGTCAGCCGGCTCGTGATGGTCTGTCACCACCAAGTCTATGCCGCGCTGCACCAGATAGGAAACCTCGTCCCGCGCCGCGATACCGTTATCCACCGTCACCACCAGCGACGGCGAGCACTCGGCCACCACGCGGTCGAGCGCGTTTTGGCTGATGCCGTAACCCTCTTCGAACCTATGGGGAATGAACGGATGAACGTTCGCACCCAGCTCGCGCAGGGCCTCGGTGAGAAGGCACGTCGAAGTGATGCCGTCGACGTCGAAATCACCGAACACCGCGATCGACTCGTGCCGCTCCACCGCACGCTGCACGCGGTCGGCGACCTCGCGCATGCCTGGAATGATGAGGGGGTCGCACCAGTCCCGCTCCAGAGAGGGGGTGAGAAACAGCCTCCCTTCCTCGACCGAGGCGATTCCGCGCGACGCCATGATTCGGGCGATGAGCGGGGCGACGTGCAGGCCGCTCGCAAGTTTTTCCTCGATGGCGGGGTCGCTTTTCGCGACTTCCCATCGACGCGTGGTCTTAAGCGAGCTCATAGCGCACCTCCCGGCAGATCACGGACAAGGGGGCGCTAAGGGAGCGCGGAAAGCCGTCGGCGAGGCCGCGGCACAGGGTATAGGCACCGGACATGGCGATCAAATCCTTACGGAAGGCCCGCTGCGGCGGGCCGAGCTGTTGTTCGCCATCCATTATATGCGTCGAGGAGACATCAAAGGCGCGCGCTCGGCTAACGGCATCGCACCGAACCTTCCGGGCAGTTCGCGGTGCGTTCGAATCGCCGAGACGCCCCGCTCTGCCGGTCGGCGCACGACGGGATTGTTTCAACTTGGAACTCGAGGCAAGCGGCGGGACGCCGCGAAAACGGTCGAGCATATACTGAATGGTCGAGGAGAAAGGACCGATGAAATGATCGAGCGCTGGATCGCCCTGGGCAACGGCATAGCGAAGAGAATGCCCTACCTGGTCCTTGTGTGCCTCGCAACGGGCGTCCTTCTGCCAAACGTCTTCTCCCCATTCAAGGGGATCGTCCCCGCACTGTTCGCGTTCATGACGTTCCAAGGCGCGCTTAGCAACACCTTCCACCAGGTTCTCGAAGTATTCCGGCGCCCCGTCCAGCTTCTTGTCATACTCGCCATAACCACCATCGCCATGCCAGCCGCGGCGTCTGCCGCCGCCCATTTCTTCTTTGGCCAGAACATGCAGATCGTCTGCGGCATCATCATCGAATATTGCATGCCCGTAGCGGTCGTGAGCATCATGTGGGTAGGAATGTTTGCGGGTAACGGCGCGCTGGGCCTCGCCGCCGTCTTGGTCTCGACAGTCATCTCGCCATTCACCATACCCATCACGCTCCAGCTGCTGCTGGGCGCGTCGGTTCAAATCGATGTCGCCGGGATGATGACGCAGATGCTCTTCATGATCGCCTTGCCGGCGCTAGCGGGCACCGCCCTCAACGACGTCACGCGCGGCTGGGGGCACAGCAAGCTCTCGCCGGCGATCAACCCCGCATGTCGCCTGCTGCTTCTCCTCATCATCACTACCAACTCAACATCGATGAGCCCCTACGTGCTGCATATGACGTGGGAACGCGTGGGCGCCATGTTCTTCATCCTCCTGTTCACGGCATCAGGATTCTTCTGGGGGCTTATCGCGGCCCGGCTCTGCGGGGAGCCCTATCGCAATCTCATCACCATGAGTTTCTGCTGCGGCCTGCGCAACATATCGTCCGGAACGGTCATCGCCGTGCAGTTCTTCCCCGGTGAAGCGGTCTTTCCCGTGATGTGCGGCACCATTTTCCAGCAGGTGCTCGCATCTGCCTTCGGAACCGCGGTGGAAAAGATCACCGCCCCCGAGCGCGAAGCCGAGTCTAGACGCGTCGAACGAGCGGCGGGACGCATCGCGAAATAGGCCGGGTATCGCCTCGGAAAGCAAAGAGACGGCGCCCCGCGGCATCAGCGGTTCAGATCGACCACCTTTGTTCCATGGACCTCTTTGACCCGCAGCTCCTTTGCTATGCGCTTCGCGTTCTCATAGGTCACGCCACCGCCCGGAAGAACGACCAGCTTGCCCTCCGCATACCGCACCAGCTCCGCCAGATGGGCGAGATTCTCCTCGATAGGGGTCCCCGCCCGTCCGCCATGGGTAAGGACGTGGTCGACGCCCATCTCCGCGAGCGCATCGATCGCCTTAAGCTGCGCCTCGGGATCGAGTTCATCAAACGCCATATGGAAGGTGACGCCCAAGTCGCGCCCCCGCATCTCGCCCACGCCGCGCGCCACCGCGACCAATCGCCTGACGCCGTCGACATCAAGGTCGAAACCGCTGCCGGAGCGCTTAAGACACCCCAGTACCACGCCGTCCGCCCCGTTGGCGGCAGCATAGCGGATATCCGTCTCCATCGCTTTGAATTCGCTGTCGTTGTATACGAAATCTCCCCCGCGGGGGCGGATGATCACGCGCATGCTCGCGCCCTCGCACGCATGGACGAGTGCGACCGCCTGCTCTATCACGCCCGCAGACGGCGTCGTTCCACCGCACGCCAGGTTGTCGCATAGCTCTATGCGGCACGCGCCCGACCTGAGCGCGGCATCGATGTCGGTAAGGTTCTCGGCGCAGAATTCTCGTAACACGGCTCTCTCCCCATCTTGCTAACGACCCGTCGACTGCACGCGACGGCTAGAAACGATGTGCCCCTCCATACTCGCGGTCGAAGCGGAGGGGGGCGGCTGGCTTGCCGCCCCCGATTTAAAAGACCCCGCTAGCAGCTCTCGCGCCGGGCGCGCAGGATGCGTTCCGGAGTGATGGGGAGCTCGCGAACGTAGGCGCCGGTGGCATGGGCGATCGCGCTCGCTATCGCCGGCGAGGGCGTGTTGATGACGACCTCGCCGATCGACTTGGCACCAAAGGGACCCGTGGGCTCGAAACTAGGCTCGAAAGCGACGCGGATCTGGGGGATATCCAAACGAGTGGGCAGCTTGTACGTCATGAAGGACCTGCCGCGCGAGCGTCCCGACGGGCCGTAGGAAACCTCTTCGGTCAAAGCCATGCCGATGCCCTGGGCGATGCCTCCCTCCGCCTGGACGCGCGCCAGGTTCGCGTTGACCACGGTACCGCAATCGACGACGCCCACGTAGTCGACGAGCGTGACCCTGCCGGTCGCCTTCTCCACGTCCACCTCGGCGATACCCGCCATGAAAGGAGGGGGCGAGACGGGAGAGCTCGCGGCGGCATGGGCGGTAAGGCAGTCTCCGTCGCCACCGCGCACGCACTCGTTGGCGAACGCCACGCGGCTCATGCGGCGCTCCTCCCCCTCCGGAGAGGCGGGACCGGTGACCCACTCGCCATCGAACGAGACGTCTGCGGGCTCGACGCCCCACCATGAAGCCGCTTTCGCCTCGATCGCGGCACGCAGGCTGGCAGCGCAGCGCTGCGCTGCGGAACCGGAGATGTAGGTTCCCGAGGACGCGTACGCGCCGGTGTCGAAGGGTGAGACGTCCGTGTCGACTCCGCGGACGACGATGAGGTCCGGATCGACCCCCAGCTCCTCGCCGGCGATCTGGGCCAAAACGGTATCGCATCCGGTTCCCACGTCGGTGGCACCTATATGCATGGTGATAAAGCCCGATTCCTCCAAGCGCAAGTCAACCGAGCCGATATCGATGTTGCTGATGCCGGACCCCTGCATGGTAACGGCGACGCCCAGGCCGCGGACGCGGTCACCCAAGTCGCGAGCCATCTCCTTCTCATCCCACCCGATCATCTTGCGGGCGCGATCCATGCACTCCTCGAGCTTGCAGCTGCGAAGCGGCTCGTTATAGTACTGGGGCATGCTCTCGCCGGCGCGAAGCAGGTTGCGGCGACGCAGCTCGATCGGATCGATGCCAAGCCGGTCGGCGAGCTCGTTGACGGCGGATTCCACCGCGAAGCAGCCCTGCGTAGCGCCGTAGCCTCGATAGGCGCCGCCGCGCATGGTGTTGGTGTACACCACGTCGTAGGTGAAGCGAGAGGCGGCGGCACGGCCGTAAATGGGCAGGGTCTTATGGCCGACCAACCCGATGGTGGTCGACGCGTGCTCGCCGTATGCGCCCGCGTTCGAAAGCGCATACAGATCGATGGCGGTGATACTGCCGTCCCTGCGCGCTCCGACCCGCACGTTCATCACCATCTGGTGACGGGAGTTGGACGATGCGAAGGTCTCCTCCCTGGTGTACAGGCACTTTGCAGGACGTCCGGTCTTCTGGGCAACGAACGCGACGAACACCTCGCAGCAACCCGACTGCTTGGCGCCGAATCCCCCGCCGGTACGGGGCTTGATGACCTGCACCTGGGACTGGGGAACCTCCAGCGCGCGGGCGACCTGACGGCGAATATGGAAGGGCACCTGCGTAGAGCTCGTGACCGAGATCCGTCCGTACGCGTCGATGGTGGCGAACGCGCGGAACGTCTCCATCATCGCCTGCGCGGCGGCCTGGGTCACATAGGTCCGCTCGATCACCTCGTCCGCCTCGGCAAAGGCGGAATCAAGGTCGCCGACCTCCGAGACGCCGTGGGCGACCAGGTTGCGCATGCGGTCTCCGCCCAGGTCGTAATTGAGCTCATAGGAATCCTCGCCATGGATGACGCACCCCCGGTCGGCGGCGGCGACGGCCTCGCGCGGATCGAGCACGGGCTCGAGCACCTCGTAGTCGACTTTGATGAGCTTGAGGGCGCGGTCGGCCGCGTCTTCGGACTCCGCGGCAACGATGGCCACCTCGTCGCCCACGTAACGAACCACATCGTCCAAGATACGGCGATCGTACGGGCTGGGCTCGGGATAAGACTGCCCGGCGAGCGTAAAGCGGGTCCGCGGCACGTCCTCGTGAGTGTAGACCCCCACCACGCCGGGAACCTTGAGGGCGCGGGAGGTATCGATGGAGCGGATCTTCGCGAAGGCGTGCGGGCTGCGGAGCAGCTTGACCGTCAGGGCCTCGGCGGGCGCGAGGTCCGCCGTGAACACGGGCTTGCCCGAAAGCAACGCGGCGGAATCCTTCTTCGGCGCGCGGGTGGAAATGTGGGTGAATCCCTCGCTCTCGGAAAGCGCGCCCTGCTCGACGGGCGGCATCTTGAACCCAACGGGGATGCCGTCCTCGCGCAGGAAGCGGACGATGGCGCGAAGCTGGCTCTCATACCCGGTGCAGCGGCAAAGGTTGCCGGAGAGGTTGCGGGAAAGGTCCTCGCGGGTCGCGACCAGCGACGGGTCCTCGTGGGCTGCGCGGGCGAGGGACAAAACGTTCATGATGAGACCGGGGGAGCAGAAGCCGCACTGCTCGGCGCCCTCCTCGGCCATGCAGCGGGCCAGCGCGGCAGACTCGGCCTGCAGGCCCTCTAGGGTGGTGACGGCGCGCCCCTCGACGCGGGCAACCGGCACCGCGCACGACAGCACGGGCTTCTCGTCCACCCATACGGTGCACAGGCCGCAGTTCGTGGTCTCGCAGCCGCACTTCACAGACTTGCAGCCATGGCCCCTTAGGAAATCAAACAGCGTCGTATCGGGCGCGGCATCGCATACCACCGAGCGCCCGTTCAGCGTGAACTTCATCTACTCATCAGCCCCCTCGGCACCCAGAGATCTCGCTTCTTCCCCAAAGCGCTCCTCAAGCGGAGCGGGAACCTCTATGCCGGCGGCTTCGCAGATGGCGCGAACCGCCAGCACCCCCGCGACGTGGCGCCGGTACGCCGCGCTCGCAAGGTAGTTCGAACCAAAGGGAAGCGCGCGCACCGCCTCGAGCGCGCGGCCGAGCTCCTCTCGAGACGGGCGCTCGGACTCCACGCCCAGCTGCGCGGCGGAAATCAGGCGGGCGCGACAGGGGCGGGCGCCAACCGCGACGTGCCATTCGCCGCCCCAGTACGCGGCGGCGACGTTCACCACGGGAAAATCGGTCGCCTGCCGGCGCAGGCACTTATACGAGGCTCGATAGGGACGGCGGTGGACCACCACGCGCTCCAGCACGTCGCGCTCGTAGCCGCCCTCGCACAGATCGGCCAAGCCCATGCGGCCAGCGCCGGTGAACTTGACCTCACACTCAAGAACGAGCAGGGCGCAGAGGACGTCGGAAAAGCCAAAGCGCCCGTACAAGCTGCCGCCCACGGTCGCGAGATTGCGGAACTGCGGGCCCACGATATCGCGCACCGCAGCGGTGAAGACGCCGTCCGTGGCGCGAGAGAAGTCGGAATGTGCCTCGAGCGCGGACAGCGGCGTCATGGCGCCGATGACGAAGGCGTCGTCACTCTCCTCTATCTGGTCAAGACCGCATACCGACAGGTCGATAACACATGGGACCGTGCGGCGCTGAAGGCGCATCCACAGCCCGCCCCCCATCACGCGCGCGGCCTTGTTCGACCGCAGGAGCTCGTACGCCTCGCGCGGCGTGGACGGCCGCTCGATCTTGGTGAACTTGAGCATTACTCCCCCTTCTGCTTCGCATGCCTCCCCTGGGCGAACGCGGCGATCGACGGTGGCGCGCAGCGAATGCCCATGCGACAATTACCCGTTAACTATACGATACTTGAACCAGCCTTATTCAGATGAAAGGTGCACGGCACCGCGATAGGATGTCCATGATAGATCGCTCGCTCTTTTACTTACCGGGTATTCGCGCGACGCTTGCCCGGCTCGCCGTCTTCAATGCAGCGCTTGGAGCGCTCGCCGTCGCCCAGGCATGGTCGCTAGCGCTTGCTATCTCGTCGCTATGGGCGGGAGGCGCCCTCGCCCAATCGCTCGCGCCCGCCCTCGCCTTTTTGCTCTGCTATGTTCTCCGCCAGGCCGTCCGCACCGTGCAGGACGCCCGGATGGAAGACTATGCGGGCGCCAGGGCGAGCGAGCTGCGCCGGCGCCTGCTCGAGCGCATCTACGACGAGGGACCGGCGCTAGTCCAGAAAGCGGGGTCGGGCGGCATCTCCGCGCTCGCGCTCGAGGGCGTCTCCCAAGTGGAAACGTATCTGGAGCTGATACTGCCAAAGATGATCGGCGTGGCCGTCGTTCCCGCGATCATTCTGCTTGCCATCTTCTCCACCGACCCGGTCTCGGGCGTCATCGCCCTAGTCTGCTATCCCGTCACCGTGCTGTATATGGTCATGCTCGGCAAGACCGCCCAGGAGCGCGCCGCTCGACGCCACGCGGAGTTCATGCGGCTCTCCAACCACTTCATCGATTCCCTCAGGGGCATCGAGACGCTTCGGCTCTTCGGACGAAGCCGAGCGCATGCCGGGCGCATCTTCTCGGTAAGCGAGAGCTTCCGCGAGGCGACCATGAAGACCATCGCCGTGGCGACCCTCTCGTCGGCAGTGCTCGACCTTATCGCCACCTTCGGCTTAGCGGGCATCGCCATCCTCTTGGGCTTCCGCCTGTCCGACGGCGAGGTCTCGTTGCTCCCCGCCCTCTTCGTCCTCATCATGGTGCCCGATTACTTCGCCCCGCTGCGCGCCTTCGCATCCGATTTCCACGCATCGCTGGACGGCAAGAACGCCCTATCAGCCATCATGGAGGTAACGTCGGGCGAAGTCCCCGGTACGACCGGCGTGGAAGCCGAGGAGACCGACGCGGGCGAGCGCTTCTCATGGGGGCCCCGCTCTACCTTAGAGCTCGCCGGGGTCCGTTTCTCATACGATCGCGGACGACAGGCGCTCGAGGACGTCGGCTTCACGGTTCGCGGAGATATGCGCGTGGGTCTGGTCGGCCTATCGGGGGCGGGGAAATCGACCTTGGCCTCGCTCCTCGCGGGATTCATCGCGCCGGACGTCGGAGACATCTTGCTCGATGGGAAGCGCGTGCCCAGCCTCTGCTTCCAGGGCTGGCGCCAACAGGTCGCCTACATCCCGCAAACCCCCTATATCTTCCACGCCACGCTTGCGCAGAACATCGCGTTCTACCGGCCCGACGCCGGTCGCGACCAGATAGAAGACGCGGCACGCGCCATGGGCCTTTGCGATTTGGTGGACGAGCTTCCCCAGGGTCTCGACACGGTCATCGGCGAGGCGGGCAGGCCGCTTTCGGGCGGCGAGTCCCACCGCGTGGCTCTCGCCCGCGCGTTCCTGGACCCTTCTCGTCGGGTCCTGATCCTAGACGAGCCGACCGCCCATCTGGATATCGAAACCGAGATGGAGCTGAAAGACACGTTGCTGCCCTTGTTTAGCGACCGCCTGGTGATCTTCGCCACGCACCGCTTGCACTGGGTCGAGCAGATGGACCTGGTGCTGGTCATGGATTCCGGAAGACTCGTCCAATCAGGCCGTCCCGACCAGCTCAAAACAACCGACGGATACCTCGCGCTCGCCGGAGCCATCAACGGCGAGAGCTCTCGTGAGGCAAGCGACCAGGAAGCCGAGGTGCACTATGCCTAGAAAGATCGCCCGAGGAGGCGGCGCGGAGGGCCGTGCCTTCAAAACCTGGGTCGCACCCTACCTCGCCCGCCACCGCCTGCAGCTTGCCGCGTCGATCGTCCTGGGCATCGTCGCGGGCGCATTCGCTTGCGCGCTCATGATCACCTCCGGCTACCTCATCAGCGCGTCCGCCTCTCGACCCGACTCCATATTGCTGCTGTTCATCCCCCTCATCCTGGTGCGCGTGTTCGGCGTGGGCAAACCCGTCATCGCCTACATAGAAAGGCTCGCGAGCCATGACTGGGTCCTCCGCATGACCTCCGACCTGCGCCGCCGCCTCTATCTCTCGCTTGAGCGCGCGAACGGCTCGAAAGGGGGGTCCCGTCGCACGGGAGACGTAATGGGGGCATTGTCGGAGGACATCGGCCATCTCCAGAACCTCTATCTCAGATCGGTCTTCCCCCTCATCGTGGGCGGAGCGCTCTACCTCATGGCCACCTTGGCCCTGGGCGCGATCGACCTCCCCATGGGACTGTTCTTCGCGGCGGGATGCGGCGCGGCGGCCATCGTCGCCCCGGGCGTCTCCCTTTGGGTGGGCGCGGACCGCGAGCGCTCCCGCAAGCAGACGAAAAGGGACCTCTACACCGAGCTCGCAGACAACGTGCTTGGAATCGCCGATTGGGCCTGCTCCGGAAGGCGGGAAGACTACCTCGCCCGCCATCTCGACCTGCAACGGCGCTCGGCCGCCTGCGAGCGCGCGGGGCGGCGATTCGATCGAAGGCGCGACCTGCTTGTGCAAGCTTCCTTTGGATGCGTCGCCTTCGCCATCCTCATATGGGCGGCGGGGCGCTTTGGCGGACAGCCCGCTGCCGTCAGCGATGCGGCCAACTGGATCGCAGCGTTCTGCCTTGGCTTCTTCCCCTTAACAGACGAGTTCTCGCAGCTACCCGGCGCCGCTGTCGAGGGAGCGGGCCATCTGGCGTCCCTCGAGCACCTCTCGGGAGTCGCCGGCTCCCCGATCGAGCGCCCCCGTCCCTCCTCGCAGGAAGCTGGGGTTGCGCCCCGCCCGAATATCGCACTCGAACACGCTTCCTTCCGCTACGAGAACGCCGCGCGAGACGCGCTCGACGCCATCGACCTCTCCATCCCCTTCGGCCAGCATGTCGCCATCTTGGGACGCAGCGGCGCCGGCAAGAGCACCCTCGAGGCGCTTATGCACGGCGACCTCGCCCCGGTGCGCGGGTCGGTCTTGGTCGACGGTGCCCCCGCCGCCTCGCTGGGCGAGCAGATGCCCCGCATCATGGGCGTGGTCCACCAAGACCCCTACCTGTTCGGCACCACGCTCTACGACAACCTCTGCGTGGGTCGCGCGGACGCCACCCGAGCAGAGGCACTGGATGCCCTGGACAAGGTAGGCCTCTCCCCCCTGGTCTCCTCGCTGCCGCAAGGCATCGACACCATGATGGACGAAGGGGGCCTGAGGTTCTCCGGCGGCGAGCGCCACCGCATCGCGTTAGCGCGCGTCCTTCTCGCCGACACTCCCATCGTCATGCTGGATGAGCCCTTCGCCGGACTCGACCCCGTAACGGAATCAAACCTCCTCGACACCCTGCTCGACGTGTTCTCCGACAAGACCCTCATCATGGTCACCCACCACCTCAAGGGCATCGAGCGAATGGACCGGGTCATCTTCCTCGAGGACGGTGGCATCGCGCTTGATGGCTCGCCCGCGGACCTCGAACGCTCCAGCAAGCGCTTTCGCGACCTGGTCGCGTTCGACCGGGGCTTCTAGCGGACCCGATCCCGCGCGCCTCCCCAGGGCGACGCTCCCGCGCCTCCAACCATATGTCCCACCAAGAAAAAACGCCTCCGCGGGGAATCCCCTGCGGAGGCGTTCTCGCTATACATCGGCCCGCGTCCCGACGACCGAACCGCTGTAACCCTGGTTGCTAGCCACCCAAGTAGGCCTTGCGGACCTCATCGTTATGGAGCAGCTCGTCTCCCGTACCGGAAAGCGTGATCTTACCGGTCTCCATAACGTAGGCGCGGCTCGCGATCGAGAGAGCCATCTGCGCGTTCTGCTCGACCAGCAAGATGGTGGTGCCCGCGGCGTGCAATTCGCGAACGATATCGAAGATCTGCTCGATCAGAATGGGGGCAAGGCCCATTGACGGCTCATCGAGCATCAAGAGCTTGGGGCTACTCATAAGGGCTCGTCCCATAGCGAGCATCTGCTGCTCGCCGCCGGAAAGCGTGCCGGCAACCTGGCGGCGGCGCTCCTTCAAGCGGGGAAAGTGCGCGTAGACCCGCTCCAGGCCCGGGGCGATCTCGGAATTGGGGCGCGTGAACGCCCCCATCTCCAGATTCTCCTCTACGCTCATCTGGGCGAAGACGCGGCGGCCCTCCGGTACATGGGCCAAGCCCGCGGCGACCAGCTTGTCGGCGGGCATATGCATGATGTCCTTGCCCAAAAACTCGATGGAACCGGTCTGCGACCGCAGAAGGCCCGACATGGTCTTGAGCGTGGTGGACTTGCCCGCGCCGTTGGCGCCAATCAGCGCGACAACCTCGCCCTCGTCCACCTCGAAGGAAACGTTCTTGATAGCGTGGATGGCGCCGTAGTAGACGTTGATGTCGGATACGGTCAGCATGCGTTCGCTCATAGCCGCTACGCCTCCTTCTGCTTGCCGAGATAGGCTTCGATGACGGTTTCGTTGTTCTGGATCTCTTCCGCGGTGCCCTTCGCGATGACCTTGCCGAAGTTGAGCACGCAGATGCCCTCGCAGATATTCATGACCAAGCTCATATCGTGCTCGATAAGCATGATGGCGATGTTGAACGTGTCGCGGATCTTCACGATGTTCTCCATCAGCTCGGCGGTCTCCGAGGGGTTCATGCCGGCGGCGGGCTCGTCGAGAAGCAGCAAGCTCGGATTGGTGGCGAGCGCTCGGACGATCTCCAGTCGGCGCTGCGCGCCGTACGGCAGGCTGCCCGCCTGGTGGTTCGCCATGTTCTCCATGCCAAAGATGTGCAGCAGCTCCATGGCGCGGTCGTGCGCCTCGGCTTCGCGGCGCCAGTAGGCGGGCGTACGCAAGATGCCAGAGAGCGTGGAGTACGCCTTGGTGTTATGCAGGCCGACCTTTACGTTGTCCTCAACCGTCATGGTGTTGAACAGGCGGATGTTCTGGAACGTACGGGCGATTCCCATGCGGTTCACCTGGTAGACGGTTTTGCCGCTGGTGTCGTTGCCGTTGAGCAGGATGGTGCCGCGCGTGGGCGCGTACACCTTGGTGAGCAAGTTGAATACCGTGGTCTTGCCCGCGCCGTTGGGGCCGATGAGGCCGGCGATCTCGGTCTTGCCGATCGTCAGATTGAAGTCATCGACCGCCTTGAGGCCGCCGAAATCGATTCCCAGGTGCAGGGCCTCCAAGACGGGCGCCTGGTCGACGTCGCGCTCGGGGACGATGGAGTGACTTGGAACCGGCACCATCTTGCCGCGTTCGAATTCAAACTTAGGCATCGGCGCCCACCTCCTTCTCAGCTGCGCCATCGGTCTTGCGCTTGGGGGCGAACCGTGCAAAGAAGCCCTTGATAGTGGGGTTGTTGCCAACGATCATCACCAGGATGAGGACGATGGCGTAAACCAGCATGCGGTAATCGGAGAACTGGCGCAGCGCCTCGGGCAGGATGGTGAGGACCGTGGCCGCGATGATGGACCCGCGCATGTTGCCAAGGCCGCCAAGCACAACGAACACCAGGATGAGGATCGAGGTGTTGAAGTCGAACTTGGTCGCGGACAGCTGAGAGAAGGCGTTGCCGAACAGCGCGCCGGCGGCGCCGGCGAGGGCCGCGGAAACCACGAACGCGATCATGCGGTAGCGCAGGGTCGAGATGCCCACGCTCTCCGCGGCGATGCGGTTGTCGCGAACCGCCAGGATGGCGCGGCCGGTACGGCTGCGAACCAGGTTGAGCACCACCACGAGCGCGACCATGACGAGCAGGAAGCCGGCGAGGAACGTTGAGATGGTGTCCGTGCCAGAGGCGCCCTGGGCACCCTTGATGATGGCGGTGCCCGCCTCGGTAAGGCCCAGGTCGTCCACCGTCAGCTTGCCGGTGAGGTTGAACAGAACATGGATGCCGTTCTCGTCCACGCCCACGATGAGGCAGGTCACGACTTCCTTGATGATCTCGCCGAACGCAAGGGTCACGATAGCGAGGTAGTCGCCGGACAGGCGCAGGACGGGGATACCGACGAGGAAGCCCGCGAGCGCTGCCGAAGCGGCGCCGACCAGCAGGGCGATGACGAGGCGGATAGCGTCGTTGGGCACCGCCTCCGCCAGGCTCATAGCCGCGACGATACCCGTGTAGGCTCCGACGCTCATGAAGCCCGCGTGTCCGAGCGACAAGTCGCCCGCAACGCCCACCACCAGGTTGAGCGAGATTGCCATCACCACGTAGGCGCAGATGGGGACCAGCTGGCCCACGATCATGCGCGGGATCATGCCGTTGGCCCGCATGAAGCTGACGACGATGAAGGCGAGGATGACCAGACCATAGGTTACGAAGTCATGGCGGGTCTGCTTGTTCTTGAGGAATTTGAACATGGGGCACCTACACCTTCTCCGGGACGTACTTGCCAAACAGACCGGCGGGCTTGACCAGAAGGACCACGATCAAGACGCCGAACACGATGGAGTTGGCAAGGCTGGTGGAGATATACGCCTGGGCCATAGCCTCGATGATGCCCAGCAGGATGCCTCCGACGAAAGCGCCGGGAATGGATCCGATGCCGCCGAAGACCGCGGCGGTGAACGCCTTGATGCCGGGCATCGAACCGGTGGTCGGCTGCAGGACGGGCGAGTAGGAGCACAGCAGCACGCCGGCGATGGCGGCGAGCGCGGATCCGATGGCGAACGTCATCGAGATGGTGCGGTTGACGTTGATGCCCATGAGCTGGGCCGCAGCCTTATCCTCGGATACGGCGCGCATAGCCTTGCCCATCTTGGTGCGGCCGGTGAACCACATGAGCGCCGCCATGATGAGCAGGCATGCCACGACGGTCACGATGGCCACGGAGGAGACGTTGTAGGCGCGCAGAGCCTCGGGCACCGGGAAGTTCACGATGGACGAGAAGTTCTTGGGAGTCGCGCCCCAGATGAGCTGCGCCGCGTTCTGCAGGAAATACGAGACGCCGATGGCGGTGATGAGGACCGCCAGGGGTCCCGCCTGACGCAGGGGCTTGTAGGCAAGCCCCTCGATGATCACGCCGAGCGCCGTGCACACCGCCATTGCGGCGATAACGGAGACCCATGCGGGAAGACCGAGATAGGCGGTTGTGCAGAACGAGATATACGCACCGACCATGATGACGTCGCCATGGGCGAAGTTGAGCATCTTGGCGATACCGTACACCATGGTGTAGCCCAACGCGATGATGGCGTAGATGCTGCCCATGGAAAGGCCGTTCGCCAGGTACTGCAGGAAGACCGTCATGTGCATATCCCCCTTTCGGTGTTAACGCGGGCCGCTTCTGGCCCAAAACTACAAAACGGGGCGGCCCCATACGTGAGTACCGCCCCGTCTTTATACATTGCAATGCGCCGTCGGCCGTGCCGCGCGAGCGCTAACGTACCGGGCGAAAAGCTACGCCGCTACGTACTTTCCGTCCTGGATAACGTAGACCATGGGGTCCTTCTCGACCTCGCCCTTGTCATTCCAGGTAAGGGTTCCGGTAAGGCCCTCGACGGTGATCTTGGTCATGGCCTCGGGCAGCTTCTCGGCGACCTCGGTGGGATCGGCGTCCGCAGCGAGCCCCGCCTCCTCGAGCGCGACGGAAATCGCGTGGACCGCGTCGTAGGCGTCTGCGGCGAACTGGTCAGGGGTCTCGCCGTAAGCGTCCTTGTAAGCGTTGACGAAGTCGGCGTTCTTCTCCTCGTCCGCGGAGAACGGCGTCATGAGGTAGAGGCCCTCGGCAAGGCTGGTGTCGAAGTTCTCGACGCCCAGGATGCCGTCCATGCCGTCGCAGCCCATCATCTTGACGTCGTAGCCCATGGCGGCGGCGTTGGAGAGCAGCACGGAGGCGGGAGTGTAGTAGATGGGGGCGAAGATCATGGTCGCGCCCTTGTCCTTGGCCTTGGTGAGCTGGTTGGTGAAGCTGGTCTGCGAATCGTCCTTAAAGGTTTCCTCGTCCACGATATCGAGCTTGAGCTCGCCGGCCTTAGCGATGAAGGCGTCGCGGATACCGGAGGAGTAGGTGTCGCCGGAGTTATAGAATACGACGAACTTCTCGTCGGGGAACATCTCGGCGAGCTTGGTAGCGGCGTTGGCACCCTGGTTGGGATCGCTGAAGCATGCCTGGAAGACGCAGGTCTTGTCAGCGGTGACGTCGGGGCTGGAGGCGGAAGGGGTGATCATGAAGATCTTGGGATCGCTGTTGGCGACCTCGGCGACCGCCAGCGATGCGCCGGTGGTGGTGGGGCCGACGAGCGCCTGCATGCCCCAGTCCGCCAGGGAGTTGAAAGCATTGACGGACTTCTCACCGTCGGCGACGTCGTCCTCGCACTTGGAAACAAAGGCGATGGCGTCGGTGGAGAAATCCTTGCAGCCCAACTCGGCACCGTTCTTGACGGAGGTGCCGTAGGATGCCGCAGCGCCGGTCAGCGGTCCGATGGAGCCGATCTTGAACTGGGCGGCGCCGGAAGCGGAAGCGGAGCCGGAGCCACCATCGTTGGAAGAGCAGCCGGCAAGAATACCCGCAGCCCCCAGACCAGCGACACCAGCGATAAGGTTCCTACGGGTCATGGCAGGATTGAATGCGTTCTGATACGTCATTGCGGCTCTCCCCTCGAGTGCAAAGGCCGGGACCCCCGCCCCGGTCGATCTATTAGGTCACGTCCCCGGCGAGCGATTCGGACACCGCCTTTGGACACCGCACAAGATTACTCGCTTTGATTCGCTAAAGCGAGTGCTTTATACATTGGAAACAATCGTTTTCCCATATAACCGCTTTTCCAAAATAAAGCTATCCTATGATTTCCCCTGTTCAGGAAAGCGCCGCGTGCAGACAGCAGGCATTGTAACAAGTCTGTTTCATACCCTGTCGCATGCACAGGGCTAGAATGTCGGGGGCATTGGTTCAAAACAGGTGTTAATCACTGAAGAAAGGAGCCTGACATGAATGAGGCAACCCGCTCGGTTGGAATCGGCATCGTGGGCCTGGGCACCGTCGGCGGCGGCGTGGTGCGCTTGATCCAGAAGCACCATGATGACTACGTCGCATCATACGGCGCCGACCTGCGCATCGTCCGCGCCTGCGCGCTCGAGCAATCGCGCGCCGAGGAGCTGGGCATCGACGCGGAGTCCTTCACGACCGACTGGCGCGACGTGGTCGACGACCCCGCAGTCGACATCGTCATCGAGCTCATCGGCGGCGAGCATCCCGCCACCGAAATCTTCGAGTCCGCGTTCGCCGCGGGCAAGCACGTGGTCACCGCTAACAAGGCCCTGCTGGGCAGACACGTCGAGGCCCTGGGCGCCAAGGCGGCGGCTGCCGGCGTCCAGATTCGCTGCGAGGCGGCCGCGGGCGGCGGCATCCCCATCGTGGGCACGCTCGAGCACGATCTGGTCGGCAACCAGGTCCTCACCATCGCCGGTATCATGAACGGCACCACCAACTATATCCTCACCCGCATGTCGGCCGAGGGGCTTGACTACTCCGACGTCCTCGCCGACGCCCAGCGCCTGGGCTATGCCGAAGCCGACCCCACCGCCGACGTTGACGGCTTCGATGCCGCCAGCAAGATCGCCATCCTCGGCTCCATCGGCTTCCGCACCCGCATCACCACCGACGACGTATACATGCAGGGCATCCGCGACATCACGGCCGAGGACATATCCGTCGCCCGCGAGCTGGGCTACGTCATCAAGCTCCTCGCCATCGCCCGCAGCACCGAAGACGGCGTCGACGTGCGCGTGCACCCCGCCATGATCCCGGCCAGCCATCAGCTCGCCGCGGTCAACGGTGCCATGAACGCCGTTTTCGTGGTTGGCGATGCCGTGGGCGAGACCATGTTCTACGGCGCGGGCGCCGGCTCCTTCCCCACCGCGAGCGCCGTGGTGGGCGACGTGCTGTCCCTGTCCGAGCACATCTCGCGCGGCACCGCCCCCATGGCCGAGCCCGAGCCGTTCGGTCGCAACCTGCCCGTCCGCGACGTCGAGAACCTTTCCACCCACTACTACATCCGCCTCAAGGTCGCCGATCGAGTGGGTGCGCTGGCGGAGACCGTCTCCGCCTTCGCCTCGAACGACATCTCCATCAAGCAGGTCATGCAACTCGATGGCGGCGACCAGGGTTCCTGCTCCGTGGTCTTCCTCACCCACACCTGCCGCGAGCGCGACGTCCGCGCCGCCATCAAGGCCCTCGAAGACGCCGAATGCCTGCAAAAGGTTGGCAGCGTCATCCGCATCGAGGACGTCGACGCCTGGACCGACGGCGTGATGGATAACTAAGCCGTCCCGGCCCTCGCATCAAGCAAATAAGCGAGCGCCCCGCCATCCTTCCCATTTTCCGGGTGGATGGCGGGGCGCTCGTCTTACATGGGAGAAGTCGAGACCTCGCCGCGAGCGAAGAACGCGAACAGCGCACGCGAATAATAGAGGGATCCGACATGCGACGGGTGGTTGTCATCGCGAAGGAAGAGCTCATCGTACTCATGGGACGAGAAGTCCGCCACCTCGGCGCCCGCCCGCTCGCACGCGTCGCGCACCATCCGATAATAGCTCTGACGCTCATCGAAGCCGTAGCGGGTCTTGTCGTACAGCCGTCCGTTGACGGGCTGCAGCAAAACCATGGTCTGTATGCCCAATTCGCGACAGACCTCGAGCGCCATCTCGAAATCCCCCAGCTCCTGCGAGCTCAAGGACTCGCCCGTGCGCTCGTCCCACTCTGCCGCGCGGGACCAAAACCCCGGCAAGCCGCCCTGGACCCAAGAGTCGAAAACGCCCCACTGGTTCCCCGAGCAAGCGGCCTCGTCCGCCTCCCTCGCGGCTTTGTAAAGGATGTCCCAATCCGGTTCGCCCCCACCGCTCGGGCACGCGCTCTGCACGGTAGCGGACCCGGAAACCGGAAGCCCGGACCCCGGACGGGCGAGCAGGCGTCGCGCGTTCTGCACCGCCTCGGTCGCGGCACCGTCCACGCCCGCCGCCACGCCCCCAAGCGAGGGCGACGCGATGCGAGCGTCTACTCCGTAGTCGGCGAGCCGTGCGGTGATGCGCCCCTTCAAATCGGACGAGATGCGCGGGTTCGCCATGAAGGCATCGTACGCGCCCTGCGAAAACGTAGCGGGCCACTCTTCCGCCGGTCGGCGCGCAACCGAGAACCAGATCAAGCTGGGAATGAGGACGATGCGGCGGGGAACGTCGCGCGATGCGCACGCGCCCGCCTCGATCGCCTGCCACAGGCATTCGCAGTTAGGCCGGCCCAACGCCATGATATCGACGCCGTAGCGCCCCGGGGAGAGCAGCTCTACCGGATGCTCTGGCATGTCGGCGGGCGGATACAGCTCGCTCGACCCCAATACCAGGCCCGTCACAGCTCCGGCGCTCGCATCGGCATCGGTTCGGCGCTCGTACTCGTCCAAGATATACGGAAAGTCGAGCAGCTGCGCCCGGGTCGGATATGCCGGAAAGGGATGTCGGGCATCCAGCTCCCTGGCCGCGTGGAGCCCCTGCGCGCCCAGAGCGCATGTGAGAACGGCTCCAGCGATCGCGAACGCCAGGTGTCTGCCGCGCGCCCGCCCGGCGCTAGTACGCCGCATACGCGGGGGCCGCGGGCGCACCGTACGGCGAAAGGACGAAGAACCAACCCAGCGCCGCAACCAACACGGCCGCGATCGCGAACCAGGCCAGGGCGGATGACCACGAGTCCGAGAAGAACCAGTCCCTTACCGGGGCCAGCCGCCGCTGCGCTTCGCGTATGGGATGCTTGGCGGGGACCCTCGCAGAAGGTCCCATGGTGCGCACGCCGGCCATTACAGTCGCTCCGCGACCCGGTCGATAATCTTGTTGACGGTGTTCATATCGTCGCGCTCGACCTCGGTGGGAGCGATCTGAACCCCAAAGGCTTCCTCGATGGCGACCAGTACCTCGATGCCGGCCAGCGAGTCGAGCAGGCCGGCATCGAACAGGTCGACGTCGCGCTCCTCGCGCACGGCATCGTCGTCGCAGATGTCCGCCAGAAGGTCGATTACCTGCTCTTCAATCATGCTCTTATCCATTGATGATCCTTTCTACGATGAGATGAAGCTGTCCGGAGAACAGCGCGAAACCAAAGAAGACCAGCTGCATGGTTACGAACCAGCTCAGCAGTCGGTACCAGATGCGATCGCGATGGCGCTTGTGGAACGCGCACTTCTTCTGATACGCCTCGGTGGCGGCGAGAAGCGCGCCGTGGTAGACGCCGTACGCCAGATAGTCGACCGTCAGTCCGTGCCAAGCACCCATGAGCGCCATATCGACCACGTATGCGGCGCACGCGCAGGAGAGCCTGCTGGGAAATACCTTTCGCTTGGTCGCCCAGCGCACGAACCGCATGAAGACGAAGTCGCGCAGCCAGGTAGACAAGGTGATGTGCCATCGATTCCAGAAGTCCTTTATATCGGTGGCGGCGAACGGCGCGCGGAAGTTGCGCGGCGTTCGGATGCCGAAGCAGTAGCTCGCCCCCATCGCCATCATCGAATACCCGGCGAAATCGAAGAACAGATAGATGCCGTAGAGGTAGGCGTTGGCAACCTGGCGAGCGACCCCGTAGACGACGCTGGGAGTGGTCAGCGGCCGGCTGGGGACGTAGTAGTACTTCGCGACGGATGCGATCACCAGCTGGAAGACCGCACCCAAAAGCAGCAGCAACACGCCGCGCGACAGCATGTCCAGGTATTCGGCACGCGAAGGCTGGCGCTCGAGGTCGTCCATGAACCGCCGCGACCGGTCGATGGGACCGGAGGTGATGGTGGCGAAGAACGTAAGGAAGTACAGGTAGTCAGCAGGCCTCATCTGGGTGATCAACCCGTCGCGAATCTCGATGAGCACCTGAACGGCCTTGAAGGTGACGTAGGAGATGCCAGCGAAGGCGAGCAGGTTCTGATCGAATACGGCGCCAACCTTGTAGACCACCAGCGGAGCGATGGTCGCAGCAAGCGAGACCCGGTAGACTGCCATGCTCTTTTTACCGCTCTTCCAGCTGGAAAACGTCGCGGCGGTGCAGGCGGAGGCGATGCATACGAACAAGGCGAACGCCGCCGCCTGCTCGGGCGAGGAGCCGAAGAGAAAAGCCAGCATGATGGCCGAGGAGACCATGCCCCAAGCTTTGAGGCCCCGCTCCATCAAGCCGCACGCCGCCGCGGGAACCGCGAGCGCCGCCAGCACGATGAAGAAGGACGGTGAGGTGTAGAAGGCCATGCGTCAATCCTTCCGGGTCGCGAACTCGACCCCGCCCGCCGGCGAGGTGTCGACGACCCCCGTGGTGAGATAGGTGTAGATCGCCTTGGAGTAATAGGCCCCGCCCAGGTCGGACGGATGGGAGTACTCGCGAAGGAAGTACGTGTCGTACTCGTGTCCGGAGAAATCCGCCACGGGCACGCCCGCCTGCTCGCACGCCTCGCGGATCATCTGGTAGTAGCGCTGACGCACCTGGGACCCGTAGATGGTCTGATCGTAGAGCTCGCCCTTGACGGGCTGTATCAGGACCATGGGGAGCACCCCCGCCTCATGGCACACGCGCAGCAGCAGCTTGAAGTCCTCAAGCTCCTGCGAGCTGAAGTACCGGTCGTCCTCGACCTTCCAGTCCTTAGTCCCCGCCTGCCAATCGGCAAGGTGCTTGGCGTACCAAGCGTCGTTGACGCCCATGTCGTTGGACGACGCCTTCTCGCGCGCGGTGCGGTCCGCCTCTCGGAAGATCTGATCCCAATCGGGCGTGCGCGCGCATGCGCCCGCACCGTCGGGTGACGGTTCGTCGACCGGCGACGCCGCGCCCTCCTGCCCGCCGTCCCCCGGCCTCGGCACGGCGACCACGGACTTGGTCGACAGGCGAAGCGTCGCCAGCAACTGGTCCGAGGCCCGATCGAGCCATGCCGCCGCTGCCGACGCCGGCGAGATCGAGCCCGTGCGGTCCACCCCGTAGAGCGCCATCCGCCGGGTCACCTCGTCCTTAACCTGATCGGAGATCTCGGGATTCTCGATGAAGGCATCATAGGCCCCCTGCGAGAACGAAGCGGTGAAGTCGCGCTTTGCGGCGCGATAGCACATGAACCACTGCATGCTGGGAATGAGCACCACCCTGCGCGACGCCTCGTCGCCATCCATGCGAGACGCGAACGCCCCGACCTCGATGGCCTGCCACAGATCCTCGCAAAACGCGCGCCCCGTGACCATGACGTCGATACCGTAATCGCCCCCTTCGAGCAGGCTCGCCGGATGCGCGGGACCGGCGGGGCCGGGATTGAGCTCGGACGACCCGAATACCAGGCGCGGGTTATCGCCCTGCTCGCGGCGGCGATCATAAGAACGCGCCATGACGTCGAAGTTGGTGACCTCCTCCAGGCTGGGGTACCCGATCACCGGGTCTCGATCGACCGTGCGGTATAGCCCGACAAGCGAAGATCCGCCCACGACGGCTGCTAGCACGGCGGCGGCGCCCAAGGCGGCGAGCCTCCTCATAGCCCCCACCTACTTGGACGACGACGCGAGGGCGCGCCGGTCGACCTTGCCGTTGCCGGTCATGGGCAGGGCGTCGTGAAACACGATCTTCTTGGGGATCATGTAATGCGGGAGCGTCTCCTTGAGCGCCTCCTTCATAGCGAGCGCCGCGCGGAACTCGGAAACACCCAGCTCACCCTCGACCACCAGATGCGCGACGAGGTGGGCGACCTTGTCGCCGTGCATGACGGGAACCACTGCCGCTGAGGTGACCTGCGAAAGACGGCGCAGGTGCTGCTCGATCTCGCCCAGCTCGATACGGAAGCCGTTGAGCTTCACCTGAAGGTCGAGCCTGCCGCGATAGTGCAGCATGCCCTCTTCGTCCAAATAGCCCTCGTCACCGGTTCGATACGTACGGACGGCGCGCCCGTCGAGCATCGCCGCGCCAAACGCGCCCCGGGTGAGGTCCGGCCTACCGTGATAGCCCTTTGCCACCGTATCGCCCTCGATGACGACCTCGCCCGGCTGCATGGCGGGCAGATCGCGACCGCGCTGGTCGACGATGCGCAAGCGGGTGCCCGGACGAGGCGCCCCCACGGGCAGCGGGCAGGCGGATTCGACCATCTGCGGCGTGACCACCACCTGCGTGACGGCGACCGTGGACTCCGTGGGCCCGTAGGTGTTGACAACCGTGCATGCGGGGAAGCGCTCCATCAGGCGCTGCGCCGTGCGGACAGACAGCGTCTCGCCGCAGAATAGGAAGGTCTCCAAGGCAAGGAGCACCTGGTCATCGAAATCCTCGCTTGCAAGGCACAGGTCCGCAAAGGAGGGCGTCGACACCCAGACGTTCGCCCCCGATGCCCTAAGCGCCTCGAACGTCGCGCGCAGCGACTGCTGGGTCTCATGTTCCAGGCTGAACAACGAGCCTCCGCTCGACAGGGCGCACGCGAGCTCGAAAACCGATAGATCGAACGAGAAGGGGGCCTGATCCAGATAGACGCGCCCCTCGCGGTATCCGCCGCCCAGCCCGCGCGCCCACGACGCAAAGTTATCGAAGCAGTCGGCGGTGATCTCCACGCCCTTGGGAGCGCCCGTCGATCCGGAGGTGAAGAGGATGTAGCACAGGTCCTCTCCAGAGATCCACCGCGCGCGGTCACCAGAGCCGCCCATGCTCACGGCGACGTCTATCTCGAGGCGACTGACCAGGTGGGCGCCATGCGCGTCCCTACCGGAGAGGTGGTCGACCGCGAGCACAACGGGATGGCCGAGCTGCTCGATGATGGAGGCCACGCGAGCCTCGGGAACCGAGAATCGGTCGACGGGGACATAGGGACGGCCGGACTTCATGCATGCCAGGAAGCACGCAACCATGAGCGGGTCCTTGTGCCCGTAGACCACCACGGGCGAAGAGCCGTCCTGGCGCCCGAGCATGCAGGCGATCGCTTCCGAGGCGCGCCACAGCTCCCCGTAGCTCATATGGGCTCCCATGGAGGTGCGCACGGCGGGGGCGTTGGGCTGGGTGACGGCATAATGCTCGATGCTCTCGAGATACTTCATATGATTCCCTTCCGTTCATACGGATCCTCAGGGCGCGGCGGGCGCCCCCAACATCCATACGGGAAATACGACGCGCTCGCGCTACCGAATGTGAACGAGCCCGCACGGGTTGAAACGGCGACGCGCCCCACCCCGATGACAACGAGGGTAGGACGCGCGCGGGACCCAATCCATATACGAACGGTAAGTTTGGGGTGACGGTATTGTCATTCTATTATTTACGCTGGTAGATATATACGTTCTATCGCGCAACCAGACCTTCTCCCAGCGCGGGGGCGCCCCGCGGAGAGGACTGGTCGGAGGCGCCCCACAAACCGGACACCGACGAGAGCCGTCCCCGGTCCGATGCCGCGAGCACCGGAAGCTATTCCTCGAGCACCGCGCGCTCGACTCGCGCGGCGCAGGTATCGTCCGGGACGATGGAGCAGACGTCCCCCCATGCCGGGGACAGCCGCTCGAGCGCGATGGGGGCCAAATCCCGGCGCACCACCGCGATCGCATGCGGCCAGCGGGAGGACGGGCCGCTCTCGAGCAACCCCAGGGCATGGCGCAGGCCCCCGCCCAGAAGCAGCTCCAGGCGCCCGAGCTCGTCCACGACCGTAAGGCCCGGTCGATGCGCGGCACGCTCCCCATGCGAAGCATCGGCGCAGCGGTCGCCAAGCGCCAGCCGGGCAAAGTGCGCGTCGACGCGCGCAAGGGCATCGTCGGAGATCGCCCACCCCAGACCGGCGCCCTCCGACTGGCGGCAAGCGCCCAGGCCGTCGGATGCCCGCACAAGGTCGCGGCGGCGGGCGAGGCGCACCACCTCGCCCGAGGGCAGCAAGACGTTGTCGATCCCGAGCTTCTCGAAACCGGCATCGGAACGGACCCAGTCGCCGGGGGCCACGACGCCCCTGACCGGCGCGCCGGCGGCGGAGAGATCGTCAACGAGACGCTGAAGCCAGCGGGTCTTACCCGTTTGTATCTCACCCGTGAGAATGAACAGCACGGCTCTCCCCTTTCTTCCTCCCCGCCGCCACCGGTCCGGCGCTTTGCCGGCGCTATGCGGTCAGCGAATCATACTCGCTCTGCGTGAGATCGTAACCGTAAAACGTCTTGAAGTAGGACTTGGCGACATCGTACGCGCTGCCCTCGCCCTCAAAGCGCTCGGGATACAGAACGCGGGCGAGCCACTGCATGCCAAGGACCTGGTTGACGGTGGGAGGGTTGTTGAGCCACACGTAAGGCATGTTGGGAACCTTGTGGTAGCTGCCGTCCTGGATAGCGGTCAGGGTCTGCCATGCGGGGTCGTCGGCAACGGTGTCGGCGATGCTGTCCGCGCCAAAGAGGATGACCTGCGGGTTCCAAGCGGCGATCTGCTCCAGGTTGGACTCGTTGCCCGCGCCGCTGCCGGCGGGCGAATCAACCACCGCCACGTTATCGGCGAGCATGTCGATAACGTTGGACTGGAACGAGCCCTTCGCCAAGACGTTCGTGCCGTCCGGCCCGACGCAATACAGCACGCGCGCGAGCTGCGACTCGGGCATATCGGAAACCACCTTGGTCACCTGGTCGTAAGCTTTCTGGCAGTAGTCCGCCAGCTTCTCAGCGCGGTCCTGAACGCCCAGGAGCTCGCCGAGCTGCCTATAGGCGACGGGCCACTCGTCCAACTTGGTCTCGATGAAGACGCAGGGGATTCCCAGCTGCTCCTGCAGAGCGTCCAGGTCCTCCTTGATGCCGTCCTTGTACTCGCCGGTATCGATGAGCACCTGAGCGCCGGTAGATGCGACGGCTTCCTTGTTGAGGTTGCCCTTGTGCCCAAAGGCCGCGCCCAAGACGGGCAGGTCGGTATCGGGCAGGTTGACGAGGTACTTGCGCTGGTCGGCGGCGAGCTCCTGAGAGATACCCACCAGCTTCTCAGGCGCGACGGTGATGAGCACCTGGGTTGCCGTATGGCCCGAGGGAACCACGCGCTCGATGTTGGCGGGAACCTCCACCTCGCGGCCGGCGGAGTCCGTGAAGGTCACCGTCTTGGCCTCGTCGCGGGATGCCGACCCCGCCTGCGCTGCGGACCCTGCTGTGGAAGCGGGGGCTCCGCCGCACGCGGTCAGGCCCAGCGCCAGGACGGCGGCTGCCGCAACGGTCAGCGCGCGCGACAGAAACCCGCGCCTGCCCATACTCTTCTGCATATCCATCTCGTTCCTTTCTCGTACGGCGCGAACGATCACGCGCCCTGCCCTGCCATGTCTATCTCTTGCGACGGCACGCACACGCGCATGCGGTCGCCGAACAGGGAGCAAATGGAGACGTCGACGCCGTAGAGTTCGGCGACGAGGTCCTCGGTGATCACGTCCCGCGGATCCCCGAAGGCGCGCACGCGCCCCTTGCTTATCGCGAGTACCTTGTCCGCGAACAGGAAGGCCTGGTCGGGCTGGTGCGTCGACTGCACGATGGAAAGCCCCTCGCGCGCGAGCTGGCGAACGCAAGACAGGACCCTCATGGTGTTGCCGTAATCGAGCGCCGACGTCGGCTCGTCCATGATGATGGTGCGGGCGTTCTGGGCGAGGGCCCGCGCGATGAGCACCAGCTGCTGCTCGCCGCCGGAGATCTGCGTCGCGGGGCGATGCGCCAAGCGGGCGATCCCCACGCGCTCGAGCGCGCTCCATGCCCGCTCCACGTGCTCGGCGCGAGGCGCGCCCACGGTCCCCGTGCTGGACGCCGCGCTCATGAGCACCACGTCCAGCACGCTGTAGTCGTAAACGGACTCGTGTGCCTGGGGAATGAACGCGATCCTCTTGGCGCGCTCCCGCACGCTCATCCGGCGAAGGTCGAGCCCGTCGATCTCGATGGAACCCGTATAACCCTCCTCCAGGCACAGGATGCAGCGAAAGAGGGTGGACTTGCCGGCGCCGTTGGGGCCCAGCACGTTGACCAGACAGCCATCGGGAAGATCTAGGTCGATATGACGAAGAACGTCATAGGGCTCGCGCCCTCGTCCGGCGCCTTCGCACCGGCGGGTTCCGTAGGAAAACGAAAGGTCCCTGATTTTTATGCTCATGCCCCGCGCCTCCTGGTCATGATGAGATAGAGGAAGAAGGGGGCGCCCATAAACGCCGTCAGGATTCCGATGGGAATCTCCGCGGTGTACGCGAGTCGCGCGACGTTATCGACCACGAGCAGAAACGATGCGCCCAAGAGCATGCTCGCGGGAAGAAGGCGGCGGTAGTCGCACCCTATGACCATGCGCGTCACGTGCGGGATAACCAGCCCCACCCAACCTATCATGCCGCTCACCGACACGCTCGCGGCCGTGAGGAGCGTTGCGGCGACCATCACGACCATGCGCAGGCGGCGCGCGTTGACGCCCATGGTACGGGCCTCGTCATCCCCCATGGTGAGCAGGTTGATGCGCCAGCGCAACGCGAGGAGGACGGCGGCGCCCACCGCCATGGGAGCGGCTGCGAAGCGCACATCGGAAAGGCGGGCGCCGGTAAGGCTGCCCATGAGCCAGTAGGTGATCGCGGGCAGCTGGTCGGAGGGGTCGGCGACGAGCTTCGCGAACGATACGCCCGCCTGGCACAAGCTGCTCACCATGACGCCCACGAGCACCACCGTGAGCGAATGCTCGGAGGTGCGCGCGCGGCCGCTCACGAGCATCACCACGAGCACCGTCGCCATAGCGGCGCCGAACGCCCAGACCGAGACCGAGAACGACCCCAATCCGGCCAGCAGCGCCGCGGCGGCGCCCAAGGCAGCTCCCTGGGAGGCGCCGAGCACGTCCGGGGACACGAGTGGGTTGCGAAACGTGCCCTGGAACGCGGCGCCCGCGGCGGAGAGGCTCGCCCCCACCATGCAAGCGAGCGCGATACGAGGCAGTCGGACGTTGAAGAAGAGCGTCGCCTGCTGCTCCGTCCAGACCTGCTCCACCGGCACCACGCGGTCGACCAGCATCAACAGCGCATGGACGGGATCTATGGGGTAGCGTCCGAGCATGAGCGAGACGCATATGAGGACGAGAAGGGCCGCTGCAGACGCGATCAAGACCGCGCCCGCCCGGCGGCTCGAGACGCTCACGAGCGCGCGCGAGGCCGCCTCCCCGCCCCGCGAGGCGCCGGCATCCCCCGCGGAGCGCTCCCGCGGAAAGCCGCCGTTTCGTCCGAACCCATTTCCAGCCACAATTTGTCCCTATCTACCAGCCGTTACAACGTTGTTTATTCTCGCATGAAAATTATTCTCGTCAAGAAACAAAGGGTAACGACCAAGCCCTCGCTCCAAACGGTCCCCTCCCGCGGCGACCGCCCGAGGAAAACGCCGATCGCCGCAACCGGGCCTGAAACCTGCAGCCTGCCGCCACATTCCTGTCGTATCATGGTGAGGTTAGTAAAATCGCACGGTTAAAGGCGGTGCCGCCGCAGTTCTCAGCGCATCCGGGCACCGACCGCCGCCGTCGATTCGCACCGACCATCCAACAGGAAGGCAGGCATCAATGGTCTCTCGCGTCTACGTGGAGAAGAAACCCGGCTTTGATGTAGAGGCGCAGCAGCTTAAAAGCGAGCTCGTCACCATCCTCGGCGTAAAGGGGCTCGACTCCCTGCGCCTCATTAACCGTTACGACGTGGAAGGCGCGGACGAGGACCTGTTCCGCTCCTGCGTCCCCACCGTATTCTCCGAACCCCAGGTGGACTTCGCCTATGACGAGCTGCCCGCCGGCGGCGTCGTCACGTTCGCCGTGGAGTTCCTGCCCGGCCAGTTCGACCAGCGCGCGGATTCCGCCAGCGAGTGCATCCAGCTCATCTCCCAGGGCGAGCGCCCCACCGTCCGCTCCGCCAAGGTCTATATCCTGGACGGCGAGCTGTCCGACGAGGACGTCGAGGCCATCAAGCGCTACGTGGTGAACCCCGTCGAGGCGCGCCTGGCCACGCTCGAGCGCCCCGAAACCCTTACCCAGGATGTTCCCGAGCCCGAGCCCGTCGAGGTCATCGACGGCTTCCGCGAGCTCGATGAGGCCGGCCTCGCCGCCTTCATCGCCGAGCGCGGCCTTGCCATGGACGAGGCGGACATCGCGTTTTGCCAGCAGTATTTTAAGGACGAGGACCGCGATCCCACCATCACCGAGATCCGCGTCATCGACACCTACTGGTCCGACCATTGCCGCCACACCACCTTTGGCACCGTGCTCGAGAACATCGAGATCGATGACTCCGTGGTCCAGGCGGCCTTCGACCGCTACATGGAGATGCGCCACGAGCTGGGCCGCGACGAGAAGCCCGTCTGCCTCATGGACATGGGTACCATCGGCGCCAAGTGGCTCAAGAAGCAGGGTATCCTCACCAATCTGGACGAGTCCGAGGAGATCAACGCCTGCACCGTCAAGGTGACCGTGGACGTTGACGGCGAGGACCAGGATTGGCTGTTCCTCTTCAAGAACGAAACCCACAACCACCCCACCGAGATCGAGCCGTTCGGCGGCGCGGCGACCTGCGTGGGCGGCGCCATCCGCGACCCGCTTTCGGGACGCTCCTACGTGTACCAGGCCATGCGCGTCACCGGCGCCGCGGACCCCACCGTCCCCGTCTCCGCCACCATCGCCGGCAAGCTGCCGCAGCGCAAGCTGGTCACCACCGCCGCTGCCGGCTACTCTTCCTACGGCAATCAGATCGGCCTTGCAACCGGACAGGTCTCCGAACTCTATCACCCCGGCTACATGGCCAAGCGCATGGAGGTCGGCGCCGTGGTGGGCGCGACCCCCGCAAGCCACGTCCGCCGCGAGTGCCCCGCGCCCGGCGACAAGATCATCCTGCTGGGCGGCCGCACCGGCCGCGACGGCATCGGCGGCGCCACCGGTTCCTCCAAGGCCCATAACGTCGAGTCCATCGAGAAGGACGGCGCCGAGGTCCAGAAGGGCAACGCCCCCATGGAGCGCAAGCTGCAGCGCCTGTTCCGCCGCGGCGACGCCTGCCGCCTCATCAAGCGCTGCAACGACTTTGGCGCGGGCGGCGTGTCCGTCGCCGTGGGCGAGCTGGCAGACGGCCTCTACATCGACCTCGACATGGTCACCAAGAAGTACGACGGCCTGGACGGCACCGAGCTCGCGATCTCCGAGTCCCAGGAGCGCATGGCAGTAGCCGTCGCAGAGGCAGACGTGGACGAGTTCATGGGCTACGCCGCCGAGGAGAACCTCGAGGCGACCGTCATCGCCGAGGTCACCTGCGAGCCCCGCGTCCGCATGGCATGGCAGGGCGACGCCATCGTCGACCTCTCCCGCGAGTTCCTCAACTCCAACGGCGCGCCCAAGTTCCAGGACGTCCACGTTCCCGGCCAGGGCATCGCCCCCATCGACCCCGAAAGCGAGCTCGCCCACGCCGCGCTCGAAGAGTTCGGCAGCCTCGACAACGTCTACGAGAGCACCGTCCCCATGGTGCCCGGCGCCGAGGAGGTCGAGTCCTTCGAGAAGGCCATGCGCACCCTGGTGAGCGACCTCAACGTCTGCTCCAACAAGGGCCTCTCCGAGCGCTTCGACTCCACCATCGGCGCCGCGACCGTGCTCATGCCCTTCGGCGGCACCCGCCAGCTCACCCCCGCCCAGGCCATGGTCGCCAAGTTCCCGGTCGACGGCGAGACCACCACGGTCTCCGGCATGGCCTGGGGCTTCAACCCCTATATCATGGAGGCAGACCAGTTCCGCGGCGCCTACCTCTCCGTTGTCGAGAGCATCGCCCGCCTGGTCGCGACCGGCTTTGACCACAGATCGGCCTACCTCTCCTTCCAGGAGTACTTCGAGCGCCTGCGCGACGTGCCCGAGCGCTGGGGCAAGCCCATGGCAGCCGTCCTGGGCGCGCTGATGGCCCAGGTCGACCTGGGTGTCGGCGCCATCGGCGGCAAGGATTCCATGTCCGGCTCCTTCGAGGACCTCGACGTTCCGCCCACCCTGGTCTCCTTCGCCGTCGCCGTCGATAAGCTCGCCAACGTGGTCTCCCCCGAGTTCAAGGTCGCGGGCAGCCGCGTCGCGCTGATCCAGCCCGCCTATCGCGAGGACGACCTGCTGCCGCAGACCGACTCCCTGCTCGCCGCGTTCGACGCGGTCGAGAAACTCGTCCGCGAAGGCAAGGCGCTTTCCGTCTCCACCGCCGGCTTCGGCGGCCTGGCCGAGATCCTCTTCAAGGCCTGCCTTGGCAACAAGCTGGGCTTCCAGCTTTCCGACGCCTATTACGAGGCCGAGGGCCGCGACCTGTTCGACCACTCCTACGGCTGCTTCGTCGTGGAGCTCGCCGAGGGCACCGAGCTGCCCGCAGACGGGGGCGTCGAGGTCATCGAGCTTGGCTGCACCACGCAGGCATACGAGTTCACCGCCTACGGCGAGACGCTCGACATGGACGATCTTCAGGAAGCTTGGGCGAGCGCCCTCGAGGGCGTGTTCCCCTATCGCAGCGCCGCCGACGACGTCGACTCCCCCGAGGAACTCGTTCCCGAGGAGCGCTACCGCTGCGAGGAGGAGGGCCGCATCCGCGCGACCTACGGCGGCCTCAAGATCGCCAAGCCCCGCGTGGTCATCCCCGTCTTCCCCGGCAACAACTGCGAGTACGACTCCGCGCGCGCGTTCCGTGCCGCCGGCGCCGAAGCAGACATCTTCGTCATCAACAACCTCACGCCCGAGAACGTCGCCGAGTCCACCCGCGAGCTGGCACGCCGCATCCGCGAGTCCCAGATCGTCATGATCCCCGGCGGCTTCTCCGGCGGCGACGAGCCCGACGGCTCCGCCAAGTTCATCACCGCGTTCTTCCGCGCGCCCGAGGTCACCGAGGCGGTGCGCGACCTGCTGCAGGCGCGTGACGGCCTGATGCTCGGCATCTGCAACGGCTTCCAGGCGCTCGTGAAGCTCGGCCTCGTGCCCTACGGCGACATCGTGGACGCCACGGCCGACGCCCCCACGCTCACCTTCAACCAGATCGGCCGTCACCAGAGCCGCCTCGTGCGCACGCGCATCTGCAGCGACCTGTCGCCGTGGCTGTCCCAGTGCGACCCGGACGAGCTCTACACCGTGGCCATCTCCCACGGCGAGGGTCGCTTCGTGGCCAACGACGACGTGCTCGCGCAGCTGCGCTGCGGCGGCCAGATCGCCACGCAGTACGTGGACGTGGCCGGCATGCCGTCCATGGACCTCGACGTGAACCCCAACGGCTCCGTGGCCTGCATCGAAGGCATCACGAGCCCCGACGGCCGCGTGTTCGGCAAGATGGGTCACGTGGAGCGCCGCGGCAACGGCCTGTACAAGAACGTCCCCGGCGACAAGTTCATGCCGCTGTTCGAGAGCGGCGTAGCCTACTTCGCGTAAGATCGCCCGCGCGTAAAGCACTCGGATTTGCGCCAATCAAGCAATAAAGGACGCCTCTGGTCAAAACCGACCAGAGGCGTCCTTCTTACAACTCGCCCCCGCGCTCGTATGCTCTATGCCAGCGTATCCACCCACGCCGCCAGATCTCGCGCGCTCGCACCGCTTGAGAACCTGCGAGCGTCGAGCCACCGGGCCTGGGGAGCGCTGGGCTCAAGGTCGCTCATGGACTTGCCCATGCCGCTTCCGCCCGACGTGGCGAACAGGGCGATTCGCGCGGACGAGAAGTCCCCCGCCTCCAAAAACGTCTTGATAATGTTTGGAGCGGTATACCACCAGATGGGGAAGCCAATAAGCACGGTCTCGTATGCCTCCACCCCTTCCGGCATCGACTTCAAGGCGGGCCTGCACGCAGGGTCCTTGCACTCGCGAGTGCTCCTGCTTGAGGAGTCGGTCCAATCGAGGTCGGCAGCGGTATACGCTTCCTTGGGAGCGATCTCGAATACGTCTGCCCCAATCGCATCTGCAAGCCGGCGCGCAACGTGCTCGGTCACGCCGCTTGCGGAAAAGTACGCTACCAGTGTTTTTCCAGACATTGCCCTCTCCCTAACGCATCGAAACGCCATTCGTACAAAGAGAGCGTACGCCTTGGAGCGCACTCGAGCACAAGGGCGGCTTTAGATTTCCGCCATTCTTGGCTCCCCGTAATAATGGACGAGAAGAAGGCGATGTTTATCTTTGCCCACGCTTGCCTTAGAGTTGGCTCTAAGCCCTATGATTGGGCCCAGCTTTAGCATTGTCAGACGTTCATGGAAGGCGGGGCATCATGCGCATCGCGGAGGTCTCTGAACAATACGGCATCAGCCCCGATACGCTGCGGTATTACGAGCGCATAGGGCTGCTGCCCCGCGTGCGCCGCAACGCAAGCGGCGTGCGTGACTACAGTGACGAGGATTGCGCGCGCATCTCCTTTGTTAAGTGCATGCGCGGCGCGAACGTCTCCATTGAAGCGCTTATTGAGTACATGCAGCTCTTTGATCAAGGCGACGCCACGTATGAAGCGCGCAGGCAGATCCTCATCGAGCAGCGCGAGATAGCACTCGAGAAGCTCGAGCGCGTCCAGGAGGGGCTCGACCGCCTTGACTACAAGATCGCCCATTACGATGAGCTCATAGCGGGACGCGGTACCTGCGCGGAAACGCGCCCAAACCAGGAGTAGCCCCTGGTGTGCGCAGTGCCTTACGCCCCCTCCCTTCGCGCGGCTTTGCGACACCGACATGGGGGCCGTTTGATATAGCCAGCTGCTCCCGCTGTCAGCTAAACCAAAGCGACGTCGTTTGGGGCCTCATGGTTTTGAGCAGCTTCGGCCGATGCCGGTTGGCGCGCATGGACCTAAGGCATTCCTTTCAAGAACCTCTCCAAGACTCGAATTGATGCCCATAACAGCAAAACGCGCGTGCCACCTATTCGTTGCAAAATACCTTTCGTCTTACCCATGAAGCTCCGTCGCAAAGGCGGGCTCTAAACTGGAGGCGCCGCAAAACAGCACCGAACCCAAGCTGCCCTGTGCTCAACAAGAAAGGACCCATCATGCACCAGCCCATGAAACAGCTGCCCGAGCGCGCGATCTCCGAGGAGGAGGCGCGCGAGATCCTACGTGACGCCGAGTACTGCGTGGTCGCCACCGTCGATGAGGACGGGCACCCTTACGCCACGCCCCTCTCATATGCACTGGACGGAGACACGCTCCTCATCCACACGGGGGCTGCCGGCGGCCAGAAGACCGAGGATTGGAAACGTGATCCACGCGTATGCGTCACCGCTGCCATGGATATGGAACCCGTCTTTGTGGAGGAAAACGGCGAGCCGGGATTTTTCACCACGCGCTTCGCGAGCGTCATCGCAACGGGCACCGTGCGACGCGTCGCCGAAATGGCGGAGATTCGCCGAGCGCTCGCCCTGCTCTGCTTGAAATATGCTCCCGAATACAAGGACGAGATCGGGGGCGCCATCGACCGCGAACTATCCGTTACCGCCGTATGGGCCATCGACCTCAACCATATCTCCGGCAAGGCGGGGCGTCGCGTACCCAACGGCAAGGGAGCGGTCTCGCATCGTTAGCATGGCGCCGCCCCGCTTCGCGCACTCGCGGCTCGGGGCGGCTACGTATGATTGCGACGTAGGAAGCAGCGCCACGCCATCGTGACCGCCGCCAACTCGACCGCGGTCGCCGCGGCGATGGCCCAGGCCGGCAGAACGTCGAACAGCGCCCCATAGACAGCTTGGCCAAACGGCGTGGCGCAGTTCACCAGCGTCATAAAGAGCGCGATCAATTTACCCACCAGTTCCACGGGCGCACCGGACTGCAGCTCCGCCAACATGCAGGAGCCCATGAGGCCGCCGCTCATCGTCGCGAACGAGTAGCTCGCAACAAGGATCAAGAACACCGTCGCGGTCCCCATGGATCCCATGGAACAAAGCGCCAGGGCGGCAACCGTCATAGCGGCAGCCACGCCGCCCACGTAGGTGGACGACTTTCTCAACGAGAACAGGCGCGGCCCCACCACAAGCAAACTATGGCCCACAAGGCTCCCCGCTCCCATCGCCATTTGGGCAAAAGAGGCGTGCGCCGCGCCAAGCCCAAGCGTGATGGTCACCACGTACACGGTCCCCACGTTGATAAACGCGCCAGCAGAGACGTTCACAAACGTTGCCGTCGCCATGCCACCTAGAAGAAGGGGCTTGCCGCGAAGAAATCGAAAAGCCTCTGCAAGGTCATCGCGCACCATGGCGAGCGCACCGCCGTCCCACGGCGAAGGCTCGCAGGAAAACCTCACCGCAACCGCCACCACCGCACCGGATAGCGCAAACGCTGCAAGCGAGATCCAAACCACCGGTACCAAGCCCGCGACGCCGTAGACCGCCGCGCCCACCACCGGGCCGCCCAACGTGGTAAGGCTTCCAATCTGGCTCACCAGCGCAACCCCGCGGGGCACGTCCGCAGGCGCAAGTACAAAGGGAACCGTAGACTGGATAGACGGCTGGTAGAGCGCCTGCGCCACAAACGACGCCATAGTCGCGAACACCACCAGCGCAAACGGGTCGCCAGCATCTTTGAGAGCAAGAAACACCAGCAACACGGCGACCAGCGCCGCGTTCACGCCAATCATGATGCCGCGCTTGCGCGTGCGGTCCGCCAGAACCCCTCCCACGGGCGACAGCAGCGTGTAGGGCACAAAGCCGCATGCGATCGCCAGTCCAAAGCGCGCGCCCGACCCCGTTACATCCAACAGATAGAGTGGCAGGACAAACTGCAGCACCTCCTGCCCCAGCAGCGAGCAGAACTGCGCCGCCAAGATGCACGCAAACGTGCGCCCATCCGACCCCTTGACCAACGCCCCCATACGCATCCTCCTTTTCATCCCCCAATACATACTGGTGGTATGTATTTTTGGGACGAGAAAAACCGCCGAAGCGGTTCCTCGTCCGTATATGCATCCAAAGCTAGCCTTGCGTCCGCTCACCGGCGCGCGCGTCCCTTGTCGCGTCCGCCTGCGCGCTCGCTTGCACGCTCTCCTGCATGGGCTCTCCGCACCGATGGCGCCATGTCTCCAGGCTCACCTGCGGATCCAGCGCAACCTCCAGCCCCATGGCCGATAGAAAGTCGTTCATGAAGGCGACGCGGCGCCTTTGCTCCTCCTCGTCGCGCGCGGGGAAAAACGCCGGCACGCACCATAGGTTGTTGAGCAGGGCTATCGTCTCGGCAAGTTCTCGAGGATACTCGGTTTGGATGCTTCCATCCCACATGCCCTGCTCGATGGCGGGAAGCATGAGCTCGTGGGCGCTTATATCGAACAGGTCGCGATACTCGGTGGCGAGCATGCGCGGGTTTTTCATGGGATCGAGCTCGGGGTTAGCTTGCGAGAAGAACGCCGAATCCACGCCGCGGGCCCCGTTTTGAAACATCGCCTGAATCTTCTCGCAGCCTGTCATCCCCTTCGCATCGCGAATCTTGCGCAGTCGCTCCACACCGGGCGCCATCACGCGATCCATCGCTGCGAAAAAAGATCTCCTCTTTGCTTGAGAAGTGATGGTAGACCGCGCCCTTGGTGAGTCCGCCCAGCTCATCGATAATGTTCTGCATGCTGGTCTGCTCGTAGCCGCGCTCCACAAACAAGCGCATCGCCACATCAAGGATCTTTGCGACCGTCTCCTCGGGGTGCTTGTTTCTCGCCATTGCTTCGCGATCCTCCTTATACATACCATTGGTATGTATAGTAGCGCCGCACATCACTACGGGCAAGCCGATCTTGGGCAAGCTGCGTTCTACGCAAGACGCCGACGCGCGTCCGTGATGCGGCCCCGGAGAAAGTCGGAACGATCAGCCCCTATGCCTAACAATCGAGCGCCCATCGGCCACTTAAGCGTATCGCGTGCAGCACGATATAACAAAGACCTATACTGCATAGCTAGACATTCGCACGCGTTATAGCAGGGAGACCGTATGGACATCAGGGAGCTCCGCACCTTTATCGCCGTAGCCCAAACCGGCAACATCACTCGCGCGGCAGAGGAGCTGCACATAAGCCAGCCGGCGCTTTCCCGCCAAATCATCAAGCTGGAAAACGAGCTTGGCTGCAAGCTGCTAGAGCGCGGGGGCCATGGCATCTCCCTCACCAACGCGGGACATCTGCTCCTTAACCGCGCGCGAGAGCTCTCGGACCTACTCGACAAGACGGAGACGGAACTCAAGACGCCCGACATCGCCGGCGGCGAGGTAAGCATAGCCTGCAGCGAGACGCACGCCACGCTGGCGATTGCGCGTATCGCCAAACGGCTCTCGTGCACGCATCCCAACATCCGTTTTAAGTTTCGCAGCGAAAGCTCGGACGATGTGACGGAGCATCTATCGCGCGGCATCGTCGACTTCGGCATCGCGGTCGGACCCGCCCGCACGGACGACTACCATGCACTCAAGCTGCCGGATACCGATAGATGGGGCGTTCTCGTACCGTCGGACGACGACCTTGTCGCCGCCGCGTCGGTTCGTCCCCAAGACCTCATCGACCGCCCCCTGATCATGCCGGAAAAGGTCCTCGCCCAGCAGCGCATCTGCGATTGGATGGGCTGCGACCTTGCAAGGCTCAACGTGCGCGCCACATATAACCTGCTCTACACGGCCTCTCTCTTGGTGCGTGCGCATGTTGGCGCAGCACTCTGCCTGGACGGCATCGTAAGCCCCTCGCCGGAAAATGGCCTTGCCTTCATACCGCTTGCCCCCTCGCTCACATCCCATGTAGAGCTCATCTGGAGCCGCAGCCACCGACTCTCGCCCGCGGGGCATGCGTTTCTCGAGGCCGCCGCGACGTATCTGGACGAAGATCGGGAGCAAGCGCTACAATGACCGCGACATACACGCCCCCTTCTCCGGATGGGGGCAGCGCGCGAGCGCTCACGTGCCGGCACCGTAGGACACAAGAAGGGGGCCGGCGTGTGGGCGCTCGTTTAGTTTTCAGCCCTCCCCGCAAAGCGAAAGGTTTTGGGGCGGACGAATAGGAAGGGAGCCTGCAGATGAAGAAGTTCGTCACCGAGGATTCGTTTTGGAACCTGTTTCCCGGCGCGTCGCTGGGCGTAGTGGTGGCCAAGGGGATGAAGTCCGCAGACCTGGTCTCGCCCGAGGACGCGGAAGAGATAGGGCAGCTGCTCGCCCGCGCGAACGCCGCGGCGGAGCGCCACCTGGAATCGCCAACGCTCTCCGAGAACGCGCCGGTGCGCGTATGGCGCCAAGCCTACCAGCGATTCAAGACCAAGCGCGGCGCCCGCTGCTCTATCGAGAACCTGCTCAAGCGCGTGCTCAAGGGCAATCCCGTGGGAAGCATCTCCCCCGCTGTAGACATTTACAACGCCGTATCGCTCACATACGCGCTGCCTCTGGGCGGCGAGGACATCGACGCCTTCCAAGGCGACCTGCGTCTGCTTATCACCCAAGGCGGGGACGAGTTCACGCCGTTAGGTGAGAACGCGGACAACGACCCCACGCTGCCCGGCGAGCTGTGCTATGTGGACGATGCCGGCGCGGTCTGCCGTTGCTGGAACTGGCGAGACGGCGTGCGCACGGCGCTAACCGACACCACCTCAAACGCCTTCCTCATTGTGGAGTGCGTCGACCCCGAGCGCATCGAGGATTGCCGCGCCGCCACGGACGAACTCGCAGGCCTGGTAGAGCGCTACCTGGGCGCCGAGATCGCCGTCAAGGCGCTTGTCACCCGCGAAGACCGCGAAGTGGTTATCGAGGCGTAAAAGAACGGCAGGGCCCCGGGCGCAACGCATGGCACCCGGGGCCCAAATACAACTAGCGCAACCACCTGAGGATGATGACGCAAACTACCTGTTTACGCTGTTGGCAGAAACTCCGCCTGCCAAGCCTCGTTTTGCCCATCCGTATGACACAGGTCGCCAGAAGCACTCAAGCCTGCAATCTTATCCAGCGTCAACAGCTGCGTTGGACGGTAAACGGTCTCCAGATTAACCCCATCCTCGCCGCGCAGGCATGAGCCAAAGATGTTGTAGACTCGAGCATCATCGTCCGTAATAACCAGATTCGTGCCGTCTTCCATAGTTACTGACAGGTTATCGATGATCAACGGATGTGCCCCGTATAGATCGTCATGAGCCTCCATCACGCTCTCGTCATCGATGACCAATGCAATCGGGCTCACCATCACGCTCTCGTCATCGGCCGCCTTGAATTCACGGCTCTTGATGATCTTCGTGGGCACAAAGACGTCAGTTGCAACATCCTCATCATTAAAATTAAGAACCCACTTGATGCCAGATGTCACGGAGCCCGCGCCGTTCCACGCGTTGAAGTAGACGGTACCCCGCACCTCCGTATCAGTAGAAGCCTCGGCGTCATACACCACATCGTCATTCGCAGACGTGTCGTCGCCAAAAGTGGTCCTCAAAAGACGCAAGTCAGAGTCTTCGTCAAATACCACATCACCGGGTGCGCCGTACGCCGGGTTGATCTTGATGCCATCGGGGTTGCTCAAGGTAAAGGTCGCGGCGCCGCAGCCAAGATCGTCCACAAGAACGCTCTCCACAAGCAGCGTGTAGCCATGAGCTTCAACCGCGCGCCCCGCATACTCAACCGACGCCTTCAGCTCGTCGGAGAGCGCGTCCTCGTCAATCGATCCAAATGTGCGGCTATATTCGCCATCAACACCGTCCACCGTCCACGTGTTCACCTGGCTACGCCCGTGGTCACCCCAACCGCGGAAGAAAAAGTCCCCGCCAAGAAACGCGTACGCCGTGCCGCCCGCCGCCAGCGCAACCGCTAGCGCAATCGTCGCCACTGCGGCGATCTTGGGCGCGCCGCCGCGTTTGCGGCCGCGATGCGACGCGCGCGCCATAACCTTCTCGTACATATCCTCAGAGGCATGCATGCCTTCAAAGGCTCCCTGCATATCCGCACGCGAACGTTTTCCGGGTATCGTGTTCATCTTCATCGCTTCTCACCCTCCAACATGCTCTTAAGACGGGTACGACCGCGCGCGAGTCGCGTGCGCACGGTCGCTGCGGGAACCTTGATCGCCCGCGCCACCTCGTCCGTAGAAAGGCCTATGTAGTAATGCAGCACCATGGGCACACGGTATTTCTCGGGCAGCCTCATCACGCAAACCAGCAAATCGCGATGCTGCTCGCTTGGAGCCTGCAGCGTTTCCGCGTACGCCTCGATGTCATCGACGCGACGCCACGGTTTTCTAAACAGCGACTTGCATTCGTTGATGGTGACCCGCACCAGCCAATACCTCAGATGGTCATCGCCCTCAAACCGCTTGCCGCTGCGGAGCAGCTTCACAAACACGTCTTGCGTCACATCGTCGGCATCGGCCGGATCGCGCAGGTACGTGTAGGCAAGGCGGAACACCATATCGCGATGGCGCTCGACCGCCTCCCTAAACCACTTCTTCGCATCCATACCGTCTCCCGTCTGTTACTGCACTTTATCCAAGGGCCCTTCACCCTGAATACGCTCGCATGCGACAGGATGTTTCAAACTCTTCTTCTGTTTTTGGACGAGGATAAAGACACGGGGCAGAAGGCCGCCCTTACTCAACCGTCCACCCCGCCCATCTAACCCCGCCCTCCTTACTTTGAATTGTGCTACTGTTGCCTTGCCTACCGCAAATCAAGATGGAGGTAATACGTGTCCACCGAATTCGAAGCAACAGAGAACAAGCAGGATCAAAAGGAGAATGACTGCTGTCTTCAAAACGACAGTCATAACGCCCACATGCCCAGAGCAAATTCTTTTGCCCTCC
>DBEWRE010000015.1:0-25268 GCA_048207125.1 Collinsella sp.
GTTATTTACCCGCTTCGAAAGGAGGGAATAACATGTCCACCATGAAGAAACTGTTCTCCGCAGCATCCGGCATCCTCCTCGCAGCTTCCCTTGCCGTAGCTACCCCAGTGTCCGTGTTCGCTAACGAGCCGCAGATCACCCCCGCCTCATATGATGACAGCTCTTATTCCTTCAACTTCAACGGATGGTTCCAGAGGGCAAGCACGGCATGGAGATCAAAGGACACTACAAAATCAACCTATCTCCATGTTGTGTCGACAAGCTCAACGTCGATGAAGCTCTATGTTGACGGCGCATACGATAGCGGCGGAAGTGGATATGCAAACTTCACAAATGGCGGATACGTTTGGTCCCCCGGCCCCGGCAAATACGAAATCCATAACACCGTGCGCGAGAACGGGCGTACATGGGCGCGCCTGGGAGCCTCGTCGGACCGCGGCGCATCTTCTCTGAACGGATGGTGGAGCCCGGATTGTCAAGGAACCTACACCGATCTGAACGGACTGGTCTAGTCGCCTCTTTATTGGTCAACAGCCCCCTTCCCCTCCTTTTTAATACCACCGTTCTCATAGAGGTTTAGAACGTCCTGACGCGGGAGGCGGCCAAGTGCTGCCTCCCGCCTTTCTAACGGAGGAAGAATGAGAAAAAAAGAACGCACAGCCCTTATCGTCGTTTGCTGCGCCCTATTGATAGCTGTTGTTGGCACTTTTGGATTGCCAATCCTTCTGCAGGGCATTAGCGACGCAAACACTCAGCGCCTTACCGACGAATACGGCGAGATCGCAGGCCTAGGTGAGACCCTAACCCTTGATGCCGACGAGGAGAGCCCGAAGATAGAAGGGCCTTTCCCCGGCCAAACAACGATCCTGGAAACCCCTTTCTCTTTTTCCGGGTCGCTTGATATCGCTGTAGACAGCGCCATGGTATACGACAATCCCCTCCAGGCGGGAATTCTTGACAACGATAATTGCCTTTTCAATGGCAAACTCTTTACCGATAGCAGCTTTAAGGACGAGAACTTCAAGTTCCTGCTCTGTAGCTACACAATACATAACGTGAACGCCGTCCTATCGGAAAAGTCGACCACCAGCACTGGAAAAGCAGGCTTTTTGCTTAGCGGCGTCATCGAACCCACCGCCATCGTCGAAGCCGTGTACTTCAATGATGGGACTTCCGACTTCATCGATCCCAGCGAGAGGGGCTACTTCTCCCTTTCTCAAGGGGAGACAAAAACCATCACCGTGGGATACGCAATCCACAACGATGTTCCCTCTGATAACGTTTTCGAATTTCGCTGTGGCCTAAATAAGTCGATGAGATACCGCTTCATAGTCACCGCAACCGACATGAGGGAGGGGGAATGATGCGCGCGCTAGTGAGCGTGGAGCTCAACAAGGCTTTTAAGAACCCCTGGTTCTACATCGCAGCGCTCATCGGCTGCTCGTTGGCGGTTGCCTCGGCATATATGAGCATACAGTCCCAGTACAACGGGGGATTATCTGCCCAGGAGGACGAATGGTTGGGAACGGGGGCAACAGGAGCGTTCGCCACATGGATCCTCGTTGGCACCGGCGATCTATTTGTTTCGGGTGTCTTTTTCTACATCCTTCCTCTCTTGGTCCTGATCCCCTATTGCTGGTCGCTGCAGACAGAAATTCTCTCCGGTGCCCTCGCTCATGAATATACGAGCCATACGAGACGAGAAACTCTTGCAGCGCGCTACATTGCAGTATTCGTATCGTCCGGCGCAACCGCGGTGATCCCCCTTTTAGTCAACCAAGTTGTCCTTATGTGCTTCGTTCCCTCATCCGTACCAGAGGTGACCTCAAACATCTATATGGGCATGCGCGAAGAAGAGATTTGGACACATCTGTATTTCACGTGGCCGGTACTTTACGTTGCCGTTAACGTGGCATATGACTTTGTTCTCGCCGGCATGTGGGGTGGGCTCGTTCTCTCCGTGTCAACGATCATCGAGAACCGTGTGGTTCTACTTGTCGGGTCATACGTTGCTGCCTTGGCGATCGACTTTGCAAACAACTACATCTTCTACATCCTCAATATCAATGGTTTTACCTTTAGCCTTCTACGTCTATTCCATGCAGGGCAAGCGGGCTTCCGCACTGCCAGTCCCATGATTGCCGTCCCACTTCTAATGGCAGCAGCATCCGCCTACCTTCTTCGCAGGTTTACCAGAAAGGACTTGCTATGAAATTAGTACAGATCCTTCTCACCGATATACAAGAAGGTTTTGGCGAGATGAAGCGAGGCTTGTGCGTCCTAACAGCACTGGAAACAGTTCTCGCCCTCGTGCTCGTCGCGCTCACGATGGTGAGCGGCATCGCCAAGAACAGCCTATCCACTGACGATATCCTGACGTCAATATTCGGCGGTATGATGATTTACGATTTCTCGGCTAATATGCCCTTTCAGCTCCCTATAGCGTGGCTGCTTATAATGGCGCTAGTGCTATTCCTTCCCCTGTCCTACCCCTTGCGCGACCTATCGGGATTTGGACTTCAGGTGCTAGTGGCATCGAGAAACAGACTGGTCTGGTGGATATCGAAGTGCATCTGGATGGGACTGTACTCGGTGCTCGTATGGGCTTCAGCCCTAATAATCTCCCTTGCCATATCATTTGTCACATCGGGAAGTGTTGATCCCGGCGTATCCCAAGACGCCGCGTCGCTCCTTTCGCTTGACACCTGGGATTTCGTTACCGTTCCTCGGTCTGCCTGCTTGGCTCCGTTTGCTGCGTCCGCATGCATAATGACTTGGGCACTTTGCGTGGCGCAGCTCGCGCTGTCGCTTTGGATCCGTCCGGTGCTGAGTTTTGCCACGCTCGCCACGACCATGTTTGCATCGGCGTTTTTCTTCAATCCCTTGCTACCGGGACAATACTTGATGGCAGGACGCAGCAATCTGCTCATCCGAAGTGGCGTAGACCCGATCACAGGGCTAGCTCTCGCCGCGCTTATCGGTGTGATCTCATGCGCCGTCGGCGCGATTCATTTCTGCCGCATGGATCTGGTTGGAAAGGAGTACTCATCATGAGGCTTGTTGTTGACCACCTAACCAAGAAACTCGGTTCAAACGAGGTCCTCACCGACATATCGTTTAATGTTGGACCGGGGGAGGTTCAAGGCTTGGCAGGCGTGAACGGCTCGGGAAAGACAATGCTCATGCGCGCCGTTTTAGGCCTTATAGCCCCCACTACGGGAAGCGTGCTCATCGACGGCAAGAAGCTGGGGTCCGAGCTGCCGTTTCCACCGAGCGTCGGTTTCCTTATTGAGGCGCCAGCATTCTTAAACGGCCGGACGGGTTTTGACAATCTTGCGCTTCTCGCGCGCCTTCGCGGATGCTTAAACGAAGGAGCGATTGCGCAACTACTGAATGATGTTGGTCTCGATCCCGCCGACCGTCGAACATTCAAAAAATACTCACTCGGCATGAAGCAAAGGCTTGGCATTGCAGCGGCGATTATGGGATCGCCCGACCTCATCGTGCTCGACGAACCCACCAACGCGTTGGACACCTCCGGTGTAGATATGGTGCAACAAATGGTGGAGCGCGAAAAAGCTCGAGGCGCCACCATATTGCTCGCCAGCCATGACGCCACCGTCTTGGCCCGCCTTTCGGACAGCGTCCTTCATCTAGCGGAAGGGCATATCGACGAAGGCATGATGAATGGGGTGTCGCATGAATCTTAGTCGCCTTATCCGCCTGGGATGTACCGGGCTTTTCGTGCTGCTTCTCATCGTTATGGGATATCGCATAGCACTCGTCAATAGCGAGGGGCTCCCATATGACATCGCCCTGCACTCTGTTGGTGACTCCGTAGAACTCAATGGGGCTTTTGCAGAATATTCGACAGAAAACACCGACGGCTTTTCGTTTTCTGTCGACTCGGCAGAGCTCATGTCCATCAATGAATACATCGACCGCTATTCCAAAGACGGCGCCATGCCTAACAACCCATACGATACAACCAACCCAAACGAAAAGACCCTTGCGGTGCTTACCATTACGATCCGCAACGATAAAAATGAGGACGACGAGAGAGGGTACCTCGATTCACTTGGATGGAGCCTAATTCCTCGTAACCAGAAGGAGCGTTGGCTAAGAGTTGATTCCACCCTCTTCAATCTGTCCGTGCCGCAACTGGGGGGCGCATACCAGCTCTCCGTCCGATCGGGAACTGAATACACAATCAACGTTCCATTCTCTACAAGCGTAGTCGACGGCTTCCCAGCGCAGGCAGGCTTGGGGCATAAACCCACGCTGGAATCTGGCAACTACGATTTCATCGCCACAAACCTCCCCGTTCGCCATATCGTTGAAGTCGAACTCTAAGCGATGGGACAATGCAATTGAAAATGGCGTCCAAAGGAGAGCCCCGCGACACGTTTAGCGCAGAATCACGGGGCCCTTCTTTGGGCTTTTTTACTTTTTGTTAGCCTGGTGAAGCTCGGCTTGCTAAAAAGGGCATCGAGGATAATTTGCTCTTAATATGAACAACGAGCAGTTGCATCAAACGCTGAATGCACAATTCCCCTCATCCATATCTAATCGGACCCATCGCCCCTATTCTTAAAGGTGGTGACCGCCAAAGCAACGCTGGGTCGTGCCTTCTTAATAGTCCCCGCGATACCGCTCGCAGCGCCCGCCGCCTTCTCGACCGTCGCGGTCTTAGCGAAAGAACGGATAACGTCCCTAATGAACTGCTGCAGGTCCGGGTCAAGCCCCTCGACCGCCTCCAGCATAAGGGGAACGTTGGTCTTGCGATCAGCCATGATGTCGGAAAAGCGCTTGGCACCCGTCACGCGTATAACGTCGAACAGGGCGTCGACAAAGCGGGCGCGCTCTGCCAGCGAGTACTTGTCCATCCAGGCATCGAGCGTCGAATCGAAATAGCGAGACGACGCCGTGAAGCCGTCTGCCTCCACAAACGTCGCGCTCTCGACGTCGACCTCCCACAGAAACGGATTGTGCTGGAACAGCGAGAAGCCACCGCTCTCCACAATGATGGGATGGCAATCGGGGCCCTCGGAGAGCACCGCGCCTATCATGCTCGATTTGGGAACGGTCTTCACCATGATGGGAAGGGTGTTACGGTAGGCATCCGACGCGCAGAACTCGCGATGGAATCCCGGGCCGTCATGTGAAAACACCCTGGCAACGCGCTCGCGGCACAACTCGTTGCAGGTAGCCACCGCATAGACCGCGAGGTTGCCACCCTTGGAGTGGCCTCCCACATACAGCGGGCCGGCCGTGACGGACGCCACGTATTCAAGGTAGGCGCGCGCCTCCTCCTGGGCGGGCACGGGGTTGAGGAAGGTCATGTTGAAGTCTTCCTTCCAGCCCACAATGGTGGAATCGGTGCCGCGAAACGCCACGTAGGAGCTGCCATCGGGCAAGATGAAGGTCATGGCCGCGAACTGCTCCTCGGCGGAGCGGGCGGTCTTGAAGCGAAACTCCGTAAGGCGCGCATCGCGAAAACGCGGGCTGGCGCAAACGGCGAACAAGAGGTCCCGGCTGCCCTCCGGGTCCCAGGTTGATCCGAACATGTTGTCGAATTCCTCCGCGCGCAGCATCTCATGCAGGGCGATGCCCTCCGGCAAGCAGGCGTTTACCTGGTCCTCTCCCAAATGCGCGTAGGCAAGCCATGAGAAGACCAGGCTGTCGATCGCGCACAGCGGGCGGTCGAGAAAGGTGTCCATCCGCTCGCGGACATAGGTGAGAAACGTAGCGGCGCTTTTAGACCGATGCGGCAGCGAGGGCTTCTCGTCCATCACAGCGCATCGCCCCTCTTCTGCTCCCTATGGCGAAGGTAGGCGACCGCCGCCGCATCAAGGCCCTTGCCGGCGAGCCTACCACCCGCCTTGGCGACCGCCGCGCCGCCTTTGGCCGCCGCTTTCGCCACGACGGCACCGCCCTTTACCGCTGCCTTAGCCGTGGCAGCCGCCACCTTGGGAGCGTTATGCGCCACGGCCTTCGCCGCTTTGGCCCCCTCGCGCTTTGCCGCCTCGGCAGCCTTGGCAGAAGCCCGGTCCAGCTTTTCCTCGACCGCAGTCGCCTCGCGGCCGGAATAGCGGCGCTGGCCTTTGCTCGCAAGCGCTACCCCGCCCAGCAGGGCCGCCGCACCGGGACCGGGCAGCACCATCATAGGCACGCCCGCCGCGGCGATAGCGGCGCCGGCGGCCATCTCTATACCGCCCGCAACCTTCTCGGCGGTCGAGGGGACCTTGCCCCGCGCCTCGTCATCATGAATCGCTTCGTTCGCCATAGCCCGGCACCGCGCCTCTCGTATCCGCCCGTTCGCACCAATGCACATCGATGTGCGTCCATGCTTGTCTCCTACCCATAGTGCGCCACCAAGGAGCGCGCGGGCACGAGAAATGCAAACAGTTACCGACAAGCGCACCGCGGCCGCATCTCTGCTCCCACGGTCGGGTATAGTCGAGTGGACGCGACGATGCGCTCGTCACCCCATTCGACCATCCGCTAGAAGGGACGAGAATATGCAGAACACTCCTTTTGACGCTCCCGAGCAGGAGGCCATCTCCCCATTCGACCCCTCCCGCGACCACAGCGCGCAGCTGACCCGCCGCACGTACAACCTCATCATGGGCGGGCTGGTGACCGCCGGCTTCGCCGTCATCGCCGCATGCGCCCTGCTCGCCCAGGCCCCGGCCTTCCTCTACGCGGTCGTCGACAACTACCTGGCGATCTCGATCGGGTCATTCATCGCCAGCATCGCCGGCATCGCCATCATGTACATGGGCATGAAACGCGAGGGCTACGGCGTCACGCTGGCAGGATACGCCTTGCTCGTCTGCTCCATCGGGTTCACAACGGGCATGCTGCTGCCGTTCTACAGCCTCCCCAGCATCGCCAACGCCTTTGTGGGCACGCTCATCATCTCGACGCTATTCACCCTGCTGGGAACGAGCTTCCCCGCGTTCTTCGCCCGCATCCAGGGCGTCGCCGTAACCGCGCTGATCGCCCTCATCGTCGCCGGGATCGCCGGGAGCATCATGGGCTTTGCGATGGCATGGTATGACTATGCCGTCATCCTGGTCTTCTGCGGGTTCATAGGATACGACACCTACCGCGCCCAGCAATGCGAGCCCACGGTCAAGATGGCGATCCTCAACGCAGCGGAGATTTGGCTCGACCTGGTCAACATCTTCATCCATCTGCTGCAAATCGTGGGCGACCGCGACTAGGCCGCGCAAGATACCGAAGAAAGGCTGATTGCGACGTCATCGCTTACGCCAGAACTGCGCGGCCGGGTGGAGAAGAAGGGCTTCGACCGTTTCTTCGCCTCGCTTCCCGGCCTGCTTGCAACCTGCGCCGTCTGCTGCTTTCTTTGGGGCTCGGCGTTTCCCAGCATCAAGATCGGCTACCGCCTCTTCGGCATCCCCGGTGATGACGTCTCCTCTCAGATGCTCTTTGCCGGCGTGCGCTTCATCATCGCGGGAGCCATGGTCATCATCGGCATGAGCGCCGTTCGTAAAAAGCCGCTGGTTCCGCGCAAGCGCGACGTCCGCTCCATCCTGTTGCTCGCGCTGTTCCAAACGGTGCTGCAATACGTGTTCTTCTACCGCGGGCTCAGCCAAGCATCCGGCGTCACCAGCTCTATCGTTACCGCAAGCAGCAATTTCATCGCCATCTTGCTATCCTGTCTGGCGTTTCGCACCGAACGTCTCTCCGCCCGCAAGGTCTTGGGCTGCGCCGCCGGCTTCGGAGGGGTCGCCCTTATCAATATCGCCGGCATGGGCGCCGGCGAGAGCCTGGGCTTCTCCCTAGAAGGAGAGGGGCTGGTGCTGCTCGCCGCGTTTGCCGGCGCCATGTCGACCTGCCTCATCGGATTACTCGGCAAACACCATGACCCCGTCATGCTCAGCGGCTGGCAGTTCCTTGTGGGCGGAACAGTCCTCGCTATCGCCGCCGCGACGGCCGGAGGACGCCTCAGTCCCGCGGAACCGCTTCCCGCCCTCGCCCTAATCGTCTACATGGGCTTCATCTCCGCCATGGCCTACAGCCTGTGGTCGCGCCTACTCGCCGTCAACCCGGTCTCGCGCGTCACCGTCTTCGGCTTCATGAACCCCATGTTCGGCTTTTTGCTTTCCATGGTTTTGCTGGACGAGGGATCGATGGTGAATCCGGGCGTCGCGGCGCTAGCGCTCGCCTTGGTATCTATGGGTATCATCATCGTGAACATACCCGTCCGTCGCACGCATGCCGAAAGTGTCCCAGACCGCTAACGGCCCCGGTAACCCTAGGAGGATTCCATGACCGCACGCACGCCCCTCAACCGCACCGTTCTGCACGCCCTTAGCCGCCGCAGCCTCCTTGCCGCCGCGCTCGCCGGCGCCGGCGCGGCCGCGCTCTCCGGATGCGACGGCACCGCGAAAAATGGAACAGCCATGAACGCCACCAACCTTACCGAGAAGATCCGCCGCGAACTGGACATCTCGTCCAAAGAAAACATCATCGACGACCTCACCGGCGATGAGGAACTCGCGTCCGCCTACGGATTCGCGACCACCCTGTTTAAGCAATGCCTCGCCGCCGCGGGCGATGGCGCAGAAGACAACGTGCTGGTCTCGCCGCTCTCCGTACTCCACGTGCTGGCCATGCTGCAAAACGGCGCGGCCGGAGAAACGCTTGCCCAGATAGAGCAGGCAAGCGGCTTTGACACCGGCACCCTCAACGCGTATCTCGGCGCATACGCCAGGCGCCTTGCCGGCGCGGACCCCTATGGCAGCGGCATCGAGCTGGATCCCCTGGAGCTGAACCTCGCCGATTCCATCTGGATGAAAAACGACGACCTCTCCGTGCAAGAAGACTACCTGGAAACCTGCGCCAACACCCTGGACGCGCAGGCGTTCGAGGCGCCCTTTGACAACACCACCCTGCAGGATATCAACGCATGGGTAGACGAGAACACCCACGGCATGATCCCCCAAATTATCGACGACATCTCGCCCGATTCCCGCTTGTTCCTCATCAGCGCGCTGGCCTTCGAGGGCGCCTGGGACGATCCCTATGAGGACGAAAACGTGTTGGACTGGACCTTCACCGCGCAGGACGGCTCCCAAACAGATTGCCGCATGATGCGCTCGCGCGAGGATAGCTACCTGGAGAACGACTCCTTCACCGGCTTCGTCAAACCGTATCGCGACTATAACTTTGGCTTTGTGGGCCTGCTTCCCAAAGAGGGGCTCACCTTGGACCAAGCGCTCGGCTCGCTGGACGGCGCGGCGCTGGCGGATCTTATGACGCCCAAGGATTTCTCGCTCGCAGACGCCGGCTTACCCAAGTTCACGCTTGAATACTCCACCGAGCTCACCGACCAGCTCCAAGCCATGGGCATGCTCGATGCCTTCGACATGCGGATGGCAGACCTCTCCCCTCTGGGAAACGCCGCCGAAAACCTCTATGTGGGAGAGATCGCCCACAAAACGTTTATCGAGGTGAGCGAGACCGGCACGCGCGCGGCGGCCGCAACCTCCGCCCAAATCATGATGGGCAGCGCCGCGCCGGAAGAACCCGAAGTCCACGAGGTCATCCTGGACCGCCCGTTCGCCTACCTGATCATCGACCTGGTCACCATGACGCCCGTCTTCATGGGCGCGACCCGCAAACTTGACTAATCCCCTCGCCGACGCCGTCCGCAGCGGTCCGGCGCAAGCATCCCGCATACCACCGCCCGAAAGGAGCCGCCATCATGAGCCTTTGGCAAGATCTGGAGAAACTGAAAGCATGCACGTGGGTGGAGCTCTCCCACCCCCTCAACAACCAAAGCCCGTATTGGGGCGGCATTCCGGACGGCTCCGTGGAATTGTGCCGCACCGTCTTTGATTACGACGAGGAGATGCTCTCCTGCCGCATCCACACCTACAAGTTCCCTGGTCAATTTGGCACGCACGTCGACTTTCCCTGCCACTTCACTCCGGACCACCTAAGCTCCCAGGCATTCGGAGGCAAGCAGATGGCGATGCCGCTGGTGGTTATCGACCTCACGTCCAAGATAGCCGCAAACGGCCCGGATACCGCCATCGATGTCGAGGACATCCTCGCCTGGGAGTCCCAGCACGGCCGCATACCTCAGGGCGCCTTCGTGGCGCTGCGAACCGACTGGTATAAGCGTTGGCCCGACAACGACGCCCTCAACAACTTCGACGAGGAAGGTGGCGAGCACTGCCCCGGCTGGTCCATCCCGGCGCTGGAGTTTTTGTACGAGCAGCGCGGTATCGCCATGAACGGACACGAGACGTTCGACACCGACGCGTCCTACCTGGCGGTGGAAGCCGACGACCTGGCCGCCGAGCGCTGGGTGCTCGACCACGGGCACCTGCAGGTAGAAGTCATGTGCAACCTGGACAAGGTCCCCGCAACCGGCGCCATCATCTTTGTCATGTGGCCGCGAATCGAGGATGCCACAGGCATGCCCGTGCGCGCCGTCGCCGTTTTCGAGGAGTAGGGGGCGAATCCCCTATTTCCTTTGGTAGTCGACCGCCTTTTGCCTTACCAAGTTATAACGAATGACCGACGTGTCCACGTACTCCACGGCGCAGACGACCGGCCTGCTGTCCTGGTCGTAGTTGACCGAGCGAACGCACAGCAGAGGACGGCTCGCGCCGCGCGGCATCTGCGACGCAAAGACCTCCGGTAGGTCCGCGGGCGCTGCCACGTCGATCTCGACCTTATCCCATTCAACCCGGCGACCGCTCCGGTTGTAGACAAAACGGTACAGCGAGTCGTCATAGCGCTCGAGCTCGTCCAGACCGGCCTCGCCACCCGCCACGCTCGCGCCAAAGTAATCGCGGCAAAACGCACACGGCTCGCCATCCGCATAGAACACCTTGTCGTGCTCTATCAGCTGATCGCCGGCATCGAGCTCCAACATACGGCGCACGTCCTCCATGGAGTACCTACCAGACGAGAACCCGGAGCGCTCGTCGGCCGCATGGGCGCTCAGGAGGCGAACAGAGGGCTCGAAACCGCTGTTGCGAATAGCCTGCATGAGCTCCATGCAAGGAGAGAACGTCACGCGAATGCCGATCGAATCGACGTTTACGAACGTGCCCTTGCCCTGGCGCCGCGACACCACGCCCTCGGCAGCCAGGTTGTTCAGCGCCTGCCGGATGGTGGTGCGGCTGACGCCCAGCTGGGATGCGAGCATCTCCTCGCGCGGCAGCTTGTTATCCACGGCAAGGTCCATGCCCTCGATGATCTGCATGATTGCCTCCTGCGCACGGGCAGAAAGCGATGTCGTCTTCAACGGGTCCATATTTCCAAGCCGCCTTCCCTTTAGTCGGCGTCCATCGTAGCGCAAATCACGGGGGCTGTTAAGAAAGATGGATACGCAAAGGCGCCCGGCCAGCCAACGCGATGATTGACCGGTCGGGCGCCTAAAAGGAAGGGCTCGTTACGCAAAATCCGTTGAATGCCCGTCTGCTGGCAGACCGCCTACTCGTCCACGCTCAACGCCTTCTTGCCGTTGAGCAGCAGATTGAGCACCACGGCGCTCAGCGTCACCATAAACAGGCCGTTGCTCATGACCATCGACAGGGCCTCGGGCAGGTTGGCGTACACCTCGGAGGCATACAGCGAGCCCACACCGATAGCGATGCTGGTGCCGACGATCTTGAAGTTGTTGTTCTTGCCAAAGTCGAGGCGTGACAGAATCGAGATGCCGGACGAGGTGATGATGCCGAACAACGCCATGGTCGCACCGCCCAGCACGCACTTGGGCACGGCGACAATCGCAGCCGTGATGGGCGGGCAGACGCCAACGACGATCAGCATGATGCCGGCGGCGATGAAGACCTTGCGATCCTTGACGCGCGTCAAGTCGACGAGCCCGGCGTTCTCGTTGAACATGGTGGAAGGGATGGAATTGAAGGCTCCGGAAAGCATCTGGCCCAATGCCTGAGCGCGAATGCCCCGGGCCTCGATCTGAGGCGTGGAGGTGCCGCCCGTGATCTCGTCCACCACCGAATAGACGCCGATGCACTGCAGCGTATTGATGACGCAGAACACCACCATGAACAAGATGGGGACGATATGAAACTCCGGTACGCCGAACGCGAAGGGCGCGACCGCCTGGAAGGGCGCCGCCTCTAGAACGGGCGAGGGGTCGACCATGCCCAAGAAGGCACCGACCACCGTGCCGAACACAATTCCCAGCAGCAGCGACATGCTGCGCCAAATACCCTTACCGTATCGCTCGACCAGCAAGACGAAGAGCAATACGCCAAAGCCGAGGGCCAGGTTGGGAACGGAGGCGAAAGCAGCGCTCCCCTCTCCACCCGCAAGATCGCGCAGGGCGGAAGGCGCTAGGCTCACGCCGATAAGCGTTACAAAGGTACCCACCACCACCTGCGGAAACAGCTTCATCACTTTGTCCATGAAAAACGAGAGCAAGAAGATGATCGCGCCCGAGGCGATGATGGACCCAAAGAGCGTGGGCAGCCCGTAGCGGGTACCGATCATGATCATGGGCGCCAAGGGGGCGAACGAGGACCCCAAGATTATGGGATACCGCGAACCGATAAGCGAACCGATTCCAACAACCTGCAGCAACGTGGTGACGCCGCTGGTGAAGAAGTTCGCCGCGATGAGGAAGCTGGTGGTCCGGGCGTCGAGCCCCAGGCCGCTGGCGAGCAGCAGGGGCACGGCGATGGTACCCGGCGTCATGGTGAGAACGTGCTGGAACGCGATTACAAGCATCTTGCCCTTAGAAATGTTCTCTTCGAACACAAGGGCCTCCCTTCTGGAGAGCGGACGAGAACCCGGCTCGCGCGAACGCGCGGCGGGCAGCCCAAACTAGTCCCAATAGCCCTCATGCACCGCCGCGGCCTCGACCTCGACCTCGGGAATGGGGCCGATGACCTCGATCTCTTTCTGGCCGCATGCGAAAACGTTGCGACACGGCAAGTCAAAGGTGGGGTTCTGCTCGTTGGAGCCCGTGAGCTCGAGGAGACGGCGCTCCGTCATGCCGTACACCACGCGGCCGATGTTCGCCCAGTAGATGGCGCCGGCGCACATCGCGCACGGCTCGGCGGTTGTGTACAGGGTGCAGTCCCAGAGAAACGCTTTGGAATACTCGTGGGACGCGCGGGCGGCGAGCGTCGCCTCGGCATGGCCGGTGCAGACCTTCTCGGTAATCTCGATGTTCTCCTGTTCCATCAAAATGTTGCCGTCCTTATCCACCAGCAGGGCTCCGAACGGCGTGTTGCCGTGGGCGCGGGAATCCTTGGAAATCGCGATGCAGCGGCGCAGGTAAAACTCGTGGGACTGGTACATGGTCGGTCTCCTCCCCATCCATTGTTGATAGGTAGTAGGTAATAGGTATTACCTTTATACAAAAAGAAGAACGTCTTCCCTGCGTGCAGGACGGCCTTTCCTGCAAACGAGCAGATTTCGCACGCCAACGGCAGCCTTCGCAGCACCCACATGAAAAAGGACGGACGAGGAACTCGACCGCCCTTGGTGCTCCCATGCGTATCGCAGGGCCTCCGCCCCGCCCCGTCGCTGGATCTACCGTTGAAGTTGAGATATCAGCCCGCGCGCGACCTCCACGCAATCCCCCACCACGTGATAAGTGGCGGCTCCAAAGATAGGGGCGTCCGGGTCCTCATTGACGGCGATCACGGTCTGGGCGCCGCCGGTTCCCGCCACATGTTGAATGGCGCCGGAGACGCCAAGGCTGATGAGGAGCTTGGGCGAAACGGACACGCCGGTTTGCCCCACCTGGTGCCAATACTCCAACCAACCTGACTCCACCAGTGGGCGCGTGCAGCCAAGCTTGCCGCCAAGGGCGTCTGCCAGCTGCCGGGCCACCGCCAGGTTCTTTTTTGAACCTATGCCGCGCCCCACCACAACCAAAACATCGGCATCCGTGATGGTGTCCGTCGCGCCGGAGGACTCGATAGCGTCTACGCGCACGCGCGGCCGCCATGCATCGGACAGGACGACCGGGGTGATGCGACCCTGCTCGACGCGCGCCATATCTGCCCGGGGCGCTGCGAAGACGCCCGGGCGCACGGTGGCCATCTGGGGGCGGTGCCGCGGGCACTCGATGGTAGCCATGAGGTTGCCGCCAAAAGCGGGGCGCGTCTGCTGCAACAGGCCCGTTACGGGATCGATGTCGAGCACCGTGCAGTCCGCGGTAAGGCCCGTCTGCAGGCGAACAGCCACGCCCGGCGCGAGCTCCCGCCCAAACGCCGTAGCGCCGTACAAGATGGTCTCGGGCTTGCGCTCGCTCGCCAAGTCGCAGATCCAGTGGGCGTACACCAGCGCGTCCAAGGTTGCCAGGCGGTCGTCGCGGCACAGCAGAACCTCGTCCGCACCCGCCGCAATCAGCGCGGGCGCCTGGTCTTGCGGAGCAGATCCACCTTGGCCCAGCAGGGCGAGAACGCGGCAACCGCGTACAGCCGCGAGCTCGCGAGCGCGACCCAGCAGCTCGAATGCCACGGGCAGCACACGGCCCTCCTGGTCGACCTGGGCGAACACCCATATGTCCTTATAGGCGGCAAGGCGCCGGGCGCGCTGCTGCGGGGTCTCGCCCCCGTCCGCGTCGCGCGCGATAGAGATCGCCTTTTTTGGACACGCCTGCACGCATGCACCGCACAGGATGCAGCCGTCGGTGGCGCGCGCAAGACGATTGGGGCGCTCTCCCTCCACGACGATGCCGACGTTGCCGCACGCCTTGACGCACAGGCCGCAGCCGATGCACAGGTCCTTATCTACCAGCAAGCCACTCATAGCGACATCCCCTCAATCAGCTGGGCCAAGGCGCATGCCTGCTCTGCCGCATCGCCCGGAACCGTCACGGCGCCGTCGGCGCGGTCGGGAACAAACGACCTCACCACCTGCGTGGGAGACCCGCTCAAGCCGATACGGCGAGCATCCGCCGCGCAGCGCTTCGCGTCGAGAACCTCGATCGCGACCCCTTCCGCCGCGATGATGCCGGCGATGCTGGGCATGCGCAGGTCGGCGATATCCTTGGACACCGTCAACACGGCGGGCAACGGCACGGCCAGCGCCGCCACGCCGCAATCGGTATTGGCGCGCACGCACGCGCACGTTGGCTCCAGCCCGCGGACCTCGATAACGTCGGTCACGCACGGCCACTCGAACCCGCCCGCAAGCTCGGGGCCAATCTGGGCGGTATCGCCGTCGACCGCCATCTTGCCGCACAGGATAAGGTCGGCGCCGCCCAGAGCCGCGATGCCGCGCGACAGCGCATAAGCGGTCGCCAGCGTATCCGCTCCGGCGAAGGCGCGGTCGCTCAGAAGCAGTCCGTCGTCCGCACCGCGGGCGATGCAGTCGCGCAGCAGCTCCGCCGTAGCGGGAATGCCCATGGACAGCACGCTTATCCGCACGTCTTCAGGCTCCGCCGCGGCATCCTTGATGCGAAGCGCCACCTCCAGCGCGGAGGCGTCGAACGGGTTGATGACCGCCTGCCCACCGTCGCGGACGATGGTATTGGTCTTGGGGTCCATCTTGACCTCGGTGCTGCCGGGCACCGCTTTGACGCACACAACGATATGCATTACAGCTCGCCTCCCTTCGCGCGGGCGACGGCCGCGTCGAGCTCGTCCTCGTCAAACAGGTTGCCACGACCCAAGACGCCCCGGGGATCCAGCGCCGCCTTGGCGTCTGCCATCTGCGCAATCGCCTGGTCGCCGTACATGATGCACAAGAAATCGCGCTTGATCTTGCCCACGCCGTGCTCTGCAGAAACGGCACCGCCCATATCGGTCACCTCGCGCGCCCACTGGGCGAACAGGCGCTTGCCCGCCGCGTACTCCTGCGCGTTGCGCGGCAAGATGTTCACGTGCAGGTGGTTGCTTCCGATGTGGCCCCACGCCGCCGACTGCAGGCCCGCTTTGGCCAGCGTTTCGCGGTAGAGCGTCACCACGTCGTGCAGGCGCTCGTTGGGAACGGACATATCGGAGCCCAGTTTGGTGATGGCGGGGTCGATGCGTCTGCGCTCATCGATCAGCATGTTGACGCTCTCCGGCACGGCGTGGCGGAAGAAGCGCTGACGCTCGCGGTCCACGTCCGTACGGGCCACCCAGGTGTAGGCGGGGCTCGACCCGCACTCGTCCAAAAGGTCGCCCAGCAGGCGCAAATCAGCCGCCGCCTGCTCGGCATCATCGCACTCTAGCTCTACGTAGACGCAGGCGGCGTAGGACTTAGGTACCGCAGGTAAGGACGAGAACGCAGCGGAGCGCTCGCGCTGGGAGCGCAGCACGTCAAGCGCGTCGCCGTCGAAATACTCCAGCGCCGCGGCGCGCGGCAGCTTGTCGCGCATGGCGACCGTTGCGTTCAGCGCTGATTCCTCATCGGCAAAAAAGCAGTTGACGCCCCATGTGATCTCCGGAAGCGGAGAAAGGCGCAGCTCCAGCTCCGTGATAACGCCAAGGGTGCCATCCGACCCTATGAACAGGTCGACAGCGTCCATATTGTCCTCGACGAAGTAGCCCGAGGCGTTCTTGCACGCCGGCATGGTATAGGCAGGCAGGGGCACGGAGACGCAGCGCCCGTCCACGGTTTCAAGCGCGAGCTCGCGGCCGCGCGCACGCTCCTTTCCACGCTCGAGGGCAACCACGCCGCCGTCCGCCAGCACCACGCGCAGCGCGCTCACATGCGGGCGCATGGGACCGTAGCGGTAGCTGCGCGCGCCGGACGCGTTGCACGCCGCCATGCCGCCCAGGCAGGCAGACGTCTCCGTAGGGTCCGTGGGGAAGAACTGGGCCGGGGCCGCGTAGAGCTCCTCCAGCACCTCGAGGTCATTGTCCGCCCAACCGGCGCAGGGAACGGACTTGTTCGACAGGTATTTGCGAAACTCGGACAGGATGACGCCGGGCTGCACCCTTAGATAGAACGTTCCGTCCCCTCCTTTGCGAACGCCCAAGCAGCGGTTCATATGGGAAAGGCTCATCACATGGCCGCCATGCGGAACGGCGCCAGCCGCCAGGCCCGTGCGGGCCCCCTGCACGGTCACGGCGGTGCCAGACGCCGCCATCTTGGACAGAATCGCGCGTACCTCCTCCTCCGTTACCGGAAACGAAATGCTGCTCGCTTCGCCCTGGACGCGCGACTCGTCGCGACGGTACTCATCGTAGTCCGCATCGAACACTCGAACTTGCTGCATGCGCGGCTCATCCCCCGTTCTTTCTTCTTTATCTCGATAGAGCGTATCCAGCAATTATGACTGAATCCGGTTGGCGTCCGCATACTCGGCTCGGATTATGTCAGGCGCGTGAACTCTTGCTCCCCGCCCGGCACCGCGCGCGTTGCGCAAATTCTGTGTGCGCCGCTCCACCCCCATGGGGTGTCACGCTGCCCCGTGCAGATTCGAACGAGCTTTAGGGAAGATTGGGCGGGCGCGCGGGCAGGTAGGGTTCTCTCAACGGGGGCGACCCGCCCCGCCACGCCAACCGATGGGAGAAACCATGGCGCTTTACCTGCCCGGCTTACACGTTGCGTTCGAGGTCACCGATGACCCCGCCAGCGCGCCCGTGGACGACGACGCGTTTCCGGGCCTGCTCACCGTCCGCGTCACCGCGAACCAGCTCGGCGACCCCGGCCTTCTCGCCAAGGCGATCGAGCACGCGCAGGGAAGCCGCGGCTCGCTCGGCGCCGCCCGCGCGCAAAAGGCAGCCATCCAAGCGGTGAGGGCGGCGGAGCGTTTGGGCTAGCACGGGATGAGTTTGCTACCATCGTGGTGTATGGATACGAGCGCCGCCTTGCCGACGGCGCTCCTCTTGGATGGGGGCAGCCCGCACATGATCGGTCTCGGCACGCTTATCAACACCGCCCTGGTTGTCGTCGGCGGCATCGCCGGCTTGCTATTCGGCAGGTTCATCACCCCGCGCTTGCAAGACGGCCTTATGAAGGCGACGGCGCTCAGCGTGCTCTTTGTAGGGCTGTCCGGCACCCTGGGCGGCATGCTCTCCATCGATGGCGGCAAGTTGGTCAGCGGGGGCACCGCCATGGTAGTGGTCTCGCTTGCCGGCGGCGCCCTCATTGGCGAATGGATCAACCTGGAACACCAGATAAGCCGTTTTGGAGAATGGCTCAAGTACAAGACGGGCAGCGGTGGGGACTCCACGTTCGTCAACGGATTCGTTACGGCGTCGCTCACCGTGAGCATCGGCGCCATGGCGATCGTGGGGTCCATCCAGGACGGCATCAACGCCGACCCCTCCACCCTTATCCTCAAGGGCGCCATCGATGCGCTACTGGTCTGCGTCATGACCGCATCCATGGGTAAGGGCTGCATCTTCTCGGCCATACCCGTGCTTCTCTTCGAGGGCTCGGTAACGCTGCTCGCGCGCTTGGTCCAGCCCATCATGACCGCCGCCGCCGTCGCCAACATCTCCACGGTAGGTGCGATCCTCATTTTCTGCGTGGGTGTGAACCTCATCTGGGAGCGCACGTTCAAAGTAGCCAACTTGCTGCCGGCCGTGGCGATAGCGGTTCTCTTCGCCCTGTTCTAAACGAGAACGCCCCCTTTTGCGGTATGGTTGATGGCACCGCCTTGGAGCACACGTACCTGCGCCGGGGCCACCTTAGCCGCCAACGCATGCTTGCGTTGCAATACGTCGACGATGGAGACCACCATGAGCAAACGCACCAACGAGGGCCTGGCAGAAGAGGGCGAGCTGTTCCGCACGCATATCGGAGGCTCGGCCGTAATCGAAGGCGTCATGATGCGGGGCAAGCTCAACTGGGCGGTCGCTGTGCGTCAGGAAGATGGGGAAATCTATACAGAGGCCCACGACCTTCCCGATCCCGCTGGCAGGCCCGGCTGGTGGTCCTGGCCGCTGGTGCGCGGATGCGTCTCCTTTGTCCAATCCATGCAGCTCTCGCTCAAGGCGATGAGCATCGCGGCAGAGCACGCGTTTCCGGACGAGGAGGACGGCGTGGACGCGGACGACGACGGCATGCATCTGGACGTCATCGTCGCCAGCGTGGTGGGCGCGGTGGTGGGCGTGGGCGTCTTCTTGGCGCTGCCGGTCTTTTTATCGAATCTCATCATGGGCGAGCTCACGCCGGAGAACGCCGTCGCCTGGAACCTGGTCGAGGCCCTGGTCCGCATCGTCCTGCTGGTGGGCTACATCTGGCTATGCGGGCGCTTCCCCGAGATGGCGCGCGTCTTTGGCTACCATGGCGCCGAGCACCAGACCATTCACTGCTACGAGCACGGGGACGAGCTCACGCCCGAGAACGCTGCGCGGTACTCGCGCCTGCATGTCCGCTGCGGAACGGCGTTCCTTGTCATGACCGTCACCATCGCCATCATCGTCCATTCGATAGCCCCCGTGGCGCAGCTCGCCGACGCCTGGGGCATCGAGGGGATCGCCCGGAACCTCTTCATCTTTGCCTCGCGCCTGGTGATGCTACCCATCGTCGCCGGTGCGTCCTACGAGGTAACCGTCAAGTGGGCCGGCGCGCACCCCGACAACCCGCTGGTCAAGATTGTGCTGTGGCCCGGCATGCAGATGCAGCGCATCACCACCAACGTAGCGGACCAGGGCATGCTCGAATGCGCGATCGCCGCTTTGGAGATTGTGCGCGACCGCGAGATTGAAGCGGGCCTGGACACCGCCGATTCGCCCGCATGCTCCTCTGGCACGGGGCGCTGCTGTCAGTAGGTCGTTGTGGGAAAGTTATGCATGGTGAACTTTTTTCTTCTGGCATATTTGTTTTATATGGTTAACTTTCTTGGCCCATAAGCGGGCGCCGAATGCGCCCCCTCTCAAGAAAGGATGCCGTATGAAACCCGTCCTTATTGTCGAGATCGTCTCCGCCCTGGTTGCCTTGGGCGCGCTGGCAGCTCTTATTATCCAGGCGATTCGCGCCAAGCTAAAAGCGAGTGGTAACCCCGTTAGGCTGGGCCGCGGGCACGTCGCCATCGCCAACGCGTTGCTCGCCGCCTCCGCCGCCCACGGCATAGCCGCCACGACCTACGGCTCTGGCGCGCGTGCCGAGGCCTACGCGCTGGGATGGGCGTCGCTTGTCATGTTCGGACTGTCCGGAGCCTGCATGCACACGGCAGTCAGGGGCCGCCTTCACTCCCCCGTCGCCGCGCACGCAGCGCTGTTTGCCATGGGTATTGTCCTGTTTATCATGCACGCCATCGCAGCCAGGCCCTAACGCAACGCGGCCTCAGCGCAAAGGCGGGCGCGCGTGCGCGTGCGCATCACCGCGCTACCCGCGCTTCGACCCCTGGCGGCAGATGCCGCCCTTGTGGCCGCATGCCTTGTTGGGGCCCATGCCCTTAGCGGCGCGCACGTTGTTGAGCGGCGCCGACCGAAACGCGGCCTTCTTCGCTGCTAGTGCCTGCAGCTGTTTTTGGTTGAATGCCTTTGTCATAAAACCTTGCTCCCCTTCTCGCCCGCATTGCCCGTGACACCGGCGCCATCGCTTTGACTCGCTGCCCCATAACGGTACCACCCATCGCACCGCTGGGCGATACGCACCGCGCGCGCACGCTCAAGCGAACTATCCTTAGACTTGCCGGCACCACCGACCCGAGACGACGCGCACGCGATTCGGCGCACCGCGCCTCGGCGACTCTAAGGAGACTTCACATGTGGGTTTTCGACACCACCTTATATCAAATCTATCCGCTGGGCATGCTGGGCTGCCCCTTTGACGCCCCCGCCGTCGACGATATAGCGGCACAGGAGGAGCAGGCGTCCCTTCATCGCGTTCGCCATCTAATCGACTGGGCGCCGTACCTGGGCGATCTTGGCGTTGGCGCCATACTTCTCAACCCGGTTTTCTCGTCCGACACGCACGGGTACAACACCCGCGACCTTCTCACCATCGACTGCCGTCTGGGAACGAACCGGGATTTCAAAGAGACGGTCGACGCGCTGCACGCCTGCGGGGTCCGCGTGATCCTGGACGCCGTCTTCAATCACGTAGGCCGCGGTTTCTGGGCGTTTAGAGACGTGCAGGAAAAGCGCTGGGAGTCGCCGTATAAAGACTGGTTCAACATCAGCTTCGACGGCGACACGCATTTTGGGGACGGCTTTTGGTACGAGGGTTGGGAGGGCAACCAGGACCTGGTGAAGCTCAACTTGCGCAACCCCGCCGTCATCGAGTACCTGCTCGACGCCGTGCGCATGTGGAAACGCGACCTTGGCGTGGACGGCCTTCGCCTCGACGTGGCATACAGCCTCGACCGCGACTTTGTAAAGAGCCTGCATCGCGTGGCGGGCGAGCTGGGCAAGGAGGCCCGCTACGACGGCTTGCCCGGCGACGGGTTCCCGCTCATCGGAGAGGTTCTCCACGGCGACTACAACCTCATCGTCAATGAGGAGATGCTGGATTCCTGCACCAACTACGAATGCTATAAGGGCCTGTATTCCAGCTTCAACTCCATGAACATGTTCGAGATCGCCCATTCGCTGCATCGGCAGTTTGGCGGCGACCCCTGGTGCATATACCGCGGCAAGCACCTGGTGAGCTTTGCGGACAACCACGATGTAACGCGGTTGGCAAGCATCCTTACCTGCAAAGAGCATCTGCGCGGAGCCTACGGCGTGCTCTTTGGCATGCCGGGGATCCCGTGCCTGTATTACGGAAGCGAATGGGGCCGGCTAGGCCAGAAGGGCACGGGCTATCTGGCGGATGTCGAGTTGCGGCCCCAGCTTGAAGCACCAGCCGAGAAGGCGCTGGAGGATCTAGCGGACGGCTGGGAAGACGGGGACAAGCCCAACCGGCTCACCGGATACATCAGCGAGCTCAACCACGTTCGCCGCGCGTCGCGGGCGCTGTGCCACGGTTCATATCGCAACGTGGTGATCACCAACAAGCAGCTGCTGTTCGAACGCGATGCCGCTGCGGACGCGGAGCATCTCGCCGAATGCGTGCTGGTCGCCGTCAACGCCGAGAACGCTCCGTTCACCCTTCGCGACGGTTCGCTCGACGGACGCTTCGAAGTGCTTCTCGCGAGCGCGCCGTGCGCCGACGACCCCGACTCCGCGCCAGATTATCCGCAGACGGGAGATCTTCTGGAGCTCGAGGGGGCGCTGACGCTGCTTCCCCACGGCGTCCTATATCTCAGGAAGACGATGTAGCGGCGAGTCCCGAGACGAATCCTGCCGTTCGTGCTCAAAACGCGACCGCACAAAGAAGGTGCCTGCCCGTACATCCCGATCAAGGACGAGCACGCGCATCGCCGGCATACGATAAACGTGACAGGGTCTCGGACGCACCGTTCCCTCCCTCATGGCGGCGCCGCTCCGATCTTGTCATCGCGCCAGATGAAGCGGGCAACTAACCTCTCCCCCAGACGCGTCGACGGGGTCCGCTTCACCTGCCACGGGAAGGAGGCCGGGTGTACGCAGCTAACGACGGACGGGGCTCGAGCGCAACCGAGTGCACCGCCCTCGACACGGACGCCTTCTCCCGCCATGCCCCCGGTCCGGTACCGCGGCACATCGCCTCCACGTGCGCCCCGGTACCGGACCCCCTGCTCGACGAGCGCGAGCTGCGCGCCCTGGATTCCCTTGCCCAACGCTATCGCAAGCTCCAGTATCCAGGCCCCCTCTCTCGCGCAGCGCGCGCGTGCTCGAGCCTGGTGCCCCCGATCGCTCGGCGAACCATCGGGGGCACCTTTTCCATGAAGGCGGGCGCACGCGGTCAACGGCTTACGGACCAAGGCGACCGCGCGTCGCGGCAGTCCGCGTTGACAGCTGCCGCCGCGAAGCAGGTGGGTGCTGCCTTTTCCGCACTCGAGCAGCAGGCATCCGAGCTCTCCGCCAGCGATTCCTTCATCCTTGCCCGCCTCAATGCCATAACCAACCTGCAGTTATGCAAGCTGGATGAGATTTGCCTGCTCAGAAGCTATGATGTTGCCCTAGCCGTAAGGGCCTATAAACGCTCCGATATTCAGCTGGCAGCGTTCGAGGGCGCTCTCACCGGACTACCCGGACTGCCCGGAATACCTTTCAACATCGCGCTTGCCACCCTACTGGGTTTTAGGGCGGCGCAATCGGTCGCGCGCTTCTACGGCTATGACGCTAAGCACGATCCAGCCGAGCTTGCCTTAGCGGGCGAGGTCTTCATGCGCTCGCTGGACCACTCGGGAAATGCGCCGGAGCACAGCTCGCCCATCGAACGCGTCATGCTAGTCGGCAGGGGCGTTGCGATAAAACTCGGCACCAAGAAATTATGGGCGGAAGCAGCCGGTCGCGGACTGGTGGGAGCCGCCATCGCGCAGGCGCGTATGGGAGCCGTTCGGGTCGCGGAGGAATCGCTGTTCACCGTAGGCGTGCGCGAAACGGAGCAGGCGGTTGTGCGCGATGCGCTGAGATTGACGGGCGAGCATGCAACCCAAGCGCTGGCGCAAAAATCGATTCCCCTGGTATCCGGCGCCATAGGAGCCTATTTCGACGCGGTAAAAGTGCGGCGCACCCTGGAGTACGCCGACATCTTCTACCAGAAGCGATTCATCTTGGAGAAAGCCCGCCGCATCGAGGAGCTCGCGCAGATGGACCACGGCGAGGTCGCGAACGGTGGGGCCGGGCGCGAGGCCTAGGCCTCGATGACGGCATCGCCCGCCTGGGGATACTCGTCCAAACAATAGGAACGAATCGATACGTCCTCGTACGTATTGAAGTAATACGTGTGGGTGGCTGACGAGAAACACCCGGTATAGAGCGTCTTCTCGGTCTTGCCGTCATGCGCCACCGCGCTGCCCTCGACCATCGCCACCTGTGAGAGCGAGTGGAACATGCGGCTCACGTTGGCAGCTTCCCGCTCCTTTGCAGGATAGTTGGCGTTTACGTATGCGGCGCGGACGAAGCGCGAAGGGGACGTGTAGTCGCCGGGAAGCCCGCGCTGGGCGGCACCCGCGCCGAACGGGGCGAGCGGCCGGCCGAACGACCCGGCGCCGCCCCACGCGTTGGAAACGTTGAGATAATTGCGAAGGTTCTCTGCATGCCAGCTGTAACCGGGCTGATTCGCCAGAACGTCCACCGGGTTATCGAAGACCTGCATGCCCGCATCGGTATACTCGACCACGACCGAGCGCTCGGGATCAGCCACGATCCAATGCAGCAGGGCGGAAGGCCACTGGGGAGCGATGGGCTCGTCCACGATCGCCGCGGTTTGCAAAGCATCGACAACCTGGTCGACGTTTTCAAAGTTAGCGCAGACCCACAGCGGGAACTCCCAGGCAGACACGTTGGTCTTCCCCTCCTGCGGGGCGCTTTCATACCTGGCGTATCCGGGGAAGTTGAGGCCGGCGACCGCGAGCCCGGCATCGTTGCCGGCATCGAACAGCATGGGCTGCCCCTGTTCCACCAAACCCATGCCTATGAGCGCATGGGAGCACTCGGCCGTCGCCCCAAAGGGGGATGCCGGCTTGAAACCGCGGGGAACCACCAGCACGCGCTCACCATAGTCGAACGTCCAGTCGAGATTTCTACCGAAGAACATGTTGCCTTCGGTATCGTTGAACCGCATACCCGTGCACATGGGAATAGTCCTCTCACTCGATCGCGCCCGCGGGCGCGTGGCAAACCAAAGCTCGCATGGATATGTACCCCCGGCCCCGCCCTCGAACGCCCCTCCGCAACGTCTATCCATAGGGCGTGCAGATTGAGGAACGAGCTTAAGGACGCGGAGGCACGATGCAGTCGTAGCGCACGGCTTTGCCCGCAATCGCATGGCTGGGCTTGACGCCGGCGAGATGAGGGCCCTTGACCGGCCGCTTGACGACGACTTTGCGCGGATGCGCCGACAGGGCCGCGCGAAGCAGCTCTTCCTGGTCCTCGCATGGACTTTCGAGATGATGGAGCAACTGAAACTTCTTCTTAACCGCGGCGCTCTTGGTGCGCTCGGGAAACATGGGGTCGAGATAGACCACATCGGGCGCGGGAGAGATCGCGGGCAGCGCCGCGATGCTGTCCGCGCGCACCAGCGTCATCCGGGCGACGAACCCCTCCAGGCGAGGATCGGTCGCGGCGCGGTCCAGCGCGTCTTGCAGCAGCGCGGCGATCACCGGATCGCTCTCGAACATGGTGACGGTAAAGCCCGCGGCGGCCAAGAGCAGGGAGTCCTGCCCCAGGCCCGCCGTCGCGTCGACCGCTGTGGGCGAGACGGCGCCTTTGATCTTGGCGGCGCGCACCAAGAGCTCGCGCGACAGGTTCGCTTGCTTGAGGCGCGGAAGCATATCGGAGAAGTCGCCCCGCAGCACCATGCCGTCGCGTTCGAGCGAA
>DBEWRE010000016.1:0-18826 GCA_048207125.1 Collinsella sp.
AACAAAGAAACTAAAAGATTCAACAAGGCCGCGACAGCACTCTCGCTGTGGACACAGCGGCAACGAGCCCCACCTGGGACCTCGCCCTACAGGGCACCGTCCTCGACAGCGCCCGTCTCAGCGACGATCCGGGCAAGCGCATCCGGAAACGCGATCCCCTCGCGCGAGCATATCTGGACGATATCCTCGTATTCGGGCTTGGAGCGATGCTCGCCACCGGGCAGGACGACCGTCTTAACGCGGACCGGGCCCAGCGACGTCTGAACGACCCGCTCGCTACGGTCGAGAACCATGCGGTCCATCATCGTCCAGCGGACACCGATGGTAGTGGTTTCCAAGAACATCAGCTGGCGCATGCGCTCGGCATCCTGCGGCGAAGCGATGACCTGCAGCTGGTAGGCGGGACGACCCTTCTTGCCAAAGATAGGCAACCAATGAACCTCGAGCGCCCCCTCGCGAAGCAGGGCCTGAGCCGCGTGCGCCATACCCTCCGCGGACTGGTCGTCTACGTCGCACTCCAGCTTGATGACGCCGACGTCATGGGGACGAGGACCCGCCGCGCGCTCGATGCGGTGGACGCGAACTAGCGAGGGGACGCTGTAGCTCCTCTTGCCCGCTCCAATTCCCGTCGCCAGGATCGTGTATGGAAAATCAGGGGTCCCGCACGCGTCGAGCGCGGCGATGAGCGTGGCGCCCGTAGGCGTCACCAGCTCGCCCTCAACATCCACATGGGAGGTAGGCAGCCCGCATGCGCGGCAGATATTCACCACCGCCGGCACGGGAACGGGTATGACGCCATGCTGGCAACGGATGGTGCCGTGGCCGTCTGCCAGCGGCGTGGCATAGACCGCATCGGGGTTAAGGCTATCGACCAGCACCGCCGCCGACACGATGTCGACGATGGAGTCGATTGCGCCCACCTCATGAAAATGCACCTGGTCGGCGGGCAACCCGTGGGCTTGTCCCTCTGCCCGGGCGATGATCTCGAACGCGCGCACGGCGATGGCGCGGGCACCCCGTGTCATCTGGGCGGAGTCTATGATGGCCATGACGTCGCGCAGGTTGCGATGCCCGTGGTGATGATCGTGGACGTGCTGGTGATGGGCATGGCCGCAATCGTGGTCGCGATGATGCCCGTGGTCGCCATGCGCGCGCCCGCACCCGGAATCATGCTCGTCCCCAAGATGACCATGCAGGTACGCCATATCATGGTCATGGGTTTCGCACCCGTCGCGAAGCACCACGTCGAAGTCGCGGGCGCGAATGCCCGCCTTGGTCACGGTCGTAACCGCCACCTCGAACTCGTCCGCAACGGAAAGGCTCGAAAGCGCGCGATCGAGCGCCGCCGAGTCGGCGCCGGCATCCAGCAGCGCCGCGACCAGCATGTCCCCGCTCACGCCCAGCGAGCAATCGATATACAGCGAACTCATGTAAAGCCTCTCCCCCGGCAGCGCTAAAAGCCGCGCCTATTTCATATGATTGATGAGCGACGCCTGGTACGCGGCGCCAAAACCGTTGTCGATATTCACCACGGAAACACCGTTGGCGCAGCTGTTGAGCATCGCCAGCAGCGCGGCGATGCCGCCCAGGCTCGCCCCGTACCCCACGCTGGTGGGAACCGCGATGACCGGACAGCTTGCCAGCCCCGCCACCACGCTGGCCAAAGCCCCCTCCATACCGGCGACGGCGACGATGACGCGGGCGTCCCGTATGCGGTCGGCGCACGCCAGCAACCGGTGGATGCCGGCAACCCCTACGTCGTAGGCACGGTCGACGCGGTTGCCCAAAAACTCAAGGGTGCGCGCGGCCTCCTCGGCAACGGACAGGTCGCTGGTGCCGGCGCAGAGGACCAGCACCGTCCCGGAACCGTCCGGAACCCGGTTGCCGCCCACCACGCCCAGACGCGAGACGGGGTCGTATTCCATGGCGATGCCGCCGGCACCCAGCAACTCGCGGATACCAGCGGCCTTCTCTCCATCCAGGCGCGTCACCAGCACCCGGCTCTGACATGCTTCGAGCATCGATGTCACAATGCCCGCGACCTGCTCCTTGGTTTTACCCTCGCCATAGATGACCTCGGACGTGCCGGTGCGCGTCCCGCGCAGGTTGTCGACCGTGGCAAACCCAAGATCGGTCGTCGGCGGCACTTGGAGCACGCGAGCGAGCTCGTCGGGCGACACTTCGCCCGCCGCCACCTGCTCGGCAAGCTTCCTTGCATCGGCTGCGTCCATCGTCCATTCCCCCTAGTCCATAACGAACTGCTCGAGATATTCCGCATCATGGACCACAATATGCGAATCGTGGCCCTTCGTCGAGATAACTCCCTTTTCGCGCAGACCGCGCAAGATGCGGTTCACGCTGTTCCTGGACGAGATGCCGCAGAACTGAGCGATGTCCTCGTTTGTAACATCCAGCGAGATCATGGTCCCGTCCTTGCACGGCTCACCGTACTTGACGCTCAGATCGAACAGCAGGGCTCCCACCGCGCCGATCTTTCCGTTCATGGTCAGGAACCTCGTGCGCTCGAAGGCGTCCTCCAGATTCCTCCGGTAGTAATCCTTCACATAATCCAGCAACCGGTGGTCGTCGTTCACGTACTTCCAAAACGTCAGCCGCGGCACCACGTAAAACAAAGCTTCATCCGATTCCACCCGTACGCTGAACGGAGACTTTGCCTTGGCGCTCTCCTCATCCCGCAGAAGCGAGACGGGACTGGGGCCCTGCATGTAGAACACGTTGAACTCGGTGCCCTCGCGCATGGTGACGCTCGCCTTGACAACGCCCTCGATCAGGACATAGACGTGCGATTGATCAAATCCGTAATAACACAGGTACTCATGACGATGTTTCTTCACTTCCGGGTACCCTTTGGACCTCAGATACTCAACGAGGTAATCGTGGACTTTCTCCACACGCCTCACCCCTTTCTAAAACGCTTGGCTGACAGGCTCGCTACTCTACGTGACAGAACAAAACGTCAAGTAACAAATGGTACCAACATTCGATACCTCTCCCGATCGCGCGGACCCGCATAGTAGCAGTCGACGGATAGCAGCAAAGATGGGCTCGCCGTCAACGGCGACGCCGAAAGGGAATCGAAGATGTACGAGGTAGACGCTTTGTTAGCTCGTCGCAACATGCACGCGCGCCAGGCTAGGCTTAAACAGTGGACATCCGCGCCGCGCGCTCGATGTACCACCCGAACCCGTATCTTGGTGGCGTCCGGGATTCATAGCCCCTTCATACTTACGGAGCCCACGGTAACATACGGTACTCACCTTATGTCCGCAGGATAAATTGCTATTCTCGGCGATGCAGTTGCCGACGGAACGACCACATTTGGTACTCGGCCGGCCCGTCCTCACAGGACGTCGCGATCGCGCTTGACCTCATCCCATAGGTCGTTGAGCTCCCCCGTCGACAGTTCCCCGATCACTACCCCGCGCTGGTGGGCGAGACCTTCCATAGCCTGCCAGCGCGAGCGGAACTTCGCCGTGCTCGCACGCAACGCGCTCTCGGCATCGATGCCCTCCTTGCGCGCCACGTTCACCAACGCGAAGAGCACGTCGCCAAACTCCATCTCCCGCTCGGCGGTTCCGGGAGCCTCCCGGTGGAACTCCTCGCGCTCCTCGTCCACCTTGTCCCACACATCTTGGACCGTCTCCCATTCAAACCCCACGGCCGCGGCCTTGCGCGAGACTTTTTGGGCCTGCATCAGGGCGGGAAGCGAGGTAGGCACTCCGTCGAGGAGCCCCTCGGGCTTTTCACCCGCCTGCTCGTCCGCCTTGTCCTTAGCTTCCTTTTCAGCAAGCTTCACGCTATCCCAAAGCGCCAGGACCTCGTCGGCATCCCGGGCGGCGGCGTCGCCGAACACGTGCGGGTGCCTGCGGATAAGCTTCTGGTTGATGTCGCGGGCGACATCCTCCATGGTGAACTCCCCCGCATCCGCCGCGATCTGCGCGTGCAGCACAACCTGCATCAGGACATCGCCCAGCTCTTCGCGCAAATGGGCGACATCGTCCGCCTCGATGCAATCGACCGCCTCGTAGGCTTCCTCGATCATGTTCTTGGCGATGCTGGCGTGCGTCTGCTTGCGATCCCATGGGCACCCATCGGGCTGACGCAGGCGCCAGATGGTCTCGACCAGGCCCTGAAACGCCTCGCGGGCGTCGGACAGGGTCGAGGTGTCGCGCACCAAGCTCGCCAGGCTCCCGCATCCGGTATTCTTCCACTCCGCCATCTTCGTTACTCCTCGTCCAAAATCACATGGCTGAACACGCCGTCCCGGTAGATGCCGTAGCTGTGAGAACCATCCTTGGGAATGGACACGCTTCCCGGATTGAACAGCCACAGACCGGGATGCGCGTCGCTTTCCTGGTTCACCTTGATATGGGTATGGCCGTATACCAGCGCCGAACCGGCAGGCAGCGTCGGAGCGTTGTCCACGCTGTTATGCATGCCGGCGCCAAACACGTGGCCATGGGTGAGGAAGAGCGTTCGACCGGACTCGTCGACCAGCTGAGAAAAATCTGACATGCAGGGGCAGTCCAGCACCATCTGGTCCACCTCCGCCTCGCAGTTGCCGCGCACGGCGGTAAGGAGACCGGTTTTGGCCAGACCGTTTAGCAAGGGGATCACCTGCTTGGGGGCATAGTCACGAGGAAGGTCGTTGCGGGGGCCATGATAGAGAAGATCGCCCAGCAACACGACGCGATCGGGGTCCTCGCGCTCTATCGCGTTCATAAGACGGCGGGTCCAATAGGCTGAGCCATGCAGGTCGGAAGCTATCAGCAGTTTCATAGACGGTCCTTTCTGGTCAACGTCGCTTCATTGCATGATAAAAGAACGGCGGGTGCGCACCCAACCGGATGCCCACCCGCCCCAAAATCGAAATCGGCGCAAAGCGCTTCGTCAAGCAGCAATACCGGCACCGCGTCCTTAACGCAGGGCCTCCTTGTTGACCCGGTGCGCCGCAAAGGAATACACCAAGTTGACGGTCGCGTTAACCAGCGTGGGTGCCCACAAGCCCTCCATGAGCATGATATAGAGCACCGACACCGCGTTGACGATCAGGGCCATGACGATGATGGGCAGCAAGCCGGTCACGCGCGTGGGCACGTTAGCAGCGGTCGACCCCAAGAAGCCCAAAAGGATATCGAACAGGGCGGTCAGGGCGGTGAGCACCGCGATGATGATGCCGGGGAACGTCTCGGCGTGGATGAAGTTCATCACGGTAAGGGGAATGAACAGGCCGCCCAGAACAAGCATGATGATGCTGGTAACCTTGAGCAGCTTTTGCATTGCGGACATAATCGTCTTCTCTTTCGCACGTGGGCTTGCACATATTGGACGAGGGTATTGTACCTGCCAAGCTCCTTGTTGTGGCTCGCAAGCCTCCGCATGCGCCCTTCCCATGCCCCCAAAGCGACAAGCGGCGACGACGTATCCGACGAACGGCGGGCGCGGCTAGCCCATCACGTAGCGCTCGAGACGCTCCTTATCGTTGATCACTATGCGCGTCCCCCGCTCGCGCGTGGAGACAATACCCTTCTCGCGAAATCCGCGCAGGATACGGTTGACGCTGCTTCTGGACGAGATGCCGCAGAACTGGGCGATATCCTCGTTGGTGATGTCGAGGGTTATGAGGCTCCCGCCCTCGCAAGGAGCGCCAAAGCGATCATTCAGCTCGTAGAGGAATCCCCCGACCGCTCCAACCTTGCCGTTTATGGTGAGGTACCTCATGCGGTGCAGGGTCTCCTCCAGACTCGAGCGATAGTAGTCTTTCACGCAATTCAGCAGCAACGGGTCCTCGTTCACATAATCCCAAAACGCCACGCGTGGAATCCTCATGTAGAGAGCCTCATCCGATTCCACCCTAACGGTAAACGGAGCCTTCGCGCAGCTGCTGACCTCATCGCGCAGCAACGAGATGGGGCTTGGCCCCTGGATGTAGAAGATGTTGAACTCGTTGCCCTCTCTCAGGGTCACGCTCGCCTTCACCACGCCAGACACCAGAACGTACACGTATTCCTGGTCAAGGCCGTAATACGAGAGGTACTCGTGCCGGGTCTTCCGCGTCTCCGAAAACCCCTTTTTCCTCAGATACTCAACTAGATAGCCGGACTCTTCCGCCATGCGCCGCCCCTTTCAGCCTTGCTAGCCCGACCACTGTATACACCAGGATCAACGGTGGGTTGACATTTGTTAACAACATCCGCAACAACGCGATGACCGCAGACCCCCCATAGTTACCCCCGTCCTAACCCATGTGGGCTCAGGAAACAGAAAGGGATAGCCATGTTCAACATCGACGTGCCATACGATCGAAGGAAGCTGCAGGTCAGTCTTCCCAAAGAGAGCGTCGCCGGGGTACTCGAGGGCCACCAAAGCGAATTCAAGGCCGAGGGCACCCAGGAGCAGCTTGTCGAGAACGCTCTCGACAACCCGTATTCATCGCCCACGCTCGAAGAGCTCTGCCAGGGCAAGCGCGACATCGTGATCATCAGCTCCGACCACACCCGCCCCGTCCCCTCGAAGCTCACCATGCCCATCCTGCTAAGGCGCATCCACGCTGCTGCCCCGCAGGCACGCGTGCGCATCTTGGTCGCAACCGGCATGCACCGCCCCTCGACGCATGAAGAGCTGATCGATAAATACGGTGAGGAGATCGTGGCGAACGAGGAGATCGTAATGCACGTCGCCACGGATGACGACGCGATGGCAGAGATCGGGACCCTTCCCTCCGGCGGCTCTTGCATCATCAACCGTATCGCCGCGCAATCCGACCTCCTCCTTGCCGAGGGCTTCATCGAGCCGCACTTCTTCGCAGGCTTCTCGGGATCGCGCAAATCGGTGCTGCCCGGAATCGCTTCGTATAAGACCATCATGTACAACCACAACGGCCAATTCATCCACGACAGCCGTTCCCGCGCGGGCGTTCTCGCCGGCAACCAGGTTCACAAAGACATGATGGCCGCGGCGGAGATGGCGAACCTCAAGTTCATTCTCAACGTGGTGCTCAACGGAAACCATGAGGTCATCGGGGCGTTCGCGGGCGATATCCACGACGCGCACGAGGCGGGATGCTCCTTTGTGAAAAAGCTCGCCGGCGTCCAGGCCGTGCCCTGCGACGTCGCCATCACCACCAACGGCGGCTATCCCCTCGACCAAAACATCTACCAAGCCGTAAAGGGTATGACCGCAGCGGAGGCGACGCTGGACGAAGGCGGCGTCATCATCTCGATCGCCGGTTGCGCCGACGGCCATGGAGGCGAGGGGTTCTACCGCAACATCGTGGACAACGACCCGGCGGAATTCGAGCGGTCATGCATCACCCGCGCTAAGGACGATACGCTCGCCGACCAGTGGACCGCGCAGATTTTCGCCCGCATCCTCGCCCACCATCCCGTCATCCTGGTCACGGACCTCTGCGACCACGATATGATCCGCGCGATGCACATGACGCCGGCGAGCACCGTGGAAGAAGCCATCGCCATCGCCCGCGACATCAAGGGGCCGAACGCCAAGTTCGCGATCATCCCAGACGGGCTCGGGGTGGTCGTGACGCGCTAGCGCGCAGACCCATCGTCTTGTCTACCCCAGCGCATCGCCTTCCGTACAACCCTCCCGCTCAATCAAGATTGGATCTTTATGCTCGAACACCTTTTCGCAGAATTCGCTTCCACCGCGCTCATGATCGTCTTTGGCGTCGGCGTCCATTGCGACGAGACCCTCAAGGGCAGCAAGTACCGCGGCTCGGGCCACATGTTCGCCATCACCACCTGGTCATTCGGCATCTCCGTCTGCCTATTCATCTTTGGGGGCGTGTGTATGAATCCCGCCATGGCCCTCTGCCAGTGCATCGTGGGCCTCATCCCGTGGAGCAGCCTGGTCCCCTACGCCATCGCCGAGATGCTGGGCGGCATCGCGGGCGCCTGCATCGCCTGGCTCATCTACGCCGATGACTTCAAAGCCTCCGAATTCGAGGTCGACCCCATAGCCGTGCGGAACATCTTCTCCACCAATCCCACCGCTGAATCCTACAACCTGCCCCGCAATTTCGCGATCGAAGCGTTCGACACGTTCGTCTTCCTCACCGGCATCCTCTGCATCGCCGCGAACGCGGGCGAGAACACCATGATGCTGGGCATTGGCGTGGGCCTTCTGGTGTGGGCCGTCGGCATGGGCCTGGGCGGAGTCACCGGCTTCGCTATGAACCAGGCGCGCGACCTTGGGCCCCGCATTGCCTACCAGGTGCTTCCCATAGCCAACAAAGCCGATAACAACTGGAAGTACGGCCTGTTGGTCCCCGGCATCGCCCCGTTTGTCGGTGCGGTCGCAGCCGCTTTCTTCACCACCCTGGTCCTGGGAGTCGCCTTCTAAAGCGCTTTTAGAACCATTCGCTTCACAGACAAGAAACGCCCGCAGCGATTCAGCGCGCTGCGGGCGTTTCCTTTTAATGAGAGGCGGCAAGGCCCGCCATGATGCCGCGCGGTGCGGCATCGTTCGATGCAGACCATCCGTCACCAAAAAAAGTTTGAGCAATGCTATAGTAAGCCAACTCTTACTTATATGCTTTCTGGACGCTCGGTCCATCACCGAACGCCACCGACTTGGAGGCCACATGGAGGATACACCGCGCATCGCGGCGCGTCGCAAGCGCGAAAAGCTTGTCGTCTCGCAGATGATCGCCATCTACTGCAGCGGACACCACCGGGCATCGGAACGCACGGAAACCGCCCATTGCGGCGACGCCGTTTGCCCGGACTGCGCCGGGCTCGATCGCTTCGCGGTGGCGCGAACCCAGCGCTGCCGCAAGATGGAAACCAAAACGTCTTGCAATAAATGCGAGCACCATTGCTATAGCCCGCAGATGCAGCAGCGCATTCGCGAGGTCATGCGCTATGCGGGGCCGCGGATGCTCTACCGCCACCCCGTCGCCGCCGTTCGCCATATGCTGGGAAAATAGTCTTCCACCGGCATTGGCGCCCGGCGTCCTCCGCTGGAGCTACAGCAGGGTCTCCTCCCAAGCGGCCTCCTTGAAGCCCACCAAGACCGCATCGTCCGTAACCACGAGGGGACGCTTCACCAACATGCCGTCGGTCGCCAGCAAAGCGAAGGCTTCCTCGTCCGACATGCCCGCATCCAACTTGGCCTTGATGCCCAACTCGCGATACTTCATACCGCTGGTGTTGAAGAAGCGGCGCAGCGGCAGGCCGGAGCGCTGCTGCCAGGACGCGAGCTCCCCGGCCGTGGGATTGTCCTCCACGATATGGCGATCGATATACTCAATCCCGTGCTCGTCCAGCCACTTCTTCGCCTTCTTGCACGTGGTGCACTTGGGGTATTCGATAAAGAGCGCGGTCATGCATGCCTCCTTGTTGGTCTCGTTTGCATTGCCGCGATTCTAGCACGGGGCGCACGCGCCGTCACAAGACCGGCCCCGTGAAAGGAGCTGAAGGCATCTCGACAGCCGTCCGAAAAGGCGGCGTTAAATTCACGTCAAGCGTCGACGGGCCGCACGCGAGCGCCGAATCGGCATGGCACAATTGCTCAAACGCATTCCCAAAGAAGGAGGAGCCATGCAGACCGTCGATTCGTCCATCTTCGCGACCACCACGCTGGTCGCGGGACCGCCCATCATCGATTGTCACACGCACACGCACTTCTCTGATGGCGAGCCCGCATTCGAGGAAAATGTCCGTGCCGCCGCGGCGGCGGGTTGCCGGATCATGGTTTCCACCGACCACCTCACCTTACCCGCTAGCATGGATCCCGTCGGCGAGGTCCAGGTAACGGCTGCCGACCTGCCGGCCCACCGCGCCGCCTTTGAATCCGCACGCGACCTGGCAGCGCGCATCGCACCCAACCTTGAATTCATATACGGCTTTGAATGCGACTGGTACCCCGGCTGCGAAGAAAACGTGAAACGCTGGAGCGCTGGAGCCGTCGTGCGCCTGGGCAGCGTGCATTGGATTGGAGATGCCGGCGAAACCCGCCTTGCCGCCGGCGAGCCCGGGTCTGAAAACGTAGCTCGCGCAGACGCGCTCTCCTCTACTTGCGGCTGGATTGATGACGGCAGCGACCTGCACGTTTGGACCACCCTGGGGCCGGACGAAGTCTGGCGCCGCTATGCGGACGCATGGTGCCGCGCCTGCGAGAGCCCCCTCGCCTTCGACATCATGGCCCACCCGGACCTTGCCATGCGCTTTGTCCGCGAGGGCCTTGCCCCCACCTGCGACCTCGCCCCGCTATGGGACCAAATGGCAGCGTGCGCGCACGATACGGGCAGGCGCGTCGAGGTGTCCACCGCCGGCCTTCGCAAAACCGTGGGCGACTATTACCCCTCCCGGGGCCTACTCGAGCGCTTCGCGCGCGCAGGCGTCCCAATCGCGTTCGGCTCGGATTCGCACCGCGCCCGCGACATCTGCTGGGGCATTCGCGACGCGCAGGCTTATGCCCGATCATGCGGTTACCGCTCGTTCGACGCGCCCCATGCGGACGGCGACTGGGAAACCTTCTCTTTGGACGAATAGCCGCAACCGTTCAGTACCGGTATTGTTCCGCAGCGGCAGGGGCGAGCGAATTTACGGCTACCGCCCGCCCCGCCGCCATCGAAAGGCTACTCGCCCCGCATCGCCGCCAGCTCAATCTCGCAGCATTCGTTGAGGCGCGAAACGGTCTCCCGCATGACCTCTTCGGTGGTCTCGGGGTGAATGCAGCAGATGCGCAGCACCTTCATGCCCTTGAGCTCCGTGGTGAACACGCCCGCGTCGCCGCTCTCGACAATACGGCGAGAGATGCGAGCATTGAGCAGGTCCTTTTGCTCCTCGCTTAGGTCCTCCGGGTTGTAGCGGAAATTAAGCATCGCCATCTGCGCGGGCGAAACTATCTGCACCAAGGGATTCTTCTCGAGTTCATCTTGCGCCCAGCGCGCTAGGTCAAAACCATGCTCGACGGCGGCAGACAGGGCGTCCGAGCCCATGACCTGCAGCGTGAACCAAAGCTTGAGGCCGCGCGCGGGGCGCGTGAGCTCCGGTCCCATATCCCACGGATTGGTTATCTGCGCGGACTCCTCCAGATCCTTGAGGTACTCCGGGTGGGTGCTGAAGCTGTTGAGCAGCGTGCGCTCATCCCTCACAAGCACCATGCCGCAGGAATATGTTTGGAACAGCCATTTATGCGCATCCCAGCTTAGAGAATCGGCCCGCTCGACACCGCGCAGCATGTCGCGATACTTTGTCAGCAGCACGGACGCGCCGATCGCTCCATCCACGTGCATCCACAGGTTGTGCTCCTGAGCGATGTCCGCGATCTGGGGCAGCGGGCCGACGGCGCCGGTATTGGTGCTGCCGGCGGTCGCGATGATGACGAACGGCTTGAGCCCCGCCTCCTCGTCCGCGCAGATTGCCCGCTCAAGGGCGTCGAGGTCCATGGTGAAGTCCTCATGGCAGGGAATGGTGCGGATGCGGCCGGGGGCGACGCCCACCATATGCAAGCCCTTTGCCACCGAGCTATGAGTCTGTTCCGATACATAGGCGACGCCGCGGCACCAATCGTCTTCGTCAAGCTTCGCATCGCGCGCAGCGATGAGAGCGGTCATATTCGCCATGGAGCCGCCGGAAACAAAGACGCCTCCCGCCGTCTGGGGAAACCCCGCCTTGTCGCAGAACCAGCGCAGGAGCTCATGCTCCGCAACGCACCCCGCCGGGTAGTTGGCAAAACTGCCGGCATGACGGTTGTAGCCGGAGGCCATCATATCGCCCAACCATGAAAGCGCGTTGACGGGGCCGGGTACAAAGCCCATGAAACGGGCGTGGTCGATGTTGTAGCCGTAACCGATGATGTCCTCCTGCATCTCGGTGACAACCTCATCCAGCGGGCGCCCCTGTGCGGGAATACCGCGATCGGCGATCGCCTGCAGCTTCTCGGGCGTCGCCTCGACGGCGATGGGTCCCTCGGAAAGATGGCGGTTGCGCGAAAACAGCTCGCAGACAAATCGCACTGCCGCGAGTTCGACATCGGCCTCTTGCGTTGACCCCTTTGCGTACATGGATTTTCCTTTCGCTACTGCGGCGCTATCGAAGCGCTCTATCTGAAATGATTGACCACATACTCGCATCAGCCTTGCCATATGTATAATTCAACTATTTCATTGTCTGTTTAGTATTATTAATACCTCGAGGTAACTCGCCATTTTTTGAATGAGACACCTAGGTGACAGAACGCGTTCGCGCCCGCCATGACCCAACGCAAAGGAGCGAGAGATGGAGCTGCGTGAGATTGAAACCTTTCTCGCCATTGTTGAGCAAGGCGCCTTTTCCAAAGCCGCGGAGAAACTTGGATACTCGCAATCTGCCGTAACCGTGCAGATCAAGCAACTCGAGCACGAGCTGGGCGCTCGCCTCTTTGACCGCGTGCCGCGCGGAGCCGTTCTTACCGAACAGGGTCGCGCGTTCGCCTTCCACGCCAACGAGATCGTAGGTGCCGCTCGCGCCGCCAAGGCGTCCGTCGCCTTTGGCCATGGCGAGCCAAGGGATATTGCGGGAATCCTGCGCCTAGGCAGCGTGGAATCCGTCGCGACGGCGATTCTTCCGGAGATCCTCGTCCGCTACCATTCGATCTGCCCTCGCGTCCAGGTGATTGTGACCACGGCCCAAAGAGGCCGCATGATCGAGGGCCTGAGAAACAACACCATCGACTTGCTGCTCACCATGGAACGGCATGTACACCAATCCGGCCTGGTGACCCGGGCGCTTCGCCGCGAGCAGGTTGTGTTTGTGGCGTCTCCCGCGCTACTCGATAACGCGGGCGAGGATGCCTCTCCCGGGCAGCAGATGGATGCGCGCGCCCTCTGCAGGCTCCCCTTTGTTTTGACCGAACGGGGCGAGAGCTACCGACTCGAGCTGGACCGCGCCCTCAGCGAGCTCGACCTTCAAATAGACCCTCTTATAGAGGCGGGCAACACCGAAACCCTGGTCCATCTAGCCGAACGCGGTGTTGGGGCGACCTTTGTGCCCCGCTTTTCCGCTCAGCGCGAATTAGACCGGGGAAGCCTGGTCGAAGTGGCGACGCAGCTGGAGCCCGTAGAGATGGAGACCCAGCTCATCCACCATAGGGGCAAGTGGATCGCGCCGCATATGAAAGTGTTTATCGATGTACTCGAGACGCTTGTGGGTTAGATGGACGCGCATGCAGGAACCTCTGGCCACCGGCCGCAGCGCATCGTCGGCGCCACGAACAAGCTTGCGAGCCGCTCACGCGAAGACTCGCCGGCCGGAACCGCGGGCATAGGGACCCTTGCGGCGGCTAAGGCGCTGGAGCCTATTTCATACGAGCGTTCAGCTCTCCAGCCAGCTCGTCGATGGTGACACCGTAGCGCTCGAGCACCACCAGCAGGTGGTAGACCAGATCGCCCGCCTCGTAGCGAATATGATCGTGGTCATCGTCCTTGCACGCCATGACCACCTCGCCCGCTTCCTCGATTACCTTCTTGAGAAGACTGTCTTCCTCTCCCTGCAGCAGCTTGGCGGTATAGCTTGCCTCCGGGGAAACTTCGCGACGACCATGGATTGTCGCCGCCAGCCCCTCTATGGTCTGACCGATGCTTCCGTCCTGTACATTAGCCGTGCGGACTCCCATCCCGGCCCCTCCCTTTCACCAACACGCGGCATGGCCGCCGCGCGCTCCAACGGCCCAAGCCGCTAGTCCTCGTTATCAAGCGTCCTATAAAAGCAGGTGCGGCTACCGGTATGGCACGCCGGACCAGGCGAATCGACGCGCGCCAGCAGCGTGTCCGCATCGCAATCCACCAAAAGCTCTCGCAACTGCTGCATGTTGCCGCTGGTGGCCCCTTTGTTCCAAAGCTCCTGGCGAGACCGGCTCCAGAACCACGTGGTCCCCGTCTCGAGCGTCAGCGTCACGGACTCGGCGTTCATCCACGCCACCATAAGGACCTCGCCCGTATCATATTGCTGGACCACGCAGGGAATCAGCCCCTGCGCGTCGAATTTCAAATCATCGACCTTCATCTCGCTCCCCCGTTGATGCAATGAGCCTAGAAATCCAGGCGGACCGGAATGCCCTGGGCAGCCATATATTCCTTGACCTCGCGGACGCTGAACGTACCGAAATGAAACACGCTCGCCGCCAGCACCGCGTCGGCCTCGCCCTCGATAATGCCCTGGGCAAAATGTTCGAGCTCGCCCACGCCGCCGGACGCTATCACGGGAATGGGCACGGCGCGTGCCACCGCGCGGGTAAGGGCAAGGTCGAAGCCCGCCTTGGTACCGTCGCGGTCCATGCTGGTCAGCAAGATCTCGCCCGCACCTCGGCGCGCCGCCTCGCAGGCCCACTCGACCGCGTCGAGCCCTGTTGGCGTACGGCCGCCCGCCACGTAAACCTCCCATTTATCGGCCCCGGGGCGACCCGGCTCCCCCACGCGCTTGGCATCGATGGCGCAGACCACCGCTTGGCTGCCAAACGCCGCCGCTCCCTGGGTGATGAGATCGGGGTTCTTTACCGCCGCCGAATTAAGCGACACCTTGTCCGCTCCGGCGGCGACCATGCGGCGCATACCCAAAAGATCTCTAAAGCCGCCGCCCACCGTGTAGGGAATGGCGAGCTCGCCCGCCGCGCGCGACGCCATCTCGATGGTGGTCGAACGGTTATCGCTGGTCGCGGTGATATCCAAGAAGATGACCTCGTCCGCGCCCTCGCGATCATACGCGCTTGCCAGCTCCACGGGATCGCCCGCATCGCGCAGGGACACAAAGTTGATGCCTTTTACCACGCGCCCGTCTTTTACGTCCAGGCACGGGATCACGCGCTTGGTCAACATACGCATCCGCCTTTCGTGGACGAGGAGCCCGCGCCGCCAACGGCCCCGGCTCCGCCAGCCGCCGCGCAAGCGTCATCGTCGCCCGTCATGCCCGCCAAGCCTGCCGCCGCTTCGCTGGCAGCGGCGCCCAGCGCATCCGCTAGCGTAAAGTTGCCCTCGTACAGAGCGCGGCCGGTGATACAGCCCTCGACCACATCGTCGCCGGCCGCGGCGAGCGCCCGGATATCGTCCAGCGCAGAGATGCCGCCGGAGGCCACCACCGGGAACCCCGCGCACGCGGCGATGCAACGATATGCCTCCACGTCGATGCCCGTCTGCATGCCGTCGCGGGCGATGTCGGTAAACACCAGGTGCTTGAAGCCCAAGCTGGCCAGCTCGCCCACCACGTCCTCGACGCCGCGACCCGCGCCCTCGCGCCAGCCGTTCACCTTTACCTGGCCGTCACGCGCCGCGACGTCCGCCACCAGCAACTCGCCGAACCCCCGTGCCGCCACCTCTGCGAACCCGGGCTCGCGAACCAGCACCGTGCCCAAAGCGATGCGCTCGGCTCCATATGCCGCCAACTGATCGATGCGCGCCAACGAGCGGACGCCGCCGCCCACGTCGATGGAAAGGCCGGGCACGCGGCACAGCGCCTCGATAGCGCGGTCATTTGCCTCGCATGCCGCCTCGTCCTCTTCCAACGCGGCGGAAAGATCAACCACATGGAGCCATGTGGCCCCCTGCTCCTTAAAATGCTCGGCCACCGCGACGGGATCGGACGAGTACACCTTCATATGCGCGCGGTCACCGCGTTCAAGTCGCACCACCTGGCCGGCGATCAGGTCGATCGCGGGAAAGACAATCATGCCCCCTCGCCTCCGTCTCCCGCCTGGCGCGCCACAAGGCCCTGTACGACGCGGCCCGCGACCGCATAGGACGCCCCGTCGCGCGCCATGGCTACGATATTTGCGAAATTACAAAGGACCTGCAGGCCGTGTGCAGATGATTTCTCCGGATGGAATTGGCAGCCGAACACAAGATCCTTCCAGATAGCGCTGGCAAAGCTTCGCGTGTAATGCGTCCGGGCGGCGACCACGGTCGGATCGATGTCCCCGTCCGCCGCGTAACTATGCGTAAAGTACACGTTAGCGCCCTCCGCCACGTCCGCGAACAGAGGGCAGGCAGATTCCGATGCATCGGCACCCACCAGGTGAATCTGATCCCAGCCAACATGGGGCACCTTGAGACGCGCGCCGGCCAGCCTTGTGCACGAGCCGGAAATTACACCCAAGCCGCGCACCCAGCGTCTACCAGCCGCCTCGAACACGGTGCCGGGAGCCAAACCGTCACCGCGCCAATCCGCGTTATCGGAGGACGGCACGGTAGCTGAAACGGTATCGCCCGCAGGAACCCCTTCGTCCCCGCGCTCGAGCAGCAGCTGCTGCCCCAGACAGATTCCCAAAAAGGGCGCACCATCCTCGACGGCGTCTACCACCGCGCGATCCTGGCCGGATTCGCCCATGTACGCGATCGCATCGTAAAACGACCCCACGCCGGGCAGGACCAAGCCGTCCGCAGAACGGATCTCATCGGGATCGTCCGTAGCGTACGCAGCGGCGCCCGCACGGGCAAGCCCGCGCACCACGCTCGACAGGTTCCCCTTGTGGTAATCGACTACCGCGATTCTAGGTGCGTCCATATGTACCCCCTACAGCGAGCCCTTGGTCGAGGGGATGCCCACCACGCGCGGATCGAGCTCGCAGGCGAAGCGCATGGCACGCCCCGCCGCCTTGAACGCGGCCTCGATAATATGGTGCGAGTTCTCGCCCGCCAGCTCGCGCACGTGCAGCGTCACGCCGGCGTCGCGCGCGAAGGCGTAGAAGAACTCAACCGCCAGCTCCGTGTCGAACGAGCCCACGCGCTGCGTGGGAACGGGCAGGACACAGTACGCCTGGCCGCGACCAGAGATATCCACGGCAGCCTGCACCAGGGTCTCGTCCATGGGAATGCAGACGTCGGCGAAGCGCGTGATGCCCGCCTTGTCCTGCAGGGCGCGGGCAAAGGCCTGCCCCAACACGATGCCGGTATCCTCCACGGTGTGGTGCGCGTCCACCTTGACGTCTCCGGTCGCCTTGACGGTAAGGTCAAACTGGCCGTGGCGGCCAAACGCGTTGAGCATGTGGTCGAAGAACGGCACGCCGGTGGCGATGTCGCAGGCTCCGGTTCCGTCCAGGTTGAGCTTGATAGAGATGTCCGTCTCGCCGGTGGTGCGGTGCACGTACGCCTCGCGCGGCTTCTCCAGATTGGCGACGGGCTTCTTGTAGATGGTCATGGCTACTCCTCTCGCAACAGCGAATCAAGCGCCGCGAGCACGGCGTCATTCTCCTGTGGTGTACCCACGGTGATGCGCAAGCACCCCTCGAGTCCGGCGACGGCGCTGAAATCTCGGACAAGGATGGAGAACTCGTCCCGCAGCCGCCGGCGAACCGTGGAGGCGCCCGCCATGCGGACCAGCAAGAAGTTGGCGGCACTGGGCCACACGGTCACACGCGGGTCGGCAGACAGGGCCGCGTACATGCGGTCGCGCTCCGAGCAGATGGACGAGATGGTGGACGAGAAGCGATCGCGCCGCGCCGCCAGCTCCAGCGCCGCCGCCTGCGTGAGCACATTGACGGAGTAGATCTGGCGGATCGCGGCGAACGCATCGATGATGTCCGATGCCGCGACCACGTACCCGCAACGGACGCCGGCGGCTCCGAAGGCTTTGGACAGGGTGCGAAGAACGATTAGGTTGGGGCATTCGCCCAGCAATTGCAGGGCCGAAGCGTCGGCGTCGGCGAACTCCATGTAGGCCTCGTCCACCAGCACCAGGCCGGGGCACGCACGGCACACCTCGCGGGTAAACGCGGGCTCGATCAGGTTGCCGGTTGGATTGTTGGGCGAAGTCAGCACCACGACGTCGCAAGACGGGGCGGCATCGAGCACGCGCACCGCGTTCACCTCAAAGGTCGCGGGGTCGCGGGGTATATCGAGCACCTTGGTCTGGGTGAGGTCCGCGAAGAACTGGTACTCGGAGAACGCCGGGGTGCAGGTGAGCATTGTGCGCCCGCGCCCGCCGAACGCGAAGAGCAGGTTGAACAGCAGCTCGTCGCCGCCGTTGCCCACGCAGATGTTCTCACGTGCCACGCCGTGTCGCCGGGCTAGCTCGTCGCGCAGATCGTTCGACATGGGATCCGGATAGCGGTTGAGCTGCGTCACGGCGAGGGCGGCATCCACCCGCTCGCGCACGCCGGCAGGCAGCGGATAGGTGTTCTCGTTTGCCGAAAGGTTTATCTGCGTGGGTGTGAAATTTGGGTCGTAGGGCTCGATGCCCGACAGGTGGGGCTGCATGCGCGCACGCATGCGATCGGAAAGCTCTGCCATGGCAAATCTACGCCTCCTTGTTCGCGGCGGCAGCCACGGCATCGAGGGCCGCACCGGCGGCGACCACGGCGGCATCGTCGTCCGGCCAGGCGACCGCGGTGAGGTCCTCGCCCCGCAGCGCGTCCGCGCTCACGCTGTCCTCACCCCGCTGCAGCACGCGACGGCGCAAGCCGGCGGAAAGCGCATGGGCCCACAGCCCCTCGCGGCGCGCCATCGCCTGCGTGGCGGGGGCGTCGTTCATCAGGCCCTGAGGGGTGTAGCAGATCACACTGGACCGCTTCACGAAATCGTCCACGGAAAGCGGGCTGGAGAACATGGCGGTCCCGCCGGTGGGCAGCGTGTGGTTGGGGCCGGCGACGTAATCGCCCAGGGGCTCGGAGCTCCATGCGCCCACAAAGATGGCGCCCGCGTTGCGGATGGACCCAAGCAGCCCCATGGCGTTCTCGCAGTGCAGCTCCAGGTGCTCCGGAGCGATGGTGTTGACGGCGTCGACGGCGGCGTCCATCTCGGCGGCGACCACGATGACCCCCTCGTTTTCCAAGGACGCGCGGGTGATGTCCTCGCGCGGGCTCTGGACGAGAA
>DBEWRE010000017.1:0-10677 GCA_048207125.1 Collinsella sp.
TCTTCCTCACCATGCCCTACGGATTCGCCATCCAGGGGCCCGACGACCCGCTCGCCCTCGCGCTCTGGCTTCTAGGTGCATGGCTCGCAACTTGGGCCATCACGGTGATCTCCATGATTGCCGTACCGATCGCTCGCAAGAAGCTCCCCATCTACATCTTCACGTTTGCCCTCATCAGCGGCCTGTTCCCGCTCACGCTCAGCGCCGTCGCCTTCTCGTCTGGCGGCGTGTTCTCCTTCCTGCAGCCCATCGCCCCCGCACTCACCGCCATCGCCACCTGGATGCCCAGCTCCGTCCTGCAGGCATTCCTTAACGGCGCGAGCACCATATTCGACACCGCAGCGACCCTACCGCTCATCGGCAGCGTGCCCGGCTGGGCATGGGGCGCGATCACCGGCGGCATCTGGCTTCTCTTAGGAAGCGCCGCCTTCATCGGCATCGGTAGGCGACGCGACCTGTAGGCGCCGCGACCGGGGGCTCACGCGCCCGTCCGCGCCACGACGCCGGCGCCATGCATCCGCCCGCGCCCCGCTCCGGCCCATCTTTAGCCTTTCTTAAACGCCGTGCCGGCCATCCGGCGCCGCCCCTCCTGCCATACTCAAACCATCCTCGTCACCAGGAGTAACCATGTACGCCATCCAAACTCACGACCTCACCAAGATCTACGGCAAGAAGCACGCCGTCGACCATCTCAACATGACCGTCCACGAGGGCGACATCTACGGCTTCGTCGGCAACAACGGAGCCGGCAAGTCCACCACCATGAAGATGATCGCCGGCCTCGCCTCCCCCACGTGGGGCGAAATCGAACTCTACGGCCAACCAATCGGCTCACGCCCCGGGCACGGCAAGGCAGCCTCCGCGGGCTCCGCCCAAACGCATCTTGTTGGCTCCCTCATCGAGGAGCCCGGCGTCCTCAAGGCCCATTCCGCCTTCGACAACCTCATGATGAAGGCGCTCGCCATCGGCGTCATCAACCCCAAAGACCATTGCCGCGACCTGCTCAAGCTGGTCGGCCTCGCAGATACCGGAAATCAGCCCGCTAAGAAGTTCTCCCTGGGCATGAAGCAGCGCCTGGGCCTGGCCCTCGCGCTGGTGGGCACGCCGGACCTCCTGCTTTTGGACGAGCCCTTCAACGGCATGGACCCGCAGGCCACGCGCGACCTGCGACAGGCGCTGGTCCAGCTCAATCGCGAACGCGGCGTCACCATACTCATCTCCAGCCACGTGCTCGACCAGCTCAACCGCATGGTGACCCGCTACGGCGTTGTCCGCGACGGCGCCCTGGTCCGCGAGATAACCGAATCGCAGGTCCACGAGTCCTGCGGTAGCTCGGTGCGCATCAAGACCGCAGACCCCTCCCGCACCCTCGCGATCCTAGAGGAGCGCCTGCCCGGCGCGAGCCTTCGCGCGCTGCCCGACCAAGCGATCGCCATCTCGCTGCCCAGCCTCGCCACCGGCACGGGCGACGCTACCGCGGGCTCCGCCCAAGCAGCGGGAACCGGCGCGGGGAAAGACGCCCCTGCTGCCGCGCAGGCCGTCGAGCATATCTCCCGCATCCTCCACGACGCCGACCAGGTGGTACTCGAGCTCTCCGTCACGGAACGCGACATCGAGGACTACTTCGTCGAGCTTATGGGCGCGCCCGCGCGCGACTAGGCCGACATCCCCGCCGCCGTGCCAATCTCCGCGCCAGCCCCAAAGACCCGCCCGCCGCTTCGAAAGGTCCCATCATGCTCGGCCTTCTCAAATCCGACCTCTACCGCATCCTCAACCCGAATCGCCTGCGCGGCGAATTCCTCGGTTGCTCCATAGCGCTGGTCGTCATCATCGGAGGCTCGCTCTCCTTTACCGCCTTCATGCTCTCGCAGGCAACCACAAGCTCCGGCCTCGTCACCGCCCAAGACGTCACCGAACTTGCCGGGGAGCTCAGCCTCGCCCTCACCCAGCCCTCCGCCTTCCTCGGCTCCATCCTGCTCGACGGCGCCGTCCTCAACATCATCACCATGCTCGGCGTCGTCTTCGTTACCTGCGCGGATTTCCGCGATGGCTTCGCTAAAACCCTCATGCAGGGCGGCGGACGAAAAATCTACTTCCTCGAGAAGATCGTCTTCAACGGTATCTGGACGGCGCTGGCCCTCATCGCCGGCTGCCTTATCGCCACGGCCTTCGCCGCGATCCTGGGCTTCCACCTGTCTTTGGACGAGAACCCCTTGCATCTCCTCGCCTGGCTCGCGCTTTCCTGGCTCGGCCTGTGGACCCTCTCGCTTGCGACGCTCGCCTTCGCCGTCCTCGTCCGCCACACGGGCGTCGTCTACGCCGCCATCATCTTCGTGGGCGCCGGCGCCATCTCGGGCTTTTTCGAGATCTTCGCAGAACTCTGCCGGGTCTTTTCGGAGTTCAAGCTGGGCGCCTCCTCCATGTACGCCGCTGCGGGCTCGTTTGCAGAGCTTTTGCCCACCAACCTCATCAGCAGGCTCGCCCTGGGATCGCACGTGCTCTTCGAGCCCGCCACCACCCCGGGCCTCGCGCTGCCCGGCGGCTTCACTACCCAGGCGCTGCTGGGATTTAGCATAGCCGCCCTGCTCTCCATCGCCGTCATCCTCACCAAGGGCCCCAAGCGCGAGTACTAGCCGCTTCGCCAGCCCCGCGTCAACGCGTCTCGCGAGCATCGACGCCCGCTCTCGCACCCGTCGCAGCACCGCCGCGCGCCCTCGCACGCGCCCGCCCCCGCCCTATCCCGCACCGCCACAAGGAGGCTCCGCCATGGATTCCACCTTCTTCGCCATATGCATGCTGCTTCTAGGCACAGCCCTAGGCGCCCTTGCCGCCGGCGCCACCTACGCCATGGAGCTGCGCCGCATGGCGCAATTCATTCGCGAGCGCCAGCCCCGCAGCAACGCGCGCCTCACGGTGCAGGCCGCCGCGCCGGCGCTTCAGGATCTCGCCGCGGCAGTCAACGCCGAGCTCGACCGGAATATGGAGGAGCGCATCGCCGCCCAACGCCACACGCAGGAGTTCCAACGCGACCTTTCGGCCCTCTCGCACGATATCCGCACGCCGCTCATGGGCGCGAAGGGCTATCTGCAGCTCGCGCAGGACGAGGAATCTCCCACGGTGCGCCAGCAGCACCTCGCCGCGGCGACGGAGCGCATCGACAGCACCATCGCCCTACTTGACCAGCTGTTCCTCTACACCAAGGCAAGCGACCCCGACCTCGCGCTCAGCCCGCGGCCCATCGCCCTGCGGCCCATGGTCGAGCGCGTCCTGCTCGCCCACTATCCGGATTTCGAGGCCCGGGGATGGGAGCCCGCGCTCGCCTTCGAGAACCAGGGCATGTTGGTGCAAGCGGACGAGGACGCCCTGGACCGCATCCTGGAAAACCTCGTCACCAACGCGCTACGCTACGGAGCGGACGCCCCCTCGCTCACCCAGCACACCCAAGACGGGCGCCCCGTGCTAGATATAGCCAACGCGCTCCAAGATCCCGCCGACATCGACCCGGACCGCCTATTCGAGCGTTTTTACCAGGCAGATGCCTCGCGCGGAAAGAAGGGGGCGGGCCTGGGCCTCGCCACCGCCTCCAAGCTCGCGGCAGCCATGGGTATGCGCCTGTCGGCGAGCATACGTTGCAACCAGCTCATCATACGGCTACATTTGAGTGTGGAGTGAATTTGTCTCAGCGCAATCTCGCGCGCTTTCGTCGCATCTTGGGTACAGGCGTATGAGAAACTTATCATCCCCACCGCGGACGTCCGCGGGACCGGCCGCACGCGACCGCGCCCATACGACGGCCGCCCACCCTAGGAGCTTGGAGCGATAAGCAGCGTATGATTCTGGACCGCATAGCATCACCCGCAGACGTCCATAGCCTGGATGACGCCCAACTCGTCGAGCTGTGCTCCGAGCTGCGCCAGTCCATCCTTGCATACTGCGCCCGCGAAGGCGGCCACGTCGCCCCCAACCTGGCGACCATCGAGCTCACGGTGGCGCTGCACCGCGTCTTCAACGCTCCGGTAGATAAGATCGTCTTCGACGTCTCGCATCAAACCTACGCCCACAAGATGCTCACCGGCCGCTCCGGCGCGTTCACGGACCCCGCGCGCGCAAGCGAGGTATCCGGCTTCGCCAACCCGCGTGAATCCGCCTACGACCTGTTCTCTATGGGTCACACCTCGACGTCCGTCAGCCTTGCCTGCGGCCTTGCCATGGCTCGCGACCTTGCGGACGAGGACTACCGCGTGGTAGCCGTCATAGGCGACGGCGCGCTTTCCGGAGGCCTCGCCTTCGAGGGACTCGATGCGGCGGGAGAGCTTGGAAGCGGCCTCGTCATCGTCATCAACGACAACGACCAATCGATCGCGGAGAACCACGGCGGGCTCTACCGCTGCATGGCAGAGCTTCGCGCGACCAGCGGAACCTCGCCCCGCAACCCCTTCCGCGCACTGGGACTCGAATACCGCTATCTCGAGCAGGGCAACGACGTGCTCGAACTCGTCCACGCACTGGAAGAGGTCCGCGATGCCGACCGCCCGGTGGTCCTGCATGTCCATACCAAGAAGGGCGCGGGCTTCCAGCCGGCCGAGGACGATCCCGAGGCATGGCACCACGTGGGGCCCTTCCCCCTCGACGCCTCCGCCCCCACGGGCGCCCACGGTTCGGGCGCAACATACGCTCAGGTCACAGGCGAGTTCCTTACAGAGGCAATCAACCGCGACCCCCGCGTGGTGGCGCTTAGCGCCGGAACCCCCTACATCATGGGATTCAACCCGCAGCGCCGTTCGCAGGCGGGCCGCCAGTTCGTCGACGTGGGCATCGCCGAAGAGCATGCCGTCACCTGCTCCGCAGCCCTGGCGGCGGCGGGATCGTCGCCCGTCTTCGGCGTGTACGGCGTCTTTTTGCAACGCGCTTACGACCAGCTATGGCACGACGTCTGCCTCAACAGCGCCCCCGTCACCATTTTGGACTTCGGTGCATCCGTCTTTGGCACCACGGCGGAGACGCATCTGAGCTTCTTCGACCTCTCCATGCTTAGCAACCTGCCCAACCTTGTCGTCCTGGCTCCGTGCTGCCAAGAGGAATACCTCTCCATGCTCGACTGGGCCATCAGCCAGCGGGCCCTGCCCGTCCTCATCCGCGTGCCCGGCACCGGCGTGATCTCGCGCCCGGACCTGGCTCCCGCGGCTGCCATCGACTGGAGCCATCCGGCCTATCAGACCGTGCGCAAGGGAGAGCGCCTCGCGATTCTGGGCCTGGGCGATTTCCTGCCTTTCGCCGAGAAGATCGCAGACGCTGTGCTGGACGAGCTTGGCTTCTCCCCCACCGTCATCAACCCCCGCATCGCAAGCGCCGTCGATGCGCGCGCCCTGGAACTCATCTCCACCTCACACCAAACGCTCATCACGCTCGAGGACGGTATCCTCGAGGGAGGCTGGGGGCAGCAGGTGGTCTCCAGCGCGGCGGCGAGCGCCATGCGCATGAAGAGCTACGGCGTCTCCAAGGCGCAGGGATTCCCCGACCGCTACGACCCTCAAGAGCTCCTCGCCCGTCACGGCATGTCGATCGATGGCATCCTGGCCGATATCGCGGGCATGCTTAGCCTGTAGCCGGCATCCGCCCCGCACGCCGCGGCGAGCGCGCCTCGAACTCGCCGCGGCCCCGCGCCCTACTTTCTATAGAACATCTCGCGCGGCCCGCTCCTTGAGGTTGGTCGCGCGGATGACGCCCTCATACGACTTCAACTTGATCTCGGGAAACGCGTTGAAGAAGCGCAGTTCGCGGCGAGTCATCATGGTCTTGAGCTTCACCGGGGCAGCCTTCCCGACGCGTTGGGCGGCGCTGCGCGCGCGATGGACGGCCAGACGGATGCCGTTCTCCCCCTCCGCGATGAACAGGGGGATCTCGATCTTGTCGCGCATCGCCTCGAAGACGCCGTCGGACATCTCCGCGAGCCAGGCATTGATCGCCCTGCTGCGCGCCTTTGCCTCGGCGGCGGAATCCAACGCGGCCTCCGGAACCTTATCCATCAGCGAGTCCGATGCATCCTTGAGCGATTCGTTGATCTTATCCGCCATCTCGTCTCTCAGCAGCTCCAGTTTTTGAGATAGCTGCCGCCAGCTTGCCAGGGTAAAGACCGTATCGAGCGCGAGGATTCCCGCGCATGCGACCGCGACCGCAGCGAGCGCCCCTCGCGGAACCCCTTGCAGCGCCGCAAGAAGCGAGGGCTCCGCGACCCTGCAGATCACGACGGCGCCCGCGCCGAACAGCATGGCTCCGTACAGGCACACCCTGCCATCGATGTTGAAGGGGAATTTGGAGTAATCCCAGAAGCGCGCTCCGGTTAGATGCTCCAACAAGGCGCCCACGCTGTATTCCAGCACGCTGCACACCAGCGCCGCCGCCGCGAACTGCACCGCGATATCGGGGATGCCACGCAGCAGGAACCAGCACGCCAGCGCTCCGGCGCCGTAGATGGGGCAGCACGGGCCCAGCAGAAAGCCGCTGTTGGCAAAGTGGCCGTAGTTAGCCAGAGCGCAGATGGTCGATTCGTACAGCCATCCCGCAAACGAATAGACCAGAAATGAGATGAACAGCGCCGATATCGGCGCCCCGGTTGCAACAAACTCAGCGAACAACTCGCGACTCTCCTTACACGCTACCGAATATCGTCCTCATCCGCCCTTAAATCCGAGCGGTTCGAACCCCTTGCGGGAAGGCGCGCCGCCACCGTCTCGCACAGGGCGCACCATTTATCCGCCATGCAGACAATCCACGCCTCTCGACATGTGGGCGGAACGGGAACCAAGGGGAACATATGGCGGGAAATGATGTTTCGCTCGCGATCCGTCAACTCGAAATCCTCCTCGGCGCGCGCCAGGGCTGCGGCGGGATGCGTGAACCCGTGCAGGCGATGGGAGGGGTCGGGATCGTGCCAGTCGTACAGGAAATAGTCGTGCAGCAGCGCGCCGCGAATAAGGGAGCGACGGTCGATCCGCATGCCGGCACGCTCCAAAGCCCGAGCGATAGACGAACTTGCCCGTGCGACCGACCGCACGTGCTCGTGCACGCTCACGTCGCCATGCTGTATGAAGCCGCGGGTAAGACCGAACCTGCCCTCGCGCTCTAAGGCGAGCGCCATATGCTCGACCTCATCCGGCACGAACCCGCCGCAGCGCTTATCGCCCATCCGCGTATCCACCATGCCACCGCCTTTTAGACCCGTTGTCTCTCGCTTTCATTTCACAAATACATGCAAGTATCTCAGCAAAGCACAGAACCGGACACCATGCGTAACAAAATGACACACCCCGGTCGAGCATCTGCTTATTCTTCGGCGCCGACTCGAGCACCCCTCAGCACCCCGACATGCCATAGCGCAATAGCTTCAAAGAGACCCGGCGATCACGTTGGGCAATCCGCGCCTCGCCGTATAACAGAAAACCCGTGCGCCCGCGCGCCCCATTACGCTAGACTGCCTTACCAGAAGGGAGACCAACATATGGACATCAACCAGATTGCCCAGATGGCAGGCGTGTCTCGTGCCACCGTATCGAGGTATTTCAATAACGGATACGTATCCCAAGAGAAGCGCGAGATCATTGCGAAGGTCATCGAGAAGACCGGCTACGCCCCCTCGCAGCAGGCTAAGACCCTGCGCACCGGCAAGACCAACGTGGTGGGCGTCATCATCCCCAAAATCAACTCCACCTCTATAAGCCGCATCGTCGCCGGCATCTCCCAGGTGCTTAACGAGGCAGGCTACCAGGTGCTTTTGGCCAATACCGCGAACGACTCCGCACGCGAGGTCGAGTTTCTCAAGCTGTTTCAGCAGTCCAACCAGGTGGACGGCGCCATTCTTGTCGCCACCATGTTCGACCACGAGCACCACCGCGCCATGGACGCCCTTCGCGTGCCCCTGGTCATAGTGGACCAGATTACCTCCGACCGCCCCTGCGTCTACCAAGATGATCTGGGCGCGGTTCGCACCATCACCCGGCATGTGCTGAAAACCAGCTCGAACCCCGCCTACATAGGCGTGGATGAAAGCGACGTCTCCGCCGGCCAGATGCGTCGCGAAGGCTTTTTAGCGGCATGCGAGCAAGCCGGCATTGAGGTGCCGCTCGACCACATCGCCGTAGGGGACTTCAGCATCGAGGCGGGCTATGATTGCACGGAGCAGCTGCTTGACGCCGACCCCGCGATCGACGCCATAGTCTGCGCGACCGACACCATAGCGTGCGGGGCTCTCACCTGCCTTCGCGAGCGGGGCATCTCCGTACCCGGCGACATCCAGGTCACCGGCATAGGCGACGGGGACCTGTCGCAGATCGTCGAGCCTCCGCTCACCACCATCCACCACCACTACAAATCGACCGGCGCCGAGGCCGCAAAGATGCTGTTGGGCTTCATGAACAAGGAAGCCGGCGCCGTGCGCGAGGTCAAGATGGGCTTCGACCTGGTGGAACGCAAGTCAACACGCTAGGCAAGCGCGTCGACGAGGCAGTCGGCTATTTCTACCGTGTTTTTCGCAAGATAACAGCATTTTTCTTATAAGCGGCTCCGCGATATGTCACCAACCCATATCGCGGAGCCCAACCCTTCTCGCCGACCGTTCCCTACCAGCCGAAGCAACGCGGTCCCATCGGCTTAACGGGACATCCTCATGCAGATCTTACGGATAATCGCATCGTTTCCAAGTTTTACCAAGTAGCTGGGCATCCGTGACGATCAAGCGCGCTGGCAGATGATTAACCATCAGCTTGGTATACAAAGCGCAGTCCAATATCGATGCACCTATCCGTAAGATTCGTGCTCCAACATCACGCGCAAGCGCTGCCTCTGGACTTTTGACCAGATGAGCCGAGCGGCCCCGAAGGCGCGTCGCCTTCGTAATTCCAGCTCAATCCATCAAAACTTGCCCGCGCAAAACCATTCGCCGGACACTTTCTACCGCTGGCGGCAATTTGTCCATAAACTCATTGGCAACCGCGCGCCCTCGGTGTATTTATACCGATGTGGGAACGATTTCATATGAGAACGAACACACAGCTATTGACCTTGATATTTAAAGGTCAATGAGGCTAATTTCTCTTCTACAATGAAACCAGGTTCCACATTGCACGCGCACCGAACAAAACGGGAAGGAACGCACTATGGCACTCGATCACAGACTCGCCGCGCAGCAGATCCTCGATGCCGTGGGCGGGGCGGACAACGTAGTCTCCGCCGCCCACTGCGCAACCCGCCTTCGCCTGGTCATCGCCGATGACGCGAAGGTGAACCAGCAGGCCGTCGACAACGCGGAAGGAGCCAAGGGCAACTTCCAAGCAGCCGGCCAGCTGCAGGTCATCTACGGCACCGGTACCGTCAACAAGGTCTATGACGAGTTCATCAAGCTGGGCAACATCAAGGAAGCCACCAAGGAAGAGGCCAAAGAGGCCGTGGCGGAGCGCCAAAACCCCTTCATGCGCGCCATCAAGCTGCTGGGCGATATCTTTGTCCCCATCATTCCGGCAATCGTCGCGTCCGGCCTGCTGCTGGGCATCATGAGCGCCCTGTCCTTCATGAATGCCAACGGCTACCTTTCCATCGACACCTCCAGCTCGCTCTACGTCATCGCCGACCTGGTCTCTAACACCGCATTTACCTTCCTGCAGATCCTCATCGGCTTCTCGGCCGCCAAAGCGTTTGGCGCCAATCCCTACCTGGGCGCGGTCATGGGCGCGATTCTCATCAACCCCAGCCTGCAAAACGCCTACACCGTCGCTTCCGAGGGCGTTAGCAACTACCTGTCCATCTTCGGCCTCTACAATATCGAGCTCATCGGCTACCAAGGCCACGTCATTCCCATCGTGATCGCATGCTTCATCCTCTCCGTTCTGGAGAAGTGGCTGCACAAGCACGTGCCGGATATGTTCGACCTCTTCGTGACCCCGCTGGTCTCCGTCTTCGTCACCGCGTTCATCACCATCGCCGCCGTCGGCCCCATCTTCGTCTACCTTGAGAACGCCATCCTGGGCGGCATCCAGTTCCTGCTCACCCTGCCGCTGGGCATCGGCTCCGCCATCATCGGCGGACTGTACGCCCCCACCGTCGTAACCGGCCTGCATCAGATGTACACCGCCATCGACCTGGGACAGCTCGCCCAGTACGGCGTCACCTACTGGCTGCCCATCGCCAGCGCAGCCAACATCGGTCAGGGTGGAGCCTGCCTCGCGGTCGCCCTCAAGACCAAGAGCGCCAAGATCAAGGGCCTCGCCGCGCCTTCCGCCCTGTCCGCCTTCATGGGCATCACCGAGCCCGCCATCTTCGGCGTGAACCTCCGCTTCGTCAAGCCCTTCGTCGCCGGGTGCGTCGGCGCCGCCGTGGGAGCGTTCATCTGCTCGATCACGCATCTTGGCGCCACCGGCACGGGCGTCACCGGCATCTTCGGCATCCTGCTGTGCCTCAATCAGCCGCTGCAGTACATCATCATGTTCGTCGCCACCGCCGCAGTCGCCTTCATCCTCTCCTACATCCTCTACAAGGATCCCGCCGAGGCATAAGGCTCCAACGCCTCCCTTCTTGGATACCGCATCGACAAGCCCGACCAGCTTTTTCGGTGCGGTATCGCTCCAGGCTGACGCCAGACGATGGCCGCGGCCCCCAGCCCCGCGGGCGGGCCGGCCGGGCCCGCGG